>JBAQCK010000153.1:0-29312 GCA_049294075.1 Bacteroidales bacterium | reverse complement strand
CTTCAGCTGACGGTTCAGAAAGCCCCCCTCTCTGTTGTCGGGACTTTAGTCCCGGGGGAAAAATCCAAAGGGGACTATAACAGCGAAGGATATACTTAAAGAAGAACAACTCATATACTTTTTAGTACTTGCCTCCCGGATGACTCAGCCCGGTTAAAAAAAAGCCTGAACATATTGAAATCTGCCGCTATCAATAGTCTTTTTCGCAACCCTTCCATTGGAGTATTGGCAGTATTTTGCAAATGTCGTGTAAATGTCGTGTTTTTGTAGTTGGAAAGTTACCCTGATATAGCTGACATTTGAATAAAAAAATAAAATGGAAACAGGAAAACTGATCAAAGAATTAAGAATCAAAAAGGGTATGACACAGGAAGAACTGGCTGATAAAACCGAAGTCAGTGCCAGAACAATACAACGGATTGAGAACGGGGAAGTAGACCCCCGGGCTTATACCCTTCAGATGATCGCCAAAGCTCTTGAAGTTGATTATACATGTTTGTGGAGAATGAACCGGATGAAGAACAGGAAATCAAACAGGCAAATTCAAATAACTGGCTGGGACTGCTACATTTCAGTGGTATTATTCCTCTTATCTTCCCTGCCGTGATAATATGGCATTATAAAAAAGATGAAATAAAAGGAATGTCCGAACACTTTCGTGATGCCGTCAGCTTCCAGCTGAAAGTATGGGTAGCCATTCTTGCCACATCATGGATTTACTGGAACGCTGGTCAGCCCATTCCACTGATCCTGGTGTTCCTGGTGAACTGCATATTTTCGATATTTAATACCATTAGAGTAGTATCGGGAGAACCTTATCAGCGTTTCCCTGCCCTTAAATCAGAAGGTAAAAATGAAAAAACCAAATAATATTCTTTGCCTTACACGGTGGATGATTCAATTAATGAACTTACAGCCCGACACTCAAATCTCACCTTCTTCCAGCCCCGTATGTGGCAGCATATTATAGGGCAGGGCAATAAACCAGCCTTCAGGAGTGCGGTGTCCGTTTCTGCCTGCCAGGCAGCCTTTATGGAATTCATGCAGGAATGCAGCGAAAGGGAATTATTCATGTCTCTTTGTTATAGTAACCCATAAAAAAGCTTTTCATGAATAGATTCAGGCTGGCAATTCGTCCCTTGTTCCGAAAGGGAGAGTACACTGTTACACGTATCATTTCCCTGGCCGCGGGACTGGCTTTCGGGATCATTCTGCTGGCAGAAGTATTATATTATTACAGCTATGACAGCTTTTATCCTGATGCCGGGCGTATTTATGTTGTACATGAAAACTTCAGGCCTGACAAGTCATCGGAAAAGCTGATGAGTTATCCAAGGGTCAGTGGTGCAATCGGTCCCGGCCTGAAAGCAGAGGTTCCTGGCATTGCAAAAGCCTGCCGCCTGAATTCCATAGGAAAGAATGTCTTCTATACCGAAAACCTGAACAGCTACGAAGCGGAAGTCTCCCTGGCCGATGAATTCCTTTTTGATGTACTGCCCCGTCCGGTTGTAAGCGGAAACCCGGGGGAGATATTAAAAACACCCATGTCATGCATGGTATCGGATAAAATTTCTGAAGCAATCGGAGGAGAGGTTATCGGGAA
Source organism: Bacteroidales bacterium (assembly GCA_049294075.1). Lineage (GTDB taxonomy): Bacteria > Bacteroidota > Bacteroidia > Bacteroidales > VadinHA17 > LD21. Next base: position 27,709 of record JBAQCK010000153.1, on the reverse strand, counting down.
GGTAATATCCCTGAAGAGGTACCCCGATCAGAAACTGACAATAGCTGGTGTGTTTGAAGATCTGCCTGAGAATACCAATTTTCATTACGATGTACTTATCTCTATGGTTTCAACAAAGCATTTTACGTGGGACGGAACCTCGAACTGGCTGGGCAATGACCGGTACTACACCTGCGTAAAACTGGAGCCGGGATTCACTCCCGAAAGCCTTGCTCCGGCCGTCAGGAAGATGCAGGAGGTGCACCAGGACATTGTGCGGCTTGAAGAAGAGCAGGGAGGTATGATTCTGAAATACAGCTTCCTGCCCATCAGAAAAATATATGCCGATAATGTCAGGGATATGATCATCATTCTGAGTACCATAGCCTTTGCAGTGCTCTTTGTTTCGCTCATGAACTATATCCTGCTGACACTTAGTGCGCTGGTAAACCGGGCTAAATCATCTGCAATCCATAAAACTTTTGGCGCTCAGACGGGGAGACTGCAGCAAATGATTTTCATAGAGACCCTGATACTTTTCTTCATTTCCGTAACCGCGGCTGTTCTCATCATAGCAGCGCTGAAACCGGTGGTTGAATCACAGCTCCAGCACAGCATCCTCGCCACCCTGAATCCTTACGTTTTATGGCCGTTGCTGCTAATTGTCGCGGTGCTGGTGGTTATTACCGGTTATCTTCCCGGAAGGTTTTTCTCGCGCATCCCGGTGGCAACCATTTTCCGGTCGTACAAGCTTAAAAGCAACAGATGGAAACTGGCACTGCTCGCCATCCAGTTCGCAGGTGCATCGTTTATCCTGACGTTGATGATCATTGTCGCGATGCAGTTCAGCAGGATGAAGAATGCAGATCACGGATACCGGACAGAGGGAGTCTATTACGGTTCAACTGTAGGCATGGAAGGCAACAAGATTTCTGCCGTACTTAATGAATTAAGGCAGATGTCTGAGGTGGAAAAGGTGGGTCTGGGTTATGTTTTGCCTGTTGATGGCGCTTCGGGAAACAATGTGTTGTCGCCGGATGGACAGAGGGATTTGTTCAATGTGGCTGATTTTTACGTGGCTGATGAAAACTACCTTTCAATTCTTGGTATCAGGGTTTCGGAAGGGTTGGATTTCTCCCCGGAAAATGCTGCCGTCAATGATGTTATTATAAGCGAAAAAGGAGCAGAGCTGCTGAAGATCAACAACGGCTGGAATAAAGGGGTTGTCGGAAAGCAGCTTGAGATAACCGAACATGGCTCAACGACCGTACGCGGTGTTTTTCCTGATTTCATTATTAATTCGATGGCTGAACCCGACCTCCGTCCTTCGGTGTTTTTTTACCTGCCTGAAGAGAGGGCTTTGCAGACTAAAATTGAAAATCCTGCATCACCATTCAAAATTCTGGTGAAAGTCAATGAGGGATCAGAAGCAGGAATAAAAAAGAAGATAGCGGAGGTGATGAACCTGGGTATGCCTCACAGGGATGCCTCGGTCAGCAGCCTTGATGAAGAGCTCCAGAACAATTACAGCACGCAGAGGGGGTTTCGCAATGCTTTGATGGCAGGGAATGTGGTCATTCTGCTCATTACAATTATAGGGTTGCTGGGTTATACGACGAACGAGGCAACGAGGCACCAGAAAGAGCTTGCCATACGCAAGATAAACGGCGCCACGATGTCAGATATCCTCAGGATTTTTATTCTCGGGCTGGAGTATATTGCAATACCTTCCGTCCTGGCAGGTCTGATCGGTGTGTGGTTTACTGTTAACAAATGGATGCAGAATTTTGCAGTAAAAGTGCCGCTTAGCTGGTGGCTTTTCGCTTTATGCAGCCTTGCAATACTGATTCTGGTGGCGATGGTTGCCGCCATAAATTATTACAGGATTGCCAACCGGAATCCGGCGGAGGCATTAAGATATGAGTAATGCTGACATGAGTTGCCTTGTACTGATTATGCCGGACAATCACTTGACATTCTCTGCCGTTTGTAGTATTTTTGATTCGCTGATAAACCTTTTGTTAGCCAGTTTGTAGTATTTAACACCCGGGGCCGGTTCGTGGATTGAAAATTCAGGCTTGTGCAAGATAACAGGGTAGTCCGCGATGCGGATCGACACTTTGCATTCACCGGACGTTCTGCCTTTCATGCGGATTTACCCATCAAAAAACCAACTGACCAATGAAATCACTCAATGACTATATCCCGGAATACCGGAAGCAGGTGGAAAAAGGTGACATTGTAATCCCTTACAGGGGACTGATGGAGTTCATGATGAATCTCCGTTCATATTTTGTATTCAGGTTCGCCCGCTTGCAAAAGCAGTAAGTCCTGACCACATTCAGCCGGGATGCGGGATGATACGGGGCCGGTTAACCATAGGGGAAAGGGGTACTTTCAAATTTTAATGACTATTTGCATCAGCTCTTTTAAACAAATACCAATGAAAGCATTTCCAGCACTTATTATCATTTTGATTATCTCAGTGTTCACGGCAGGCTGTAAAAATGAGACCAACAAGGAAGAGAAACTGAAAACATTTGATTTAAAAACATTTCCGGAAGTTACGACAGTGAAACTCTCCGACCTGGGATTTAAAAACATTGAGTATATCCCCCTGGAAACAAACGATAGCAGCCTGATAGATGGGAATTACAGTCCAATAGGCGGTTACAAGATTTTGTCAGCGGATGGTTTTTTTATAATAAAGCATTATACTACAATACTAAAATTCAGGGATGATGGGTCTTTCGACAGAAAGATAGGTACCATGGGACGCGGTCCCAATGAATTTCTGGTCTGCCACGATATAGAAACCGATGAACGCGGACAAATATATACCGCAGATGCCTGGAAAGAAATGTTCTTTAAATACTCCGGGGATGGCGAACTGGTCAGTACCTTTAAATCTCCTCTTGTACGTAAAGCGGTGGAATTTAGCTATTCCGACGGCAAATTCCTCTGTTACAACCAGAATAATCTTGCAGATATCGTAAACAGTTTTAATGTGATCGATACAAACGGGATTCTTTTGAAGAGCTTTCCCAACAAATACCCGTTTACCCGGCATCCTGCTTCCGCTTTCGGATTTAACCATGAAGTCCTGTTCTATAAATTCAACAATCGGATATTTTCCAAAGAAGTGTACTGTGATACCATTTTTGCATTTGATAATATGTGCTTCACCCCGCATATAGTAATAGAAGCAGGCGATAAACTCATCACGCCGGAAATCATGTCAAAAACTGAAGGACTGTATATAATTAAAAAATACATAAATCCATTTAATCTGTTTGAATTTGGAAATTATGTTTATTATGAAGTTCAGACTGAGTTCATTTTATACAAAGGTTCAAAGGTTAATGCATTCATCGGATCAAAAAAAGATGATTTCAAGGCCTTTATTGATTCTGAAAAAGGTTTGATCAATGATCTGGACGGGGGACCTGCCATTCTGCCCATCACCACAAAAGATGATAATACAGTTATTGCCATGGTGGAAGCAATGGAACTTAAAAATTACATCGCTTCCGATACCTTTAAAAACTCAGATCCAAAATTTCCTGATAAGAAAAAACAACTTGAAGCAATGGCAGGTAATATTAAAGAGACAGATAATCCGATTCTTATATTGGTCAGTATGTGATATATGATTCTGGAATTTTTCAAAAGATTTTAAATAACAAGCAACCGGCAACTAAAATTTATTACTTAAACTATCCTGAAAGTTCATGAAAATCAAAGTTGAATTGGGAGATGTTCAGAGAACATTATTCATGCCTGTGTGGGCCAGGGCTGTCGTGCAAGGATCTCAGATTCTCTCGACATCCAGTAAATGGTCCATCTGAAAATAAAGAAATAATAAAGTATCCCGTTCAGACAATCAGTATTTAAATCTGATCAACCTTAGAGATATTTGATGTCATCTGAATTTTTGCTTAAAATATATGTACCCCGGCCATTATTAAGTGGGTGTTTGGGCGGTAATAAATTAATTGGACCGGCAGTTCTCCAGCCTTGAGGGCTGGGCTTTCAGTAGCCCCGGTCCCACCCGGGGCAGGGGCATTATAACCAGTCCAACCCTGGAGGGGTGGCCTTCAGATTTCATAGGAGTTCGGTTTTAAGTTAGCATTACATCACAAAACAGCAAAACAATTTGAATATGTAATTGAAAGTCAACCCTTCCAGGGTTGCAAATTTTGTGTGGTGCCCTTTTCCCGGGGTGAGACCCGGGCTCCCGATTGCTATCGGGATGGAAGTCGACACCCCAGGTGTCGGGTGTGCATCTTTCTTTTTGGCAAGTTGGGATGAGGCTCTCAAGAATTTTTCGCCGGGAGCGATTATTCAAAAACTCCCGACTTTGACTAAGTGATCAATTTAAGAAGCATGATGTTTAATTATCCGATCCTTCAACCTCAGTCAGTAAACGCAACCTTTTTTAATCTTTCTTAATCATTCTATTATGCAACACCATCCAATGAAAAGCCTGTTTATAATAATTACCGCAATCACTTCAGCACTTGTGAGCTGTGAAAAACAATCTGAATCCGGACTGGAAATCTACCTGCTGACAGATTATCTGAAGAAATCACCAGGAGCTGAGATCATTTCAGGTAGTGAAAAGTTATCGGAGAATCCGATTATCTCTTACAACGATATCATTCTGTATGATTCAACTGAGTATTATTTCCAGATATCCGAATCAAAGGCCCAGGAATTGCGCCAGATAAAATGGGGTACCCAGGGAACTGCATTTTCATTAACCATCAATAAACAAATAATTTATTCGGGTTATTTCATGCCCGGCTATTCCTCGCTTGGACTTGACTGGATATCAATTGATCCATTAGCCTTTGATTCAAAAATCAGAGTCACCCTTGGCTACCCTGTCAACTGGCCCCAGTTCCAGGGTCCTGACCCGAGAAATGATGCAAGAATAATCAACTACCTCCGGAAAGACAATAAATTAAAACAATAAAGGACACATGGGAAGAGTTGGCAGTTGGCAGTCAGTCAATGTATTATGTACTAAAGGCGATAGGCGATGGATGGAGCAGACTACAAAGAATATCTACAGAAATATAAAATCTGCGGAACTCTGCGCCTTCATCTGCGGAACTCTGCGAAAAATTCTTTTCAGGACTCATATTCTTGTGTAACTTTCGTCCTCAAAAAAATCACAAATGAAACCCACATGTATCAAATACACAAACATATATGTATATAATTTTCAACCGAGCTTGCGAGCTCGACAAAGTCAAACATGTGCGGTTCTCCCGCATAGGCGGGAACCTTTAAAATAAATTATATACGGATGAAAAGAGCTTTTTTTACAGCATTGTTAATTGGGATCTTGTGCCAGTCCGGACTGGCCCAGTACCTTGACAAAACCAAACTCGACAAATACTTTGATGCCCTTGAGACAAACAATAAGTTTATGGGCAGTGTGGCCGTTTCACGGAATGGGAGTATCATTTATTCAAGATGGACAGGGTATGCTGACTTTGAGAACAAAATAAAGGCAGACGAAAATTCCAGATACAGAATTGGTTCAATATCAAAAACCTTCACCTCGGTCCTGGTTATGAAAGCCGTGGAAAAGAATAAATTAGACCTGGACCAGACCATTGGCAAGTACTTCCCCTCCATCAAAAACGCCGGCAAAATAACCATTGAAAACCTGCTTTACCATCGAAGCGGAATACACAGCTTCACAAGTGATTCAGCCTATCTGACCTGGAATACGCAATTCAAGACTGAAAAAGAAATGATTGAAATTATTGCCCGTGCAGGCATCGATTTTGAACCTGACACCAAATCGGAATACAGCAACTCGAACTATGTCCTTCTTACCTTCATCCTTGAAAAGACCTTCAAAAAACCCTATGCCGAATTACTAAAGGAATACATTGTACAACCGCTCGGATTGAAAAATACCAGTCTTGGAGGAAAGATAAACACCTCAGAAAAAGACTGCAAGTCATACAAATACCTGGATACATGGGTGCTTGAACCTGAAACCGATATTTCCATTCCAATGGGCGCCGGAGGAATAGTTTCCACACCTGGCGACCTGGTAAAATTCAGCGATGCATTATTCGGAGGAAAGCTTCTGAGCAATGAAAGCCTTGAAAAGATGAAAACCGTCAAAGGCCAGTATGGAATGGGAATATTTAATATCCCCTTTTACGACAAAGTCGGTTACGGCCATACCGGAGGCATTGATGGGTTCAGCTCGGTGTTCTCATACTTTTCAGACGGAAACATTTCCTTCGCCATGACTTGCAACGGATCGAACTTTAACACCAATAACATTTCAATAGCGGTCCTGAGTGCCATTTTCAACAGACCTTACTACATTCCTGAATTCTCATTTGACGTTGTTAGTTCCGAAGAACTTGACAGTTACCTGGGCGTTTATTCATCAGCACAGATTCCTATCAAGATTACAATAACCAGGAAAAACAACACCCTTATTGGGCAGGGTTCGGGACAAGCTTCCTTTCCGCTTGAACCAGCGGGAAAAGACAAGTTCAAATTCGACCAGGCAGATTTGTTAATGGAATTCAATCCGGCAAACCATACAATGATACTCAAACAGGGCGGCGGTCAGTTTGAATTTAAAAGGGAATAATATGTACACAAAGGCACAGGGCGCAGGGCGCAGGGCGCAGGGCACAGGGCATAGCTGAAAGCTGATAGCTGACAGATGACAGCTTTTAATAACACTTCAAATGACTCTTAAGGATTTCGGATATAATAACAGAATTGAAAGTTTAAAGGCCGAAAGCGGCATCACCGACTTTGAGATCGGCCGGGTGATTGCTGAACACAAGGAAAGATATACTGTCATAACCGAAAGAGGCGAATCGGAAGCTGAGATTACAGGTAATCTGAGGTACTCAGCATCAGGCCGTGAGGACTTTCCCGCCGTGGGCGACTGGGTTGCCCTGACCACCTATGATTCTGATTTTTCAGTCATCCATAAAATTTTGCCCCGGTCATCAGTTATATCCCGGCAGGCGGTCGGCCGGCCAGGTGAGATTCAGGTGATCGCTGCGAATATCGATTATGCCCTGCTGGTCCAGGCCGTTGACAGGGATTTCAACATCAACCGGCTTGAAAGATACCTCACAATCTGCCATTCATCCAAAGTAAATCCGGATGCGCGGTTATTGAAGCAGTTGAGAAAGGCGAACTTGAGCCGGGCCTCCTCGAAAATTTCCGTAAAATGCAAAGGGAGAAATCTTTCTTTGAAACATCTGTATCTGAAAGAAAGAAGAGAGAAAAGATTTTCGGGAAAATCCTGAAGGACTATCAGAAAAAGAATGTGAAAGGGAAAAACCAGTGATACATTCAAGGCTTCTGGGCAGTCAACCGCATTCCGCAAGCCGCATTCCGCACACCAAGGTTTGGTTTCCTGTAACTTTTATTTGTACATTTACTCCATAACCTATCTTTCTGACCATGTCGAGAATCTCCTTTATTGCAGTCATTTCCGCTATTGCGGTCCTTCATACGGCTAGCCTTCCCGCACAAACCAGACAGATCGAATCGTGGGTAACCCTCCCCGACCGGTCGGCTCTGTTTGAGAAACAGACTGAAACAATTGCCTTCTCCGACAGGAACAGCGGACGGGGCGGACCTGCAATTGTGATCGACGAAAACCAGCCGATGCAGACCATCGACGGCTTCGGATTCGCCCTTACAGGCGGCAGCGCCGAACTGCTGATGAAAATGAATCCGGCTGAACGTTCACTTATCCTTCGCGAGGTGTTTGCCACTGACGGTGACAATATAGGAGTAAGTTACCTGCGACTTACAATTGGAGCATCGGACCTTAACAGCTTCGTTTTTTCATACAACGACCTGAAGGAGGGCGAGACTGATTATGAACTGAAGAAGTTCACCCTTGCACAGGATCTGAACGATGTGATACCGGTTATGAAGGAGATCCTGACCATCCATCCTGATATAAAGATATTGAGCTCTCCCTGGTCGGCGCCTGCATGGATGAAGACCAACAACAATGTGAGAGGCGGACAGCTCAAAAAAGAGTGTTACGGGGCTTATGCCCTCTATTTCGTGAAATACATTCAGGCAATGAAGGAACAGGGCATCACTATTGATGCCATAACCATCCAGAATGAACCTCTTAATTCACGGAACACACCGAGCATGTTCTGGTTCGAAAACGAACAGGCCGAATTCATAGGGAAGCATCTCGGTCCGGCGCTTGAAAAAGCCGGACTGAAAACAAAAATTGTTCTGTTCGACCACAACTGCGACCGGCCTGATTATCCCCTTGCCCTGCTGAGTGATCCTGAAGTGGCTAAATATGCTGACGGCTCAGGCTTCCACCATTATGCAGGCGACCTGGAAGCATTAAGCCTGGTCCACATGGCAAGACCCGACAAGAACATCTATTTCACGGAACAGATGGTGGTCGAAAGACCGGGAAGCCCGTCAATCGACATCTCAGGTCAGGTGAAGAGGCTCATTATCGGAGCTTGCAGAAACTGGAGTAAAAACGTTATACTCTGGAATCTTGCCGCCGATCCGCTGAATGATCCGCATACCGATAACGGGGGATGCTCAATGTGCCAGGGAGGCATCACCATCGACGGAAACACTGTCACCCGTAATATTGCCTGGTACACCATTGCCCATGCTTCAAAGTTCGTCAGGCCTGGATCGGTCAGGATAACATCGACTAACAGGGGCGACAAAACCGTTGCTCTTTACGAGGATGAACAACGTCCCGGAGCCTTCCGTACCGCACTGATTGAAAACACCACCGTGCTGCCGAATGTGGCTTTCAAAACTCCCGACGGAAGCATTGTGATGATAGTTGTCAACGACACCTTCTCAACAGGTTCGTTCACCATTCAGTACAAAGGACGGTTTGCAACCATATCACTGCCGCCCGGCGCAGCCGGGACCTATATCTGGAGGTAGTAATCAGTCCTTTACACAGCGTACCGAAAGGGCTGCCTGTTTTTTGTTTGTGATTATAAAGGATCACCAGCTTAACAGCCTACGGTGACAAACCAGAAAGACAGGATCCCCGTGGAGACTTGAAATCCGCCATGGGTGCTGCAGCCTGCTTTAGCTTCTTACCCGGAATATTTTGACTTTTTATGTGACATCCCTGAATCCCGGAATTTAGTATCTTTGAAAAGAGGTATAGCCTTTCGGGCAAAAGGATCAGACGATTATCCGAGCTACCGGAAGACAACCTTTAACTTTATCCCGGTAAAACAATGACAGAACAGAAAAAATCGAATGAAGAGTTTTTCAAGGTCAAAGGAGAGGAGCTGCTTGAGAAGATCAAGGAAATAATCAGGGAAGGAAACGCGAGGAAGATCATCATTAAGAATGAAAAAGAAGAAACCATCGTTGAGTTTCCGCTCACGATAGGAGCAGTGGGAATACTACTTGCACCAGTTTTTGCTGCTGTTGCTGCAATAGCAGCCCTTGTTACCGACTGTACGGTTGTTGTGGAAAAACGGGAGGAGAACGAGTAGTTCCTGCTTTTACCTGTCAGCCCATTTCTTGAATTCTGCCACCCTGTCGCGGCTCACCACAAAAAGTTCACTTTCCTCAAGGCCTTTCATGGTAAGCTGAAGCCTGCTCGAGGAATAGCTGTACATGAGAGTCACCGAATCGATATTCACAATACACTCACGGTTTATTCTGAAGAATTTCCTGGGATCCAGCATCTCCTCAAGCTGTTCCAGCGAATAATCGATCCCGTAATCCCTGCCACCCGTATCAGTAAGGAAAACACTCCTTTCACTAATATGGAAATGGCTTATCCCGGAAGTGACTATCGACTTGAACTTTTCCCCGATCCTGATCAGGAACCTGGATTTGTAACGGTTCCTGAATTCATTAATAAGTTCATGGAAATCTCTTCTGAAAGGATCTTTCCTGTCGTAATATAGCTTCCTGAATTTTTCAATGGCAGAAGCGAGCGCCTGTTCATCCACTGGCTTGAGAAGGTAATCAATACTATTGACCTTGAAAGCCCTGAGTGTGTATTCGTCGTAGGCAGTGGTGAAAATTACCGGCACTTCCACGCTGATAGTCTCGAATATCTCGAAACAAAGACCGTCGCCAAGCTGAATATCCATCAGCACAAGATCGGGTCCCGGACTGTCCTGGAGCCTGTTTATGGCTTCCTCCACAGTCTCCGCAACTCCGGTGACCCTGATTGTAGTATCAATTTTCTTAAGGATCTTTGTTAGCCGGACTGCTGCCGGCATTTCATCTTCAACAATCAGGACTTTCATTTAAGCAATGGCATTTTAACTGTGAAATATTCATTCGTTTCCTCGATAACAAGCTGCTTTCCTGAAATAAGACTTATCCTTTCACCAAGATTCTTAAGCCCAATTCCTGTCGATTTCACCTGGCTTGATTTCCTCTGAAGGTTATTCCTTACCACCAGATTCTGCCCTTCAAAGAAAACCGAGATGTTAAGTGGTTTTTCGCGTGTTGCGGAATTATGCTTGATGGCATTTTCGAGCAGTATGAGAAGGGAAACAGGCAGGATCTGAAAACTGTCGGCTCCCGTATAATCGACGTTCAGGGTGATCTTTTCCTCATCCCTCACCCGGTGAAGGTCGAAATACCTGTTTGTCAGTTCAAGTTCCGCCTGTATGGGCACCATTTCCTTCTTTCCGTTTTCAAGAATATACCTGTACACCGATGCCAGGTTAACCACAAACTGATCAGCCCTGGCCGGATCGGTCTGGATCAGCGACGACACGGTATTGAGGCTGTTGAACAGGAAATGCGGGTTCACCTGGCTCCTGAGCGTTTCATTCTGAAACACAAGGTTCTCCTCCCTCAGCTTCTGCTCCCTTTTCAGGGCATCCTGCCATTGAATGACAATGAAGATCAAAGCGCCTATCGACAATCCCCCCAGAGTAGCCCTGAACCAGCCGCTGAATTCGTATTCAAAAAACGATGTGACTGCAACATCCGGGCCCTGGCCCCTGAGATATCCCAGTGCAATCCAGCAGAGCAGTATAAGCACCAGCGCGGCGACGAAGCACAGGGTGATAAATACAAGGAACCTTACAAGAATTGTACGCATGAAATCCTTACTTGATGTTGAAGGCTGGTATTCCTTTCCTGCAAAAATCATCCTTGCGGCAAAAATGAAGACTTCAAGCTGCAAAAAGCCTACAAGGAAAATCAGGAAGATCTCTGAAAAGGGCAGTAAATGTTTGTTCCTCAGCAGTGTAAAAGCGACCGACAAGACCGAGATCACTGCGTACATGATGTGAGACAGCGGTTTTTTCTGGTCGATGAAATTATTCAGAGTCAGCTTTTTCATTTTATCAAATTTAAGATATATCCACAAGATATTTTGGGAGTTCAGATTAATTTAAAGGTTCCACCCACAGTTCCCTGACTGTCTTTACAAGATAGTTCTCCGGCATCCCCTTGATCTCGCTGTCGAGCATAACTCCTCCGTACATAACCGCTTTCTCAATGTTCCTGGTTTCAAGCGATACCCAGGCTGTTCCCCAGTACTGTTCGGTGCCTTTTGCTTTAATCATTTCCATATTGAGCTCAATGAGATTGTCAATGGCTGTGAAATCGATAACCGCACACAGCTTTCCTTCAATTGCTGTAATTCCCTTCCAGCAGATGCTAATTACGTTATGATTGTAGGTTCCGATCTCCGCCATGCTGAATTCACCGTCTGTCTGCCTGATAACATATGGCACGTTGAGTTCAAGTGAATCCCAGTACATCCAGGCGTAGGTTTCAAAGGACATCATATCCCATATCAGGTTTCTCGCAAGCACATTGTCAGGGTTGGTGGGGAAGTTCTTAAAAGCTTCGGTCGAGAGCATGTTGTCCGAAGGACTGTAGCTGAAATCTTCAATATATTCCTGCTTTGTTCCTGCAGGAAAAGGATCGTTCAGGCTGCCCGAATGGGCGATGTAAACATTGTTCCAGGTCATATGACCGTCAGAAAACCCCCTGGTATAATCACCTGTCACCCTCGATTTGCTCTGGAAAGCTCCATGGAGGTCACGGTTGATATGAACGGTGGTCATGCGGTATTTCCGCTGTATAGAAGCAGTGTTCACCTTCGGGAGGGAGCTAAGGTACCTGTCTATGAAAGCCTTGTCATCCTGGCTGAACCCTGTATAAGGCATCAGAGCCCCCCAGAGGATAAGTGTTCCGGCTAAAATGGAAAATAATCTCGTTTTCATCGCTTTGGTTTTTTATGGTTTAATAATTAATCCGGTTCAAAGGAAAACCATAATCGCGCGCGAAAAAAATATAAGGTGCGGAGCAGGCTGATCCTGCTGCGGAAAGGTTAATAAACGTGGCTGAACGGGAAACAGGTGTTTTAAAGTATTGATTTTAGGCAAAATTATCTGAACTTTGGCCGAATTAAAAAAAAGAGCGAATGTCCCACGACCGGCACTACAAACTTGTAAGTGGCTTGAAGCCGGGAAAAATCGCTCTGCCTGTCCTGATCGGGCTTGGAGTTGTATTATGGCTGATAGTAAAGGAGATAGACTCCGATGCAATGAGTCAGATCAGGTTTACATGGAAGTCGGTATTCTGGCTTTTTGTTGCCTGGTTATGCATGGTTGGAAGGGATCTCGGCTATATGATCCGCATCAGAATACTATCGGAGAAAGATCTTACTTGGAGGCAGGCATTCAGGGTTATAATGCTTTGGGAATTCACTTCGGCCATTACTCCTTCGACAGTGGGGGGCACGGCAGTGGCAGTAGTCTTCATTCACAAGGAAGGTATATCTGTCGGAAGAAGTACATCGATAGTCCTTGCCACCTCATTCCTGGATGAGCTCTATTTCGTGATCATGTTCCCACTTATCCTGTTGATTGTGGGCAGCGATGTCCTTTTCACCACATCACTTCAGGGAACAGGCATTTCCCTGCTCAACAACCTTGTAATAGTGGCTATAGCAGGTTATGTGGTAATACTTGCATGGGTTCTGCTGGTTGGATACGGCCTGTTCATCAATCCCGTCAAAATAAGAAGCGTTATCATCTGGTTCTTCAGGCTTCCCCTGCTTAAAAGATGGCACGATTCAGCGGTAAAGGCCGGGGACGACATTGTCGAAAGCTCACGGGAGCTTAAAAAGAAACCTGTTTCCTTCTGGATCAAGGCATTTACCGCCACTTTTCTGTCGTGGACCTCAAGGTATTGGGTGGTCAATGCCATACTGCTCGGTTTCTTTGCAGTGAAGGATCATCTTCTCATTTTCGCCCGCCAGCTGGTGACATGGATCATGATGATAATCAGCCCCACACCAGGGGGAAGCGGATTTGCCGAACTGATACTCGGAAGATTCATTTCCGACGCAATCCAGGCAGACCCCGAAATTGTAGGAAGCCTTGCTCTTGCAATCGCAATAATTTGGAGGATTGTAAGTTATTATCCTTACCTGATAATTGGTGCTTCAATAGTTCCTGGCTGGATTCAGAAGAAGTTTGTCAGACAGGCAAAGGAGAGGTAAGTGTACATTACTGAAAGATGAGCGAGGAAATCCTTAAGGCATTAATGGAGTTGTTTGCCCTTGTCGTAAGGCAGGACGGCGGAGTTCTGGAAAAGGAGCGGGAATATGTCGCAGGTTTTCTCGAAAAACAGCTGAGCTCAAACCTCATGATCAAATACCTGCTCATGTTCGACGAATACATCGGGCCTTCAAATACCGGGGAAGAGATCCCGGGAAAGGATATCCCGTCAGTTCAGGATTCGGCAAATATCCTCAACATCTGCAGACAGATTAACCGGACACTCAACAGAGGGCAGAAGACAATAGTGCTGATCCGCCTGTACGAGCTTGTCAATTCGAGCAGGAGATTCACTCCATGCAGGCAGAAAGTAATCTCTGCCGTTGCCGAAGTGTTTAACACCTTACCCGATGAAAAAAAATCGATCGAGAAGTTTGTCCTCAGCCCTGAACCGGAACTTATCAAGGATCCACACATACTTGTCCTTCGGCCGGGCTCAACGGTTTGCGAACTGTGCAACAAGATGCATGAAGGGTACTCCAATACCACATTATTGTTTCTCAGGATTCCCAGCGTCGATCTCTATTTCACAAGGTATTTCTCGAATGAACAACTGCTTCTGAACGGGGTTCCGGTCGGTTCGCAGTCAATCCATTCATTTCCAAAGGGCAGTTCGTTGCGCCTGCTCAACAGACCGGCATTTTACTACAGTGACGTCAGTTCAAAATTCCTTTCGGAAACAATCACCCAGAAAATCTCCCTCAATGTTACCAAGGTAAGCTACAGACCCGACAACAAGCACCGTACCCTTGTGAATGTATCCCTGTCTGCCGAACAGGGTAACCTTGTAGGTATTATGGGGGCAAGCGGGTCGGGAAAAACAACCCTGCTTAACCTGATGTCGGGAATTCTGGAACCTTCGTCGGGAACTGTAACTCTGAACGGCCTTGATATAGTGAAAGACAAGGAGAAACTGGAGGGGGTGATGGGGCTGGTTCCTCAGGATGACCTTCTGATAGAGGAACTTACGGTGTTTGAAAACCTCTACTACGCTGCCTGCCAGTGCTTCGGCGGAATGTCAGAGGACCTGATAATCAAAACCGTGGAAAAAACTCTCGGTTTGCTCGGATTGTCAGACAAAAGGGATCTGAAGGTGGGAAGTCCCCTTAACAAAGTAATTTCAGGCGGTCAGCGCAAGAGACTGAATATTGCACTGGAACTTATCCGCGAACCTTCGGTGCTGTTCCTCGATGAACCCACATCAGGACTCTCATCAAAGGATTCGGAGAACATCATGGATCTCCTTAGGGAACTGACCCTTAAGGGAAAGCTCATCTTCACAGTCATTCATCAGCCCTCCTCGGATATCTTCAAGATGTTCGACAAGGTGGCAATACTCGATAAGGGAGGATACCTTGTCTATTTCGGCAACCCTGTTGAATCGGTGATCCATTTTAAAACCCTCGATTATCAGATAAATGCCTCTCAGGGCGAGTGCCCCTCGTGCGGGAGTGTTAACCCGGAAACCATATTCAAGATAATAGAGGCGCAGGTTGTGGATGAGTTTGGTAATTACACCGAGAAGCGAAAAGTAAAACCCAAACAATGGGCCGACAGATTCAAGATCCTTTACACTCCCGATCCTGTCAGAGAAGTTTCCGAAGCACCCCGGAAGAACCTCACCAAACCGGGCCTGCTGAGGCAATACTTCCTCTATATGGCACGCGACCTCAAAAGCAAAATATCGAATATCCAGTATGTCGCGCTTACTCTGCTGGAAGCTCCTGTTCTTGCCTTTATGCTTGCCTTCATCATAAGATACATCCCTGATCCTGATTCAGATGCGTATTACTTTTCAGGAAATGAGAACATTCCTGTCTTTATCTTTATGAGCATCATAGTCGCTGTATTCCTCGGACTCACTATCAGCGCCGAGGAGATCTTCCGTGACCGCAACATCCTGAGGAGAGAAAGGTTCCTTAACCTTAGCAGGAACAGCTACCTTCTTTCGAAAGTCACAATTCTGATGGGTATCTCGGCCATTCAGTCGCTTCTTTTTGTGGCGGTGGCAAATCCTATTCTGGGAATAAAGGGCATGTCAATGACCTACTGGCTTGCCCTGTTCGCCTCAGCCTTCACTGCAAATATGATCGGACTCATCATTTCGGCATCATTCAACTCGGTAATCACAATCTATATCGTTATCCCCCTCCTGCTTATCCCGATGATGGTGCTCAGCGGCGCGATGTTCTCCTTCGACAAACTGAACCGCACCATCACCCGGCCCGACAAGGTGCCGCTGATTGCCGAATTCATGCCTACCCGCTGGACCTACGAAGCCCTGATGGTAAGCCAGTTCAAGGACAACAGATACAGTTCGCTCGTCTATACCGCCAGGGGTGATACATATTACTCCCTTCAGAAGAAAATAAGTCAGGCCGACTTTAACACGGTTCACCGTATTCCTCAACTATCAGCAATACTTGAGGGTTTGGCGGAGGAGTACGATTTACCCGAAAAGAAAAAGAGTGCGGAAGATGACCTGGCTTTGATACGGAATGAACTCGGTAAGATTGCAGCTACGACAGGGGCAGGTGCTTTCAGTCAGATTAACGGGCTTTATCCCGGGAAATTCAACCGGGCTGTCTCCGGCTCCCTGTCGGAATACCTGAGTGAACTTACCCTCTTCTTCAACAATCAGGTTAATGAAGCCGAAAGGATAAAGGATGATTTTGTTAACCTCAACAAGGACAAGCTGAAGATGCTGGAGAAGAATTATTACAATTATAAGCTTGAGGAAATTGTAACAAGGTACTATGATCCCGACAAAATAATAACCTTCAAAAACTCTCTCATCCAAAACACTGACCCGGTTTATCTCGACCCGGCCGGAAGAGGGCTGCTGAATTTCAGAACCCATTTCTTCGCTCCATCAAAGAATATATCAGGCAAAAGAGTTGACACTTACGCTTTTAATATATCCGTACTGTTTTTAGGCTCATTGCTGTTATATCTGATATTATATTTTGACCTTTTATCGGTGACAGTTAAATTTATTGCCAGATACAGGACCCGAAAAACGGACTGATATGCCTGGCAAATGTGTTTTTTTATATTTTTGTAATAACCCAATAGATTATCCTTAATGAAAGGAAGAGCATTTTTTCTGGTCCTCGTGTCTGCCCTGGTGCTGTCTGCATGCCGGAACAACACGAAAAAATCTGATGAATTCAAGCTGGCAGGTTCTGAAACAATGTATGAAGCAATAGTGCCGGAGGATGATTTCACCTCAGATATCTCAATGAATTTCTCGTCGCCCATCGAGATAGCTAATCTCCTGCAAGTTCAGGGGGTGCCTTTTTCTCAGGGATATCTCGCTTCATCGCTGAAAGCGACCGATCAGGCTTCAACATTCGACAAGGCGCTTGCAATGGGTATTCTGGGCGCCGACCTTGGCTACCTTAACATCTATGAAAAGACAGGTAATTCAATTGAGGTCCTTTCATCGATCAGGAAGCTTGCCGAAGGTCTGAACGTTGGGCAGTATTTCGACTTTGAAACCATAAAAAGGCTTTCTCTGAGCAAATCAAACCTCGATTCACTTCTGTTCCTGTCGATCGACTCATACAACCAGATCGACAGTTATCTTACTGAAAACAACCGTGGCCAGTTGTCGGCCCTGATAATCATCGGAGCCTGGATCGAGGCCCAGTACCTTGCAACACAGGTAATAAGGAATCATCCCGATCATCTGCTGAGAGACCGTATCGGTGAACAGAAGCATTTCCTGATTGAGCTGATGAATATGGCTGAACTATATTGCAGCCTCGACCGTCAGTTTACCGGGTTGTGCTCCCAGCTGAAAGAAATCTCCTCAAAAT
Organism: Bacteroidales bacterium; assembly: GCA_049294075.1. Taxonomy (GTDB): domain Bacteria; phylum Bacteroidota; class Bacteroidia; order Bacteroidales; family VadinHA17; genus LD21. The sequence continues at coordinate 10,329 of JBAQCK010000153.1, read as the reverse complement.
ACGACGACGTGGAGATCAGTTATACCCAGGGCAAACCTGTCAGCTCTGAAAAGGATGGAGGACTGGTGGTGACTCAGACCGAGACCAGCAAAGTCGAAATGACCGAGGAGCAACTTGAAGCCATTATCGATGTTACTGAAAAAATTAGAAATCAGCTGATTATCAAATAACTAGTATGAAACGACTCTTTCTTGGATTACTGCTGCTATTGCCTGCGTTTGCGATTCTCTCCTCGCAGGCTCCAAATGATCCGCTTGTGAGCAAATGCCTGCAAAGCACCGGACCGAATGCCAAATATCTGAAGGATTTCAGGATCCAGCTAGGAGAAGGAGCAGCGGGGACTGCCTTCCGGTACAAAGCCAATTTGTCACTGTGGAAGAATACAAAATACAGGTTCACCCTGTGCACTTCGGATAACTCAAAAGGCCAGCTGATACTAACCGTAAAAGACAAAGACAACAATAATATCGCGTCATCCGTCGACATCAACTCCGGATCCGTTTATGCCTACATCGATCTTATATGCAATAAAAGCGAAGTCTACCAGGTATGGTTTGACTTCACCGAAGGGCACTCAGGGTCGGGAGTGGTTATTGTGTCGATGATCCACTAGCGCCTATAGAAAATAATATTCCGCCTGGGCGGCAGCGGCAAGCAGAAACAATAAAGTCATTATTATCCCGGGGATCCTCTTAGCCCGTGAAAAAACGAAATAGTGCGTAAGAAAATAACAGGGGGGTATAATCAACAACCACTGCATCTCACCTGATACAGACGCTGAAAATATCGAGATACCCAAAGCAATAAAAAAAGCCCAGAAAAGCAGAATTAAGGTTTTCCTCGATTTGATCTTCTTCATGTTGAGCGCCGGCACAAGCTGCGCGACAGCAATAAGTATCATTACAGCGGCTAAAATAATAAAAGCCAGTTTCACCCCGGCCACAGGAAAACTGAGCTCTTTCTCAAAGAGATTCCACGAAACGGCTGAAAGCTGTTCCGCCATGTCCTCTCCTGATACATACAAAATACCATACACGATGAACAACGGGGTGGCAATTCCGAGAATCGAAATGATAATTTCCTTCATATTGACCGTCCTGAGAATGACGATACCTGCCAGAAGGAGGATTCCCATCCAGATCAGCGGCGCAAAGAAGAGGCTCCCGGTGCCGATAAGTATTCCTGCATCGAAAAAAGAGAACGCCGTACCATAAACCTTGTACGACTCAACAATACGCCTTATACCAAGTATAAAGAAAACTGCAGCCGGAAGAACCGGATTGAGCACCTGAAATTCAGGAAAAACAGCCGTAAGCAGTGCATAAACGATCGCGGGGAGAAAAGTTCGCTCACTTATAAAAAAGGCGCTGGTATTAAAATTTACAAGCAGGTAGGAGATAAGCAGGGCTAGCAGGAATGCGGCAAGGACACTGAAAAAGGGGCTGAAATCAGTCACCGACAACAATATCCTGAAAAGAGGCATTGGCATTTCATCATATCCCAAAGCGGAGGGAAGCCTTGGATGTAAAAATGCCCCGAGCCACGTCAGGAAAAAAACGACCACGATAAGCATCAGTACATCGGGCCCTGTCTGCCTGAATTTTCTTAGAAGCATATAATGTCAGAGGTCAAATCCGATATCTTTTCTGTAGTACATGTTCCCGAAGGAAATTGATCCGGCGTTCCTGTAAGAAGCTTCCAGGGCTTCCTTCATCGATCCGCCGCGACAGCTGACTGCGACTACCCGCCCTCCCGAAGTAAGCACTCTGCCCTCAAGCATCCTGGTCCCCGAATGGAATATCATGCAGTCGTCCCTGCCCTCAAGCCCGGTTATCTCAAATCCTTTTTCATAAGGTCCCGGGTACCCGCCCGATGCAAGCATTACAGTCGACACATAGTTGTCATCGATTTCCAGCGGCCTCCTGTCGAGATCACCCTTTGCCACGCCTTCAAAAAGTTCAAAGAGGTCCGATTTGATTCTCGGTATCACAACTTCTGCTTCCGGATCGCCCAGCCGTGCATTGTATTCGATCACGTAAGGCTCGCCGTCGACATTCATAAGTCCGAAGAAAATAAATCCCTTGTAATCAATGCCTTCCTCCCTCAGACCTCTGACCGTCGGAATGATGATCCTGTTTTTTACCTTCTCCATAAAATCCTTGCCTGCAAATGGAACAGGCGACACTGCACCCATGCCTCCGGTGTTCAACCCCGTATCTCCCTCTCCCACTCTCTTGTAATCCTTTGCTTCGGGAAGAAGCTTCCACGACCGGCCATCGGTAACAATAAATGCAGATAGTTCAATCCCCTTCAAAAACTGCTCAATTACTACCTTTTCGCCTGCATCACCGAATTTTCCGCTTATCACGGCATCCACTTCGGCGATGGCTTCATCGAAACTGCTGCAAATAATCACTCCCTTTCCGGCGGCAAGTCCGTCAGCCTTAATTACATACGGCGGATTCAGAGTTTTAAGAAAATTCCCTGCATCACCGGCATTTGTCCTGTCGAAAGTCTTGTAAACTGCTGTGGGAATCAGGTGCCTGACAAGAAAAGCTTTCGCGAAGTCCTTGCTTCCCTCAAGGCGTGCCGCCGATTTCACCGGACCGATCACAGGGACATCAAGCAGGCATTCGTCGTGAAGGAAATAGTCATGGATACCTGCGACGAGCGGGGCCTCAGGGCCAACCACCACCATCCCTATCTCATGCGCGATGACGGCTGTTTTCACGGCATCAAAATCCTCCGGATCAATCCTGAGATTTGTCCCGATCGCATGAGTGCCGGCATTACCCGGCGCAATGAAAATCCTGCTGACTTTACTGCTTTGGGCAAGCTTCCAGGCAATGGCATGTTCCCTGCCCCCTGATCCCAGAATTAGTACGTTCATCTGACAATAATTATAGGCTGTTCAAAAGTAGCATTTCGTCACAATAAATAAAATCAGACCGGTATCTAATTGTCTGAAAACAGACCGGTGGTGAATTTATACCCTTCTGACAGGGCAAACCTGATGAACTCATCGAGGAAGGAGAGAACGGAGGATGATGCCGTGTCGTGCAAGACTATAACCGATCCGGGTTTTATCTTTCTCTTCATGATCTCAAGCACCCTGGCTCCGTCAAGCCTGTTGTCAAAATCATACGGCATGAGATCCCAGAATACTATCCTGTAACTGCCCGACAGCTCTCTGTACTGACGCGGCCTGATCCTTCCCCGGGGCGGGCGAAGAAGTGTACCTGATGTGAAAGGGACTGCTGCGGCAAAATTTCTGAGATAAACCTGAGTATTGGTCTTCCAGCCGTCGAGGTGGCGATACCCGTGGTTGCCCGCTAAGTGACCTTCTGATTTTATCCTGGTTACAAGCCCGTGATTGATTTCAGCGGCGCTTCCGCGGCAGAAGAAGATGGCTTTAACGTTATGCGCGGCAAGAATATCAAGTATAGCCGGCGTGGTTTCCGGATCGGGACCGTCGTCAAAGGTCAGACATAACAGCTTTTCATCCGTCCTGATCCGGAAGATTGCTCCGGGCAGAAACAGCCTGAGTAAAAACAAAGGTCTGAAGAGCCTCATCGGATGTTATCTTCCCGAATACAATACACTATAATACCTGTTGATATCTGATGTTATCGAATTCTCTAGCTCCTCCATCTTCAGATCGATGGCCATGTTGTTTATATCGAGCAGTGCCTGCATGTTGATACCTGTCGGATAATCCATTCCGAATTGTTTCGAAGGATCCGCCGCCACTGCATAGTCGAGGTATTCCTTTGCATACCTCAATACATCTTCTATGATCCTGTTCCCTTCTTCAGTCTTGCCAGCCCTGAAAAACACCTCGGCTATGGATATAGTAAAATAATCGAAGGGAAGCTTCTCTGCCGGAACAATTTCGAGACCTCGCCTGACGGCCTCTATTGCCCTGGTGGTATCTCCGGCAGCCAGCAGGGCCTTTCCGAGGTTCCCGAATATACGCCTGTAATTGCTGAACATCCGTTTGTTGGTCTCGTCGAGATAAACCGAAGGATCGTCGGCATTGCCCCATTTGTAAAGGTTCATCATGTTGCCGTACATAACCTGGGGGTCGATCATGCCGAATTCACCTTCTTCTGACTTGTCGGTTGTGATTGGAACAATCCTGTAAGTGATCCCCTCCTGAACGAAATACCTGTCGAGACCCTTGTACTGGCTCGAAGGAACAGTGGTGGAGATGTAGATAGGCCTCTCCCATTTTGACGTGGCAATAAGATCCATCATGGCAAGGTCGCCCTTGAAGGCGTAATCATCAGTGTACTCCCATATCATGGGCGACACTATCCTGTCCGCAAAATAATCCTTGACAGTGCCGTTTGAAACAACCTTTGCAGAATCAACCGGTATGGCAAACTTTTTCGCCGGCAGATAATTCATATAGTCGCCCCTGCCGCTGATGTCTATCTTGTACTTCCTGTCCTCCTGACCTGCAAACGCCACTGCCTGCTCAAGATCAACAGGCTTGTCGATCCTGTCGCTTACGGCAAGCTGATCCCTCACCCCGTCAAGATATTTTTCGCGGGAAAGTGTCATCGGAATCGGGGCAGACTCAAAAGATTTCTGCCGCATCATGTCGATATACCATCCGGCCTGGAAATAGCTCAGGTTGGCAACACGTACATCAGGCCGCACCTGCTCTACATCCTGGACATACCAAACAGGGAAGGAGTCGTTGTCGCCGTATGTAAAGAGAATACTGTTGGGTGCGCACGACAGAAGATAGTTGGCACCAATGTCGCGGGCGGTGTAACGGCCCGAACGGTTGTGGTCGTCCCAGTTCTGAACAGCCATCAGAAGGGGTACCGAACAGAACAGAACTATGAATGTGATTATTGCTGAAAGGCGCCTGCCGGCCAGCTTGCTCAGATATTCGAACACAAACATGAATCCCAGTCCGATCCAGATCGAGAAAGCATAAAAAGATCCTGCATAGGCATAGTCACGCTCCCTGGGCTGATTGGGATACTGGTTCAGATAGAAGATAATAGCCAGTCCTGTCATTATGAAAAATGCCAGAACAAGCCAGAATCCTTTCCTTTCCTTCCTGTACTGCCATACAGCGCCGGCTATTCCAAGGATCAGCGGAAGGAAGAAATATGTGTTCCTGCCTTCATTATTTTTCAGATCGGATGGGACATTGTCAAGATCGCCCAGCCTTGCCTCATCGATGAACTTAATACCGCTTATCCAGTTCCCGTGAAGGGGATTGCCGTTACCCTGACTGTCATTCTGCCTGCCGGCAAAATTCCACATGAAATATCTCAGATACATGTAGCCTGCCTGATACCTGAAGAAATATCTTAGATTCTCGCCGAAAGTCGGGCAGATGATGACTTCCTTGTCGGATCCGGAAGAAACAGTGTACCTGCGGCCGGTGATCCTGCCCCAGTATTTGTAGGCGGCTTCATGATCGGGCTCGGAACTGTACATCCTGGGGAATATTGTCATGAATTCTTTCCTGTATTCGTATTCGGGCCGGTAATAAGGCTGATACTTCCCGTCAACCTTGTTGTATCCGGCTATCGTCCTCTTCACATCCACAATCGGAGCGCTGTAATAATTCCCATATAGCTTGGGCGATGTTCCATACTGCTCCATGTTAATGTAATACGAAAGGGAAAAGATGTCAGAAGGATTGTTCTGATTCATTGGAGGCTTCGCCGACGACCTGATCATAATCATGGCATAGGAAGAATATCCTATCATCACAACGGTTAAAATGGTCATCACGTAATTGAGAACCACTCGTCCTGTTCTTCTGGAATATCTTATTCCGGCAACCAAGGCGGCGCCAAGAATGACAAGGAAAATCAGAAGGCCGGTGTTGTATGGCAGTCCGATGACATTCACGAATAACAACTCGAACCAGCCGGCAACCCTGGGTACGCCCGGAATGATAACGAATACCATGAGGTAAAGTGTCACAACAGCGAGCAGAAGGGTTTTTAATATCCCGGCGGTTGTTACTTCGTATTTGCGGAAATACCAGATAAAGAACAGAACAGGGATGACAAGAAGATTCAGCCTGTGAATTCCCAGGCCCAGACCCATAATGTAGGCAATCAGTATGATCCACCTGCCCGACCATGGTTCGTCCGCCTCCTCTTCCCATTTCAGCATTCCCCAGAATACCAGTCCGGTAACCAGCGACGATAAAGCATAAAGCTCACCTTCAACGGCAGAGAACCAGAAGGTGTCAGAGAAGGTATAGGCAAGAGCTCCTGTTATGCCGCTGCCGATGATTGCAGCAATGTGTCCCGAAGCTGCTTCGTTGGTCCATCCGTATACTTTTCTTACCAGATGAGTGATCGTCCAGTACAGGAACATAATTGCAAAACCGCTGCTGATGGCCGAAAGGGCATTCATCATTAAAGGCACCTTCGATGTATCACCCATGGCAAAAAGGGTGGCAATGCGGCCAATCATAAGGAACAGGGGAGCTCCCGGAGGGTGCCCGACCTGGAGCCTGAACGATGAAAGGATGAATTCGCCGCAATCCCAGAAGCTTACCGTGGGCTCCAGTGTCAGCAGGTATACGGCCGTTGAAATGACGAAAAGGACCCAGCCGGTAATTTTGTCAAGCCGGCGGAAATTGCCCCATATAGAATCCATAACGATGCTTTTTCTTTACCGGAACAAAGAACGCAAAAAAATATCACTTGAGCATAACACCGGGTCTATTTAACTACTTTTTAACTTGAAACTTATTTTGTTACATTTGCCTTCATATCCACATCCTATGAACTATAAAGGGATAATTGCATTCATACTGGGGCTTGCCGCCTTTGACTGCCCGGCTCAGGAATACAACGGCAAAACGGTTACTGAAGGTGATCTTTACCTGAATTTCAGAAACATCAGCTTCGTTCGCAACAATGAGTATTCAAATCCTGTAACCGAAGGCTATACCCTTATCGGCTGGTTCATTCAGCCCGAACTTGTTTACCGCCCGGCACAGAAAACTGAACTGCGGCTCGGCGCTCACCTTCTCCGCTATCCCGGGACCAGCGGATTTTCTGAGGCAAAACCGCTGTTCTCGACAACATGGTTCTTATCCGAAAACACAAGGTTCACGTTAGGATCGCTGCCAGGGGCCGACACCCACAGGATGTTCGACCCTCATTTCAGCATTGAAAAAACCTATAAAGCCTTTTCTGAGGACGGATTGCAGTTCCTGACGGAGGGGAATAGAATTTTCAGCGACACCTGGGTCAGCTGGGAGAATTATATCTTCAGGGGCGACAACGAAAGAGAGATATTCACCGCAGGCGAATCGTTCAGGTACACCCCGACTGATGAATCATCCCGGATAAGGTTCGAATTGCCTGTACAGATACTTTTCAGACACTACGGCGGACAGATAAGCGATTATCCGGAACCTGTTGAGACATTCATGAATCTGGCAGCCGGAGTAAAAGTGATGACAGATGCCGGCGCCGGAAGGAAGGTTACTGCAGGACTGGAAGGGCTTGCTTTCTACGGAAGTTCCATGAGGGACAATGCCGCTTCGGGGATTAATGACGGCCGCGCTCTGTGGGCGCTTATGTTCTGTTCTTTCCGTCACACAGAATTAAGAGCAGGTTACTGGAACTCGGAAAACTATTACGCTCCCGAGGGCAATTTCATTTTCGGCTCGGTGTCAGACCACCTCGACAACGTAGTGGTTTCACCGAGGAACCTCATAACGGGTTCACTGAATGTCAGGATACCATATTACAATCTGCTGGAGTTCTTTCTTGGTTTCGACGGCTGGTACGACACTGACCTGAAGAGGTTTGACAATGCCCTTACCCTTCACCTGAGGATAGATGAGCTTATAAAACTTGCTTCAGTAAAAAGGCACTGAAACAGCAGTTAAATTCAGACCCTGATCCCGGTATCTGATGTAAAAAATCTCCACGGAATATTTTTCCAGTAGTCGCCGGCATAGTCAATCCCGATCCTCGGACCTGTGATGAAAGCCGGCTTCAGCCCATGATCCTCTATCCATATCCTTTCAGAAGCCGAAAGATCCTCTCCGTAAAACGACCTGTCGATGCCCAGAAGCCTTGCAACCCTTCCCGGCCCTGTACAGTTTTCCAATCCCCTGATAAGTACAGCCTGAGGATCATTTTCCTTTCCGGTTACAATATTAAGCATCCAGTACATCCCGTAAACAAAATATACATAAAGCCTGCCCCCCTCACGGAACATGACTTCTGTCCTGGGAGTCCTGCCTTTTGAGGCATGGCAGGCCTTGTCGCCTGACCCGCTGTATGCCTCGGTTTCGGTTATTGTAAATCTTTTCACAACACTGTCAGGTTGCTTAATTACCAGAGTCTTGCCCAGCAGCGCCGGAGCAACCTCCAGCACATCGGCTGTGTAAAAGTCCCGTCCAAGTTTCAGCACCCCGGATCCGGACAAGTTCACGTTTTTCCTGTTCGGTAAAGACATACGCAAAAATAGCGTTGTCAGGGCAGTACGCAAAAATTCTGTTCATTATTCTTTTTTTTAGGAAATATGTCGTATTTTTGCAATCCCAAAAAAGGGGTTTTTGCATTATATTCAAGTGATTCAATTATAAAACAGATTAGAAGTGAACACCTTAAGTTACAAAACTATTTCAGCGAACAAAGAGACCGTTAACAAGGAGTGGGTTATCGTCGACGCTGAAGGAGCTACTCTCGGACGTCTGGCAACCGTGATTGCTTCGACTCTCAGAGGGAAGCACAAGACAAATTTTACGCCTCATGTTGATTGCGGTGATAATGTCGTGGTCATCAATGCTGAAAAAGTAACCCTTTCCGGGACCAAAATGGAAAATAAGGAATATATCCGCCATACAGGATATCCGGGAGGACAGAGGATCACTAAAGCAAAGGATTTGCTCAGGAAAAAACCGATAAGCCTTGTCGAAGAGGCAGTTAAAGGAATGCTCCCGAAAAACAGGCTTGGAAGCGCTTTATACAAGAACTTGCATGTATATGCAGGCCCGTCACATCCTCATGAAGCACAGAAGCCCAGAAAATTAGAATTATAATACACTAAGGAACGAATATGGAGCCAATTAATGCACTTGGAAGAAGGAAAGCAGCCGTTGCCAGAGTAATATTAAGTGATGGCAAGGGAAAAATAACGGTAAACGACAGGGATTATAAGGAATACTTTGGCGCTGAGACATTGCAGTATGTGGTTACACAGCCGCTCGTTGCCCTCAACGCAATCGATAAATATGATATCAACGTCAATCTCGACGGAGGCGGAGTGAAGGGCCAGGCTGAAGCTCTCAGGCTCGGAATCACCAGGGCTCTTATAAAGGTTGATGCTGAAAGCAAATCGGTCCTCAAGGCAAACGGATTCGTCACCCGCGATCCACGCGAGGTTGAAAGGAAGAAACCGGGCCAGCCGAAAGCACGCAAGAGATTCCAGTTCAGCAAGCGATAGGAATTGATCTTATCAATCAACATAGATGCAGGTTTAGTATCTAAATTGCAGAGACTCCCGCGAACCGGGGCTACCCTGTGATTGATCAAACAGAATGTAAACTTTAAAAACAAGAAAATGCCAAGAACAAATTTCCAGGAACTGCTTGACGCAGGTTGTCACTTCGGACATCTCAAGAGAAAATGGAATCCCGCGATGGCTCCCTATATTTTCATGGAGCGAAACGGTATTCACATTATAGACCTTGAGAAGACAGTTGTAAAAATTGATGAGGCTGCTGCAGCCATGAAACAGATTGCCAGATCGGGCAAAAAGATTCTCTTTGTTGCTACAAAGAAACAGGCTAAGGAAATAGTCTCCGAAAAAGTGAAAAAGGTTAACATGCCTTACGTTACCGAACGCTGGCCGGGCGGTATGCTTACCAACTTCCCCACTATCCGCAAGGCAGTGAAGAAGATGGGAAACATCGACAAGATGGCTACGGACGGAACATTCACCAACCTGTCAAAGCGTGAGAGACTGCAGGTGACACGCCAGAGAGCCAAACTGGAAAAGAACCTTGGAAGCATCGTTGATCTGACCCGTCTTCCTTCTGCACTCTTCGTGGTTGACGTGTGCAAGGAACGTATCGCGGTAAGAGAGGCAAAAAGACTTGGCATCCCTGTTTTTGCAATGGTTGACACAAATTCAGACCCCTCAGATATCGAATTCCCGATTCCCGCAAACGACGACGCTTCAAAATCAATTTCACTCATCATCGGACTTCTCTGCGATGCAATTGATGAAGGTCTTAATGAAAGGAAACTTGAAAAAGACAAGGAACCGGCTCAGAAAGACAAGAAATTCATAAGGAAAGAACTTGCAACCAAAGAC
>JBAQCK010000152.1:0-38625 GCA_049294075.1 Bacteroidales bacterium | reverse complement strand
GATCAATATTTACAACTTTCTGTACGATTCGTTTAAATATTCAAGGCTTGACGACCTCGGATACCTTATCGCAAGGATCTTCATTAACCATGAAAACCAGTACCTGGTTGAAGGAAAACGACAGATGGGCATGCTCTTCTCGAACTATGGCAATGAGCCAATTACCCGGTCTTCCCTGCAGGTAATAATTTCTACCGCCATCCAATACTCACTGGAATTTGACCTCCTCGTGCCTCCATACGATACAGTTAAAATTGCCACTGTCGGACAGGCTGAAGAAAAAATACAGCATTCCAGGATAATAACGGGTAAACGTCTCGGATTCCAGTTCAACTCTGATGATGTTCTACTCAAAAATCAGAATGAAACCTGAAAATGAAGATATTAAAAGGTTACAGCTGATCCGGAGACTGTTTTGCTTCCAGATATTCCTGCTTATTTTCTTACCATCCTACCCACAGAGACAATTTTCTGCAGATTCTGCATTCATTAAAGGAGAATATCTTCCCTTGCCTGATATCAGGAAGATAAGGCTTTCGCTTCCGGGGAACCACAACTCAGGGTATTCCAGACTCATCGCACCCGTCGTAAACGGAGACCATCGTACAATGATCCTCCTCGATTCGCTGAAGAACAAGGCTTCCAAAACACTTGTCACCAGGAAGCTTTACGATTTCATTATAATTGACCGCGATCCCGTAACTGCAAAAGAGATCTCAGGCTCAAGCGAGGAAAAATTCGTGAAATCTTCGGGCTTGAAAGTCAGAAACATAGAAATCAAAAGACTGAATGTCTTCGGATCGAACATAAACACCCCTGATTTCTTTGATCCAAACAAAACAGAAAAACTCCTTAACAAAACCCATTTCAACACCAACGAGCTTATAATAAGAAAAAACCTGATTTTCAAGCCAGGCGACACCATTTCACCTATCACACTGAGTGACAACGAGAGATACCTCAGGGAACTGCCCTATATCGACGACGCGAGGATTCTGGTGGTTCCGGTATCGGATTCACTCGCGGATGTGATAGTTATTACAAAAGATATATACTCCATCGGGGCAAAGGCCAGCCTGTCAGGAGTCGGAAAAGGAAAGGTATCCGTTTTCGAAAAGAACATCTTTGGCATGGGTCATGAATTCGGATTTGATGTTCCCTGGAATGTTGACTCCACAAATTCTCCGGGATTCGGAGTAAACTACAAAGTGAACAATCTGGGAAGAACCTTTACCGACCTCGGACTGTTTTTTCACGACGGGCTGGGTAAAAAGTTCTATGGAATCGATATCGGCCGGAGGCTGATAAGCTCAACCACAAAATATGCAGGGAACATTACTCTCAGAAGAACCATCACCCTGGAGGATCTCGATTCACTTCCCGAACCACAACCCGTTAAATGCAATCTGCAGGATTACTGGCTCTTAAGGTCTTTCCTTATTGACAACAAGTCGGTCACCCGGCTCATCGTCGGAGCACGGTACACCAATAACAATGTATTCCAGCATCCATATATTCATCCCGATTCCTATCATTATCTTCAGCATTACCGCCTCTTCCTTGGTTCCGTCTCGTATTCCGTTCAGAGATTCTATAAGGCAAGCCTTATATATGGCTATGGCAGAACCGAAGACATACCTCACGGACTTTTGTTAAATATTACCGCCGGACGCGAATTCAATGAATTCAAGAACAGGTACTACACCGGGGCATCCGTTTCGCTGGGTGAATCGGTAGACAGATTGGGCTATCTCTATTCCTCAGCCTCTTTCGGAACCTTCATTCACCATAATAAAACGGAACAGGGCATTCTCTCGTTCAGGGCCAACTTTATTTCGAACCTTCTCCATAAAGGCAGATACCGGATAAGGAACTTTATAAACGCTGAATACACAAGGGGTTTTGACAGGTACTCCGACGAATCACTGACCCTCATCCGGGATGATGGTTTTTCAGGTTTCCGGAACGATTCAATATGTAATACCCAGAGAATTGCCTTTAACGTCGAAACAGTGCTTTTCAGTCCTGTTGATTTTTATGGTTTCAGGTTTGCATTATTTGGATTTGCCGATGCCGGATTTATCTTCGGGACAAACCAGTTCGTTACAAGGGGCGAATTTGTGTCAGCCATCGGACTTGGCCTCAGAGTCAGGAACGACAATCTCATCCTGAACACTTTCCAGGTCAGGCTGGGCTTTTTCCCGAATGTTCCGCCATACTCAGTTACAACCCCATTAATGGTATCAGGAGAACAAATGCTGAAACCTTACAATTTCGAACCCGGTCAGCCATCCATAGTACGATTCAGATAATTATGACTCTATTCGAAGAATTCAAGGATTACGCGGCCAGGAATGCCCTGTTCACAAAGGATGACAGGATACTGCTGGCCGTGAGCGGAGGGATCGATTCGATGGCAATGCTTCACCTGTTCGCGAGGATGAGAGCCGATACGGTTATCGCCCACTGCAACTTCAGGCTGAGGGGCGCTGAATCGGACATGGACGAGGAACTTGTAAGGGACTATGCCGGAAAGAAAAACATCCCCTTCAATTCAATATCTTTTGATACAAGGAAATTTGCAGGAGAAAAAGGCATATCGATTCAGATGGCTGCCAGGGATCTCCGGTATGAGTGGTTTGAGCAATTAAAAACCCGGCAAGGTTGCAGCCTTATTGCCGTGGCTCACAATCTAAACGACAACATTGAAACCCTTCTTATAAACCTCACAAGGGGAACAGGGCTCACGGGACTTGCCGGGATGAAGCCTTCAGCCAATGGAATCATCAGGCCTCTCCTTTTCGCAACACGGGAAAGGATTGAAGCCTGGTGCCGCGAATTCAGCGTACCTTTCAGGGAAGACAGGTCGAATGCTGAAACTAAATATACACGAAACAAGATAAGGCACCTTGTTATCCCGATTCTGAAGGAGATTAATCCATCGATAGAAGATACTCTCAATGATACAGCGCTGAGGTTTGGAGGACTCGACAGAATACTTTCAGAATATATCGACGGCATCAGATCGGGGATATCTGAAAAAAGAGGCCGGTCCATAGTCTTTGATAATGAAAAGCTTGCTGAATTCTGTGATAACAAAGCAATGATGTTCGAGCTCTTCTGCCCCTGGGGCATAACGGAGCCACTTGCCGGAGAACTTCAAAAACTGATAAAAGCCGGCACGGGAAAACAGATATTCTCCTTAACACACCGGATTCTGAGGAACAGGAATGAACTCATTGTAAGTCCGGTCCGACACGAACATCAGGAGGATCTCCTTATAGAATCAGTGGAGGATCTGCTGAGCATCCCGTCTGTCAGGTTTGCATCCCTTGATCAGGTGGATTCCGGATACACAATACCCCGTGACCCGCGGATTGCCTCCATCGACCGGGAAAAGATCAGACTGCCCCTGATTGTAAGAAAATGGAAAGAGGGCGACTACTTCCTCCCCCTTGGAATGAAGAACAGAAAGAAACTCAGTGATTACTTTGTCGACAACAAGATTTCAAGGATTAGAAAGGAAGAAACCATGATACTTGAATCGGACGGTGACATTGTCTGGGTAATGGGTGAAAGGCTTGATGACCGGTTCAGGGTTACAGGATCAACGAGAACGGTACTTACTATTGAGATGAACGATTCTTCAGAATGAAAATCATCAGAGAGTCCGCAACCCGTTAATCCCCCTGTCGATCATCAGAAGGTCGGCCAGAGCTACGGCAGCTGCGGCTTCCACAATTACAGGCATTCTGAGAGCAATGCATGTATCATGTCTTCCCTTTACATTAAGCTGTGTCATCTCCTTCCTGCCAAAATCGTACGTATTCTGTTCCACCCCCGTCGATGATGTGGGTTTTACCGCGACTCTGAAAATGATCTCATTTCCGTTGGTGATCCCTCCGTTAATCCCACCGGCGTTGTTTGTCAGTGTTTTCCCCTTTTCATTCACAAAAGCATCGTTGTGTTCCGAGCCCTTCATGGAAGCGGCTCCGAATCCCGAGCCGAATTCAATGCCCTTGATTGCAGGAATTGCAAAGACAGCATGGCTTACAGCTGATTCAACCGGATAGAAGAATGGTTCCCCGAGAGCCTTAAACGGATCTGAGACCCTGCATTCGATTATTCCTCCAATTGAATCTCCCTCAGAAAGTGCCATTTCTATTGCCTTTTCAACATCGTTCATGCCCCCTGCAGATATAAGCCGGGCATTAACCACTGATGGCTGAATGATTCTTTTTGCTATCACACCCGAAGCCACCAGACCCCATGTTATCCTGCCCGAAAAATGGCCGCTGCCCCTCATGTCAGCATAGCCCTTATACTTTATTCCCGCCACATAATCAGCATGGCCCGGCCTTGGGACGTTCCTGAACTCATCGTAATCGGCCGATCTCCTGTCGCTGTTTCTGGTGACAAGCGTAAGAGGGGCTCCTGTTGTATAACCGTTAAATACTCCGCTCAGTATCTCAGGTGTGTCGGTCTCGCTGCGAGGGGTTGTTCCCTTTGATCCGCTGCGCCTTCGCGAAAGATCCTGCATAAAATCATCCGGACTGACGCTTATCCCGGGAGGGCATCCGTCAATTATGACACCGATGGCGTTGCCATGTGACTCTCCAAAAACCGAAACTCTGAACACGTTACCGAAAGAATTCATATCAAGTAGATTAGTTGGCAGGTTTACCATGAATATAAAACTCAGCTGCTTCGCTTACAGTGATCTTCTCTGCCACAGCTTTGCCGATTCCGTTCAGGAATACAAAGCTTATATCATTTCCCGACTTTTTCTTGTCCTTCATTATCAGCTGAGTTATCTGGTCGTCAGGAATGTCATGATCCGGAAGTAGTCCGTATGAGTTCAGCAGACCTGTTATCCTTTCATGCTCCTCCCTTGTAATCATCCCTCTCGATAGGGAAAAACTTGAGGCAAGTTCCATCCCTGCGGCGACAGCATAACCGTGGCGGTACGATTTATACATTTCTATGGCATGTCCGTAAGTATGCCCGAAATTAAGAATACGCCTCAGTCCGGTCTCCTTTTCGTCTTCGGTGACAACAGCAGCCTTAAAGTTAACAGCCATCGAAATACACATTGAAAGAAGCCCGGGATCACGCCGGGATATCCCTGCCTGATTATTTTCTATAATCTCAAATAGTTTACGGTCGCCGATAAGCGCTGTCTTAATGAGTTCCGCAAGTCCCGAATGGTATTCCTCTTCAGGCAGAGTCTCCAGCATCACCGGATCACAAATGACAAACTCCGGCTGTTTAAAGCAGCCAAGAACATTTTTAGCCCCCTCAAGGTTCACCCCGTTTTTGCCTCCTGTGCTGGCGTCAACCTGCGAAAGCAGCGAAGTGGAAACATAAGCGCATCTGATACCGCGCATGTAAATGGAAGCCAGAAATCCTGCCAGGTCGCAGACTACTCCCCCGCCGATGCCAAGGATTAAACCTTCCCGGTCGATCCCGGAATCCAGAAGCTCTCCTGCCAACGATTCAACAACCCTGATCCTTTTGCTTGCCTCACCAGCATCGACCTGAAACACAGGGAAATCAGGGAATTTATCGCCATAAATCCTGTAAATATTATTGTCAGTCAGAATTGCCACACCCGATTCGGGAAGCAGTTCATGAACCATCTCCCAGCCTTCTCCTACAAGAATATCAGATACAGAATCACCTGTCTTTATTACTATTTTTTCCAATTGACTTCTCCTTTGCCCGTTAAAGTTAACAAAACATACGGAATCACATATAAAACCCTAAAATATCAAAATCATTAAGAACAGCAGGCTTGCAGAAGGATTCCATTCATTGATAAAAAGAACTAACTTTATGTCCTTCTTTTCCATCCTGATATGACTGCCAGAGAACGATACCGCAAAACAATTGAATATTTCAGTGTCAACATGCCGGTTGCTGAGACAGAGCTTTCATACTCTGATCCTTTCGAACTGATAGTTGCCGTAATCCTGTCAGCACAATGCACCGACAAGCGTGTGAACATGATCACTCCTGCCCTTCTTGAAAGGTATCCCGATGCGGAATCGATGGCAAGGGCGGAGCAGCCGGATGTACTTGAGTTCATCAAATCATGTTCATATCCAAACAACAAGGCAAAGCATCTGGTTGCAATGGCAAAAATGCTGGTGAGTGAATTCGGAGGAATTGTCCCTTCCGATCCGTCCGAACTGCAAAGGCTGCCGGGTGTCGGAAGGAAAACTGCAAACGTAGTGGCATCAGTTGTTTACAGCAAGCCTGTTATGGCCGTCGATACTCATGTATTCAGAGTCTCTGCAAGAATAGGCCTGACAAGAAATGCCAGAACGCCATTAAGCGCCGAACTTCAGCTGTCAAAAAACATCCCCCGGTCAATGATCCATAAAGCCCACCACTGGCTGATTCTTCACGGCAGATATGTCTGCAAAGCCCGGACTCCGCTGTGCGGCGAGTGCGGATTAAGGGAGTTCTGCAGGTACTACATGCAAAAAAACAGGCAGAAATATGTATGATACATACAGTTACCGCAAAAAATAACGTTCTATAGAATAAGAACAGTAATAATTTCATGCCTGACATCAAAATTACATATGACGAGCTTCTCCAGGCCAATCTCAGGCTGAAGGAAGAAGTTGAACGGCTCAGATCGGTAAACGGAATCCAATTCCATAACCTCCATGCAGATAACAGGGTTTATACTCCGGTAAATACAATTAAGGAGATATTTGAAACTGTAAGCTCATACCTTGCCTTATTCAGAATAACTGAAGACAGAAGGATCAAGATTCTTGACCTGAACGATAAGGCGGCGCTTATCGAATCTGTTAACAGGGCAGAAACAAAAGACAAATACCTTGATGAGACCCCCCTGGCAAATAAGGAAAGGCTTGTCAGGCTCATCATTGACACAAAAAAGACAGGATGTGCAACAAAGCTTTCGGCTTCAGACAGCGACGACGACTCACTCGGACATTACATAGGTTTCAGCATTGCTTCGGGAAACATTCTCGTTACATGGGAGCCCTCCACACGGCAGAAAAGCGAGGATGACCTCTCAAAGCAAAATTTAATTTTTGAAAATTTTGCGGATATGCTTCCTGAAATGATCTATGAAGTCGACCTTTCAGGAAATGTCATTTATAGCAACAGGCAGGCATTGAAGTTTTTCGGGTATTCAAAGCAGGATCTGGCAGCCGGGATTCACATCTCAAAGGTATTCCCGGGAAATTATTCTCAAATGATCGAGAACCTCAGGAACCTGGACTCTCCCGACCAGATTTCAAGCAATGAGTATTACGCCACTAAAAAAGATGGATCACGCGTGCCTATACTCACTCATTCATTTGCCTTGTTCCATAACAACCTTAAGATAGGCTACAGGGGAATTGTGTCTGATATCAGCAAACAAAAAAACTACGAAGACCAGATTAACAGGGAAAAGGCCTTCCTTGAACACCTTGTCGACTCCATTCCTGAGGCGATAGTGATTATGGACCGTGAAGGAAGAATAACCAGTATAAACAAGGAATTCACGTCCATGTTCGGCTATACAGCGGAAGAAGCTCTTGGAAGGACCGTGGATGACCTGATAACTCCCGACCACCTGAAGGCGGAGTCAGGGACCCTGGAGGAGCTGGTACGCGAAAACGGAAGGATAATAAAAAACACCCTGAGGCACGATAAATCCGGGAACCTTATACAAGTGTCATTCACTGCGACTAATCTTTTAATAAACAGCGATAAAGCAGCCGCCCTCGGGATTTACAGGGATGTAACCCAGGAACGCAAAGTACAGACCATTCAGGAAATACTTTACAACATTTCAACAGCCGCGCTGAACCAGATCGACATAAAGGATATTTATCCTACGATAGTGAAAGAGCTCAGCAAAATATGGGATACGAACAATTTCTTCATCGCGCTGTATGATGCAAGGACTGATACCCTGTCGATGCCGCTCTTCTCCGATGAACAGGACAAATTCGAGAATGTACCTGCACGAAAAACCATAACAAAATGGGTTATAGGGCTCAGGAAATCGGTTCTGCTCAAGATAAATGACCTGAAAGATCTCGAGAACTCCGGAGATATCGCCCTGGTGGGAACTCCCTGTAAGGTATGGATGGGAGTGCCGCTGAAAGCAGAAAAGGAGATCATTGGATTAATGGCTCTGCAGGACTATCATGACGAGAACAAGTTCACGCAGGAAGATGTCAATGTGCTTGAATTCATTGCCAACCAGATAGCTATAGCAATACAGCGCAGGACAATGATCGACAATATGATCCAGGCAAGCCGGAAGGCTGAAGAAGCTGCCCAGTCGAAACAGCAGTTCATGTCGACAATGAGTCATGAGATCAGGACGCCCCTCAACGAAGTTATAGGAATTACCAACCTCCTTCTTCAGGGCAATCCCAGGGAGGACCAGATGGATTTCATCAAGACACTCAGGTTTTCGGGAAATCATCTACTGACACTTGTGAACGACGTTCTCGACTACAACAAAATGGAATCAGGGAAAATCGTCTTTGAACAGACTCCTTTCAGCCTTACTGATTTCATGAATGATATTTTCAGAACCTATTCATTCCGGTCACGGTCCAAGAATATTGAATTTGAAATAATCAAGGACGGCAATCTTCCCAATGAAGTTATCGGCGATTCCATCCGGCTCAACCAGATCCTGTCCAACCTTCTTTCAAATGCCCTCAAATTTACCAAATCGGGTTATATCCATGTGACCATGAAGGAGATTGAAAGAAAAAACAACAAGGCCAACATTGAATTTATTGTCAGGGATACCGGTATGGGAATACCAAAAGACAAGCACGACATGATATTTGAAAGCTTCACCCAGGCTTCTCCGGATACTACAAGACATTTCGGAGGCACCGGGCTTGGGCTGGCAATCTGCAAAAAACTCGTTGAGCTTCAGGGTGGAAAAATTGAAGTGGACAGCGAACCCGGTAAAGGATCTGCCTTCAGGTTCGTTCTTCCATTCGGAATCTCCGAACAAGGGATCAGGCCTAAAACAGGTGAAGCCTCTGAGACCTACGTCGGGCTGGAAGGCAAAAGGATTCTCGTGGCAGAGGATAATAAAATCAACTTCTTTGTTGCCAACAAGTTTCTTTCCGGCTGGGGAGTAAAGGTGACACATGTCGAAAACGGTCAGCTTGCAATAGAAATGCTCGAAAAAGCCGATTTCGATCTGGTTCTTATGGATCTCCACATGCCGGTTATGGACGGAATTGAAGCCACCCGAATGATAAGAAAATCAAGTAATCCTGAAATCAGCAATATTCCTGTTGTAGCCCTTACAGCTGCTATAATGTCCGAAAACCACGATAAGATTGCCGATCTGAGCATCAACGACTATGTCCTGAAGCCCTTCAGGCCGCATGACCTGTTCGATAAGATACTTAAGAATATTAGATAAGAAAGGGTACGCGGTACGCGGTACGCGGTACGCGGTACGCGGTACGCGGTATGCGGTACGCGGTATGCGGTATGCGGCGAGTCACTTTACCGGCATCCTGCACAACCGGCACGACTTGCACGACTTGCATGACTGTCTGACCCGATTATTTTATACAGTTTTTACTCAGGTATTCCGCAGCCTTCTTGTTTCCCTGTGCGAAAGCTTTCCTGAAATCAAAGCAGGCATCGTCCTTTTTACCCATGCTGAGCCGGACTATACCCATATTCAGCCAGGCATCAGGGTTTCCGGGCTGAAGGTCGAGCGCCATGCTGTAGTCCTTCACTGCAAAATCCCACGACTTTGACACAAAATAGGAGTCAGCCCTGTCGATATAGCATTCGGCGTCGTGCGGATGAAGCCTGAGATTTTCCGAGAAATACGTGAGCGCCTTCAGATTGTCGCCTGAAGAGGCTGAAAGTTTTCCTGCCCGGCTGAGAGCTTTTTTGTCACCCGGATAAAGTTCAAGGAATTTTTCAACATCCCCGAGCGCCCTGTCTGTTTCGCCCGTCTTCCTGAAACACTCAGCCCTGAGCAAAAGCAGTTCAGGCTCCGCGGTACCTTCTGCTATAAGTCTTGTATAGGTCGAAGAAGCTCCTGACGGATTTCCCGATGCTTCCTGTATTGAGGCAAGGAGCTTTAAATATTTGTCATTACCTGGTTCATCAGCGAGCAGATCGTCAAGGGTTTTCAGCGATTCTGCATACTTCTTTTCTGAAAAGCTGATCAGCGCTCCGGCATAGGCCAGGGCATCATTTCCCGGATAGCTCCCCGAAAGATTTGTAAACACAGCCTTTGCATCAGAAATATTACCGGTCGAAAGACTGTACTCAATTTCTGCAATTCCCTTCTCGACGGAACTGTAAATGTCCTTCCTCCATAACTGACGCCACTCCGGCCGGTTCTCCACAAGACTGAATGAAGGATCGAGCATGATCTCTTTTTCGCTTCTCCTGTATTCCGATCCGAGGCATAGTTCAAGATGGTAAACGGCAGTCGCGGCATCACCCTTCAGGGAGTATATCCTGGCAAGCCCGTATTCCCCCGAGCCCGGCGAAACGCTGTTTGCTGAATTGTAATCATTTATTGCCTGCGAGTAATCACCCCTGGCCACGAAAGCTTCAGCCCTTTTAAGATAAACATCCTTTTCCGGATAAGTATCAAGCGCTGCCGACAACATGGTTATTGCCTCATCAGGCTTTCCTCTTTCAATAAGCGCCCTGCCTTTCATCAGGAAATCTGACTTTGTCTGTCCCTGAAGTCCGACTGAGGCAAGGGATAACAGTATGAAAAACAATATCCTCTTCATCTTTAGCATGACTTATTCATTAATATTCAGGTGTTGTGACCTTTGCCCCGGGTTCGGTAATGACATGAACAAAGCCTGAAAGATGGAACTGCTCGAGGCCCGAGATCCTCCTTTCAAAAACGTCGCATTGATAGAAGTAAACACCAGGGGAGACAATCTTTCCCTTGTAAGTGCCATCCCAGTTGAGCTTCGGCTCTTCAGTCTGAAAGATAAGAACACCATAACGGTTAAACAGCTTGAAATCAACCTTTTCAACCAGTCCGGATGTTTTAGCTTTAAGCCAGTCGTTAATGTCGTCTCCGTTTGGTGTGAACACATTCGGAATCTCATAAAAATTGCACGAATCGACGCATATCATAACCGACTTCAGGCTTTCGTTCCCAAGGTCATCGAATGCCGACACCGCGTAGCAACCTGATATAACCTCACCGGGGTAGTGTTTGTAGCTGAAAATGTTTCTGTCGTTGATCACTGTCAGCAGCGAAAGGTTCTCTTCAGTGATCATCTTGTAATAAATATTGTATCCGGCTACGTCATCAAGGCAGATTGGATCGGATATGGTCCAGCGCACAGTGTTGTAGAGGCTGTCGCACTGGCTGGTAACCGTAATTGCCGGCTGGCACGGAGGTTCATTGTCGACAGGGGTGACACATGTTATCTGTGAAAAATTTAACAGATCCCTTGGCAATCCGGCCGAAGTGTATCCGCCGGTCGACCTTACCCTGTAACAATACTCCGTCCCGTTTACCAGTCCGTTATCGGTGAATTCCGGAAGATTGGAGGTCCCAACCGAATCATAAGCCATGGTAGCCCGGTTCAGCCTGAAGAAATCGTATCTTGTATTGATCCACGGAACATTCCGGCTTATTACAAATCGAACCTTTCTGTCGCCCGGGCTTGCGGTAAGAAACAGGGATGAGGCATATCCGGGCTCTCCGATGAGGAACCTGTTACCCGGAGAGTTGTTATACAGCTCGATCCTGTAAACATACCCCCTGTCGACAGTATTGAAAAGAGTATCAACAATAGAGGTCTCGTTCAGCGTGGCAGTGGTGATAGTCCTGATCTGCGAGTACTCCGTCCCGGTCACTCCGTCGGCCCTGGAGATAATATACTCATATGAGCCCGGTGCAGGAATGGTATCCAGCCGGTCAGGTCTTCTCCACCTTACGACTATCGAGCCGTTGGTGGCCGATGTTGACCGTACGCTGACATTCGTTATCAAAGGCACTCCGGTTACCAGGGATGAGGCTAACTCATTCGAGACTTTGCTCTCCGCCCCGTTATTGAAAACAGCCGTAATTCTGTAGGAATATTCCTTGCTGTACTCAAGACCTCCCCCTTCGTTTGTGTCGAGAAATGATACCGTGGTACTTCCGGCGATGTATCCAACCCTCTCGTATCCGGCCGATGCCGGGACTCCCGAGGTGCAGCTGTCGGGGGTGAATGAAGATGCTCCCTCTCTCCTGTAAATATTGAAGCCCATAATGGCATTTGTCCCGTAGTCATCCCATGCAAGCCTCACAAACTTGCCCTCGGGAGATATGTTTGTAAGAACCGGAGGAGGGCCAAGAACTTTAATCTGAAAATTATCTATATCCGACAGATTCTGATCTTCGCTGAAGTCGTCGGCTTTAATTATTATATCGTATGGCTGGTTCCTCACTGCTTCCATGCACGTTGCCCAGCGGAATCGTGATGAATAAAAGCCCGCGATTGAATCTACTTTCGTGAATGTGGCAGGACATGTATTCAGATCATAAATGCCGGATGTGGAAAAAAGCTGAATGAAGTGATTGTCAGGATCAGAGGCCGATACAAGAAAATCAATCAATGTTCCCGCCTCGACGCATCTGTCGTGGAGGGGTCCTATCTCCGGCGGCTTATTGTCAGTGTCGTAAACGTTGATCTGAATATCCCTGACCACAACTCCGATTTTTTTGCCATAGCGCCATTCCTGGATTTCCATGGCAACGTTATATGCCCCTGTGTCTCTCGGAGTGCTCCAGATAAGGTCTCCGCTAATTGCATCTACCCTGATGAAGTCGGTCGCGGGGGGAAGAGTATAGTTTTCGATAGGTCTTCCGTCTTCACGGGTGCATATTGTAAGTGCATATGAAAGGCTGTCGCCGTCAGGATCATAAGCTCCAGGATTATGGACGAACACATATCCCCTCGCGGCTTTGTCATAGGGTGGATTGAGAAGCACCGGAGTGCTGTTCTTGCCGATTGAGGGATTCACTATCAGAGTTGTGGTGATTGAGAAAACAACATTCACCGAATTCGGGATATTCAGGATATCAGCATTCCTGTTCGGATCCTGAACCACTATCTTGTAAACCCCGGGCCCGGGGTAAGTGTGATTGATCTTATAGATATTCCTCTTGTAATAGTTGGGAAGGAAGAGGATACTCACCCTCTCGGCAACCGAAGTCGAATTATCACCCCATTCAATTTCAAGCTGGGGCCTGTCGGCAAAACTCAGGGTATATGTGTAGGTAGTGATGGTAATTTCGAATGACAGATCCGACAACTGTACATAGGTGATCTCCCCTGCCCTGTTGTGCGTTGCCCGGGCGCTGCCGAATCCGAGCAGCAGCAGGGCAACAACAATGATTGTCTTGGTTTTCAGAATCTTCACTTTGCTTAATCTCCTCTAATCCTTTAAATTATTGAATATCAAACGTCTTTTCAGTATCCAGGGTTGTAAGCCTGGCCCCCTCCTCAAAATCATTTACCTTAACTATCAGCATGTTTGCCTGATCGCTGTAGATGGATGTCATTATCTGGTTTTTCACCGTAATCGATCTGACCTTTGCTTTTGCCTCTGATCCGAATGAAAGGTTCATCCTCAGTTCATTATCCGAAAGATCCATTTTCCCCGGTTCCGCCTTAACCGGATTCCCGTTAACCATGATCCTCACCTTTTCATTCACATAATCCGTCAGAAACGCCCTGGTGAATTCATCGCTGCCCTTAAAAACCAGCTTATCACCCCCTTCGGCTCCAAGCCCTGAATCCAGAAGAAAATCATCGAAGTAGATCTTCAGGAACATATTGAACACTTTTCCTTCAGGTTCATAATCAATGCTCATCAGAGAGACATGCACCGGATGTAATGCCAGCCAAAGTGAAAAAATAAGCAATCTGATCATCCAAAATAATGGTTAGGCAAAGAACATCAACCTCAAAAATCAGACCATTAATACATCTCAGTCGGCGGAATCAACCCTGTCCTTCAGGTATCCTGCAGTACCGACCTCCAGAAAGGAAAAACCGGAAGGACCTGCGAAATTCCCTGCCAGAACAACAACAAGATCATCATTACCAATCTCATTACTTGCTATCAGGTCGGTGAGAGCTCGTCTAAGGAAATCGTCAATCGATTTTCGTTTTTCCTGGTAGCTTGCATACACCCCGTACGAAAGTGCCAGCTGCCGCATGGTGCTGGCAAGATAGCACCGGGCCAGGATCAGCTTATAGCCCCGGTAGGAGGCCATATCCCTGATAGTCCTCCCTCTGATTGTATCAGTAACGATCGAATTTGCGTTCACCCTGACAGAGGTCTTTACAGCCACTTTTGCCAGGTAAGCTGAAATTTCCCCGTTTATGTCTGAAGCAGGAATTTCAAGGAATTTCTCCTTGTTTTCCTCCACCTCGAGCGCAACCTTGGTCATGGTTTTTACCGCCTCCACAGGAAATTTGCCGTTTGCCGTTTCTCCGCTCAGCATCAATGCATCCGTCTGGGAGTAAACTGCATTGGCCACGTCACTTATTTCAGCACGCGTAGGACGAGGGTTGCTGATCATCGAATGCAGCATCTGTGTTGCCACTATCACTGGCTTCCTCATGCTGATACATTTTGAGATGATCATCCTCTGAATGCCAGGTATCTTCTCAAATGGTATCTCAATGCCAAGATCGCCTCTGGCAACCATTACCCCGTAAACCTGCTCAAGAATTTCATCGATATTACTGACACCCTCCTCGTTTTCAATCTTGGCTATGATTTTTATGGTGCTGTTGTATTCATCCAGCAATGTCTGAACATCAATCACATCCTGTTTCGTGCGCACGAAGGAATGAGCAATGAAATCCAGATCATTCTCGACTGCCATCCTGATGAAACTCCTGTCTTTTTCAGTGAGTGAAGGGAGGCATATCTTAACACCCGGAAGGTTTACACTTTTTCTTGAGCCCAGCATTCCTCCGTCCTCTACCACGCATTCGAGGAGGTCTCCGTTCCGCTTAACGGCTCTCAGCCCTATATCTCCGTCATCCATAAGAATTTCGTAGCCTTCAGGCACTTCCTCAACAAATTTCCTGTATGATACATTGATCAGACTGCCGGTGGTCTTTTCGCCGGGATTCCCGGCCATCATCACCTTGTCTCCCTTTTTCAGTTCAACAGGAGCATCGCATACAGTAGTTCTTATCTCAGGTCCCTTGGTATCTATCAGGATTGCAATCTTGTCGGATACCATGCGTACATTCCCGACTATTTTGAGGGCTCCCTCGATATCAAGATGAGCTGAGTTGATCCTGACTACATCCATGCCCGCCCGGTAGAGTTCGGAGATAAATTCAGGGTCGCACATTTTATCCGAAATCGTTGCAACGATCTTTGTCCTCTTTTTTCTCATGCCTGTTTTTTTAGATTCCTGCTGATCTCCTTCAATGCTTCAATGGCAAGCCTGTATCCATCGAGGCCAAAGCCTATGATACTCCCCGAACAATACCTCCCCACGAGGCTGTTATGCCTGAATTCCTCCCTTGCCGCGACGTTGGTTATATGTACCTCTATAACCGGACTTTTAACCGACGCCACGGCATCGGCAATCGCAACCGAAGTGTGGGTGTAACCTCCTGGATTCAGAATTATCCCGTCGCAATTAAAACCTGTCTCATGTATCCTGTTGATTATCTCGCCTTCGATATTCGACTGGAAGTAATCGATCGTGAAATCAGGATATAGTTCCCTCAGCACATCAAGCCGCTCCCCGAAAGACTCGGTTCCGTATTTTGAGGGTTCCCGCTTTCCAAGCAGATTGAGGTTTGGCCCGTTGATTATAACTATCTTCATATCGGTATCTCAGTATTTAACAATGTGTAAAAATAACTAAAATATCGGAGGTTCAGACTTCGGTCTCTGCATTACTTTGTATTACCTTGCACGGGTAATTGATCATCAATCTTATGAGCCTCACATGGAAATCAGCAGCCAGAAACTTCGAAAACTATCTCAGGCTCGAGAAATCGTTGTCGCAGAACAGCATTGAAGGATACCTGAATGATGTCCGCAAGCTTGAGGAATTTGACAGGGAAAGCGGAAAGGAGCTGGGTCCTGCTTCAATGACACACCATGATCTCAGGGAGTTCGTCAACCAGGCAGGTTCCGGAGAGGTGAGCGCCCGGACACAGGCACGGCTGGTATCGGGTATAAGGGCCTTTTACCGGTTTCTGCTGATCGATGGCGAAATCAGGGAGAATCCGTCCTCCCTCCTCGAGTCGCCAAGGCTGGGGCTGAGGCTGCCGGAAGTTCTCACTATCGAAGAGATAGACCGGATTGTTGATGCTATCGACCTCAGCAGGCCCGACGGTCACAGGAACAAAGCCATCATTGAAACACTTTACGGATGCGGTCTGCGCGTCTCCGAACTGGTAAACCTGAGGCTCACCGACATACATTACGGCGAAGAGTTCGTGAGCGTCACGGGAAAAGGCAACAAGCAAAGGCTGGTTCCTGTCAGCGGCAAGGCGTTGAAGGAGATAGACCTTTACAGGATCGACAGGAACAGGCTGCCTGTTATACACGATGAGAACATTGTATTCCTTAACCGGAGGGGCCGGAGGCTTTCAAGGGCGATGATTTTCACCATAATAAAGGATCTTGCCGGCAAAGCAGGAATTCTGAAAAAGATCAGCCCGCATACTTTCCGTCACTCTTTTGCAACACACATGATCGAAGCCGGAGCCGACCTGAGGGCGGTACAGGAAATGCTTGGGCATGAATCGATAATGACAACTGAGATCTACACGCATATTGACCGGAGCTTTCTCCGCGACACCCTTATAATGTTCCATCCCAGGTCATGATTTTCCAGAGCTATTCAGAAATTCAATTTTTAATATTAGATTTGCACCTTAATTTTTCCGGATCAATTAATTAAGTTCATCATAAATCATTAAAGTATGTCGAAAGTAAAAAGAGTTTATTCCTTTGGCAATAAGACTGCAGAGGGTAAAGCAGATATGAAGAATCTACTTGGCGGCAAGGGAGCCAATCTCGCCGAGATGTGCCTCCTTGGCCTGCCCGTTCCAGCCGGTTTCACCATCACAACCGATGCCTGCATGGAGTACTATGCAAACAATTGCACCCTTCCCACGGAGCTGATGCCTGAAGTATGGGCTGCCATGAAGCTGACAGAAAAAACTATGGGAATGAAGTACGGTGATCCGGAAAATGCATTGCTGGTTTCATGCCGCTCAGGCGCACGTAAATCGATGCCGGGTATGATGGATACTGTTCTTAATATCGGACTTTGCACAGCTACCATTCCCGGTTTCCTGAAAAAGACAGACAATCCCCGTTTTGTATGGGATTCATACCGTCGTCTTATCATGATGTACGCCGATGTCGTTATGGAAAAAGCTGAAGGCATTGAGCCTGCAGAAGGCAAGGGTATCCGCAAACAGCTTGACGAAATGCTTGACCAGTTCAAGAAAAGCAAAGGTTACCATTCAGATACCGAGATTACAGCCGAAGAGTTAAAGGACCTCGCCGAGAAATTCAAGAAGAAGATCAAGCAGGCGCTTGGCAAACCCTTCCCGGATGATGCAAAGGAACAGCTTGAAGGAAGTATCAAGGCTGTATTCAAGAGCTGGAATGGCAAGAAAGCCGTTTCTTATCGCCGTATCGAAGGTATTCCGGATAACTGGGGAACAGCCGTTAACGTTCAGGCAATGGTATTCGGAAACATGGGCGACTCATCGGCCACCGGTGTTGCTTTCACCCGTAACCCCGCCACCGGCGAAAACCTCTTCTACGGGGAATGGCTTGTAAATGCACAGGGCGAAGACGTTGTGGCAGGTATCCGCACTCCCAGCCCTCTCAACAACGCTACCAAGAATGAGCAGAACAAGCATCTGCACAGCATGGAAGAAGTCATGCCGAAGACATACAAGGAACTGGTTGATATCCGTAATATTCTGGAGAAGGCCTTCCACGACATGCTCGATATCGAATTTACCATCCAGGAAAACAAACTTTTCATGCTCCAGTGCCGTGTGGGAAAAAGGACAGGTACTGCAGCCGTCAACATGGCTATGGACATGATTAAGGAAAAACTGATTGATGAGAAGACTGCCGTTCTGCGAGTTGATGCAGCTCAGCTTGACGAGCTTCTTCACCCGATCTGCGATCCTGAAGCCGAGAAGAAAGTTAAGCCTATAGCCAAGGGCCTTCCTGCAGGACCAGGTGCAGCAGTCGGAAAAATAGTTTTCACAGCCGAGGATGCAGTTGCATGGACCCGTAAGGGCCACGACGTTATCATGGTTCGTGAAGAAACCAACCCCGAGGACGTTGAAGGAATGAGGGCCGCGGTAGGTATTCTTACCGCACGCGGAGGAATGACATCACATGCTGCACTCGTTGCACGCGGCTGGGGAAAATGCTGCGTTGTAGGCGCGGGAGCACTTCATGTGGAAGCTGGCAGCAAGAAGATAAAAGTTGCCGGATCCGACATCGTCCTTAAGGAAGGTGATGTAATCACCATCAACGGGACAAAGGGAAATGTATATCCGGGCAGCATCAAACTTATGGATGCTTCAGAGAATCCCCGTTTCCAGGCTTTCATGAAGATCGTCGACAAATTCCGCAAGATGGGAGTCCGCACCAATGCCGACACCGCCGAGGATGCAGCTGTCGCACGTGATTTCGGCGCTGAAGGTATCGGACTCTTCCGCGTTGAGCATATGTTCTATGGCAAGGGTTCTGAACAGCCTTTGTTCCTCCTGCGCAAGATGATCCTCAGCTCAACCGAGGCTGAACGCCGCACGGCTTTGGGAGAACTCTCCAACTATGTAAAGAAGGATATGAAAGCTACCCTGGCAGCCATGGATGGCATGCCGGTAACCTTCAGGCTCATCGATCCCCCGCTTCATGAGTTTGTACCTCAGTCAGCTGAAAAGCAGGCCGAACTCGCAAAAGCTCTTGGAATAAAGAAATCCGATATCGTTAAACGCGGCGAGGCCCTGCACGAATCAAACCCGATGATGGGTCACCGCGGTGTCCGTCTTGGCATAACTTATCCCGAGGTTACCGAAATGCAGGTGCGCGCGATGTTCGAAGCTACATCCGAACTGCTCAAGGAAAAGAAAAATCCCAAACCAGAACTTATGGTTCCGGTTACCTGCGATGTTTCCGAACTGGTTGTCACCAAAAAAGTTGTGGATGCAGTTTATGAGGAAGTCCTCAGGAAATCCGGTCTCAGGAAAATAGATTACAAATACGGGACCATGATCGAAATTCCGAGGGCAACCCTGCTTGCCGACAAAATGGCACAGTCAGCCGACTTCTTCTCATTCGGAACAAACGACCTTACACAGATGACTTTCGGCTTCAGCCGCGACGACATCGGTGGATTCCTTCACGATTATCTCGACAAGAAAATGCTTGCAAACGATCCGTTCCAGACAATCGATCAGGAAGGCGTAGGTCAGCTCATCACCATGGCGGTCCAGAAAGGACGCGCAACCAAACCCGAACTGAAAATCGGAATCTGCGGTGAACAGGGCGGCGACCCTGCTTCAGTGGAGTTCTGCTTCAAAAACGGACTTACCTACGTAAGCTGCAGCCCGTTCAGGGTTCCGATTGCAAGACTTGCCGCTGCACAGTCATCTATCAAATACGGGAAATAAGCTGTTTCCCTGAACTAAGAAAAGGGCATCTCAGGATGTCCTTTTTGTTTTTGATTTTATTTGATACATTTGAGTTCAATTTACAATTAATCCACCTTGATATGGTATCTGCAGATGATCTGAAAAAATACGGAATTGACGATGTTCAGGAAATTGTTTACAATCCAACTTACAATACCCTCTTTGCCGAAGAAACCAAACCCGGCCTTACAGGTTATGAGAAGGGCTTTATTACCCGGGCAGGAGCGGTATCAGTCGACACCGGTATTTTTACAGGCCGATCTCCCAACGACAAATATATTGTTCTCGACGACACCACGCGCGACACCGTATGGTGGAAATCAGAAAAAGCCAAGGTATCTGATAACAAACCAATCAGCATCGAAATATGGGAACACTGCAGGAAGCTCGCTGCAAAACAGCTTTCCGGAAAACGTCTTTTCGTTGTTGACTGTTTCTGCGGAGCCAACGAGAATACGCGTCTTTCGGTTAGATTCGTCATGGAGGTGGCATGGCAGGCCCATTTCGTGAAAAACATGTTCATACGGCCCGGGGAGAAGGATCTCGAAGGCTTCAAACCCGACTTCGTGGTTCTGATGGCATCAAAGACCACCAATCCCGACTGGAAGAAGCAGGGGCTGCACTCCGAGAACTTTGTTTTCTTTAACCTGGCAGCCGGAATGGCAGTGATCGGAGGTACATGGTATGGCGGCGAGATGAAGAAAGGCCTGTTCTCGGTAATGAATTATCACCTCCCGCTGAAAGGAATCGCCTCAATGCACTGCTCTGCAAACATTGGAAAGAAAGGAGATGTGGCGATATTCTTCGGGCTCTCGGGAACCGGGAAAACAACCCTTTCAACCGATCCCGACAGGGCACTGATCGGCGACGACGAACATGGCTGGGATGACGACGGCATCTTCAACTTTGAAGGAGGCTGCTATGCTAAATGCATAAACCTGAGCAGGAAGAATGAGCCCGACATCTACAACGCCATCCGCAGGGATGCCCTGCTTGAAAACCTGGTCGTGCTTTCCGACGGCACAATCGATTTTGCCGACGACTCAAAGACTGAAAACACAAGGGTGTCCTACCCCATCTACCATATAAAAAATATAGTAAAGCCCGTTTCAAAAGGAGGTCATGCAAAAAAGGTTATCTTTCTTACTGCCGACACATTCGGGGTACTGCCCCCTGTAAGCCTCCTTACCGTAGAACAGACAAAATACTATTTCCTCAGTGGCTACACTGCAAAGGTTGCCGGAACTGAAAGAGGTATTGATGAACCTGTCCCGTCATTCTCGGCCTGCTTCGGAGCTGCCTTCCTCCTGCTCGACCCGATAATCTATGCAAATGAGCTCACAAAGAAAATGAAGCAGCACGGAGCCGAGGCCTGGCTGGTTAACACCGGCTGGACCGGCGGACCCTACGGTATTGGCAGCAGGATTGACCTGCCAACCACAAGGACAATAATAAATGCTATCCTTGACGATTCAATAAAGAACAATGATTTCAGAACCCTGCCGGTGTTCAGGCTGAAGATCCCTGAAAAGATAGAAGGCGTGAGAGAAGACCTGCTTAATCCTTCAGAAGCATGGGAAACACCTGTTAAATGGCGAATTGCCGCTACCGATCTGGCGCTGAAATTCATTAACAACTTCAGCAAGTTCTCATCCAACGAGGAAACGGCAGCCCTTGCAGAATCAGGCCCCTCCCTCTGAAACCTTAACGCCTAAACGCCTTTATGCCTTAACGCCTTTACGCCTTTACGCCTTAACGCCCTTCTTCCCATGAATCTCCCCCTCCTCCTTCTTGTCATAGCCCTGGCCTACCTTATTGGTTCAATCGCTACTGCAGTGTGGGTAGGAAAGATATTCCACAAGGTTGATGTCAGGGAACACGGGAGCGGAAATGCAGGAGCAACGAATGTAATAAGGGTGCTCGGCTGGAAAACCGGCGTGCCTGTTCTGCTGGTTGATGTCCTGAAGGGCTGGGTTGCAGCCATGTTGCCCGTCTTTCTGAACATGGCCGACCAGGGCAGTGCAATGCTTACGAATTACCAGATCGTTGCAGGGCTGGCGGCTGTTGTCGGACATATCTGCCCTGTATTTGCCGGATTCCGCGGCGGTAAGGGGGTTGCAACAATCTTCGGCGTTCTCCTTGCCATTCACCCGCTTGTAACCATTTCGTGCTTCGGAGTGTTCCTGTGTGTTTTCCTTATATCAGGCTATGTCTCCCTGGGATCGATGACAGCCGGAATATCTTTCCCCGTTTTTCTTATCTTCTTCTTCGACACACCGTCGGTTTACCTGAAAATTTTCTCGGTGGTGGTGGCTGTTGCTCTACTTTTTACACACAGGAGTAACATCGGCCGTCTACTGAGGGGAGAAGAGTCAAAGCTTATCAAGCCCCGGTCCTCAAAAAACAAGTGATCTGAACGATACCCTGCAGCTATCGGAATTAATACTGTTCCAGCAGCTGAATCCTTTTCTCAATCGGGGGATGGGTTGCAAAGAGATTGGCAAACGAAAACGAAGTCTTCTTTTCTTCCGGTTCGCCGGGATTATCTATAAACATCTGGGCTACATCCCTGCGTTTTACCGCTTCGATAGTGGGATCAACAGAAATCTTGCGCAGAGCTGAAGCAAGCGACTGAGGTCTCCGGGTAAGTTCTGCAGAGCCGGCATCGGCAAGGAATTCGCGCTTCCGCGACAGGGCAAATCTGAAAAGTGATGCCAGCAGATAACCGACCAGAGCAAGTAACAGGGCAATGATTATACCGACGCCTTCCTTCTTTCCCCTTCCAAGGCTTCCAAAACGGAATGACCGGAAAAGCATCTCTGTTATAAATGCAAATATCCCCACAAAGACTATTGAAATTATAAGAAGCCTGACATCCCTGTTCCGGATGTGAGTCAGTTCATGGGCGATCACCGCTTCAAGCTCATCATCCTCGAGCTTGTCGATAATTCCGCGTGAAAGTGAAACCGTATAGGTGTTTTCGTTGATCCCGCTTGCAAATGCATTAAGCGAGTCGTCCTCGATAATGTTAACCTTCGGCATCTTCATCCCGGTCGCGATGCAAAGGTTCTCCACCAGGTTATAGACTCTCTTGTTCTCCTTGCGTTCAAGAGGCCTGGAATTGGTCGCGTGGTTAATAATTGCAGTATGCGAGAACCAGGCTATTGCGAACCACACTGCCACGCCGATCGTGATCCACGGCACGACGCTCAGGAATGACCGGTTAACAAAGGCGAGACCCACCTCCTGGTTCTCCACGCCGGATGACATGATAAGGAAGAAGAGCCAGGCAAGAGCATAAAAAACAAGCGGGAACATCAGCAGCAAAAGTACCGAGTTCAGGTTGTTCTTCGTTATCTGGCTCTGTAGTCCGTAATACTTCATACTAATTGAACTTGATCTGAGGCGGCTGCTCGATCACCGTGCGCTGATCACCCACGTCAAACATTGGCTCCCGCTTGAAGTTGAACAGGGTTGCAATAATATTAGAGGGGAACAACTCGGTAGCCGTGTTGAGCTCCTTGGTGGCGGAGTTGAAAAATCTTCTTGCTGCAGCTATCTTGTTCTCAACGTCGGATATCTCATTTTGAAGGTCCAGGAAATTCTGGCTGGCTTTGAGGTCGGGGTAGTTTTCCACAGCAACCCGTAAACCCTGAAGAGCGCTTGTCAGTTTTGTCTCAGCCTCAATCTTTTCATTTACAGTTGTTGCCTTCATTGCATTTGCACGGGCTTCAGTAATATTGATAAGAACCCCGCGCTCATGCACCATGTAACCCTTGACAGTTTCAACGAGCTGGGGAATGAGATCGTGCCTCTGCTTTAGCTGAACATCCACATCGGCGAATGCCTGCTCCCTGTTGTTGCGGAGCTTTACGAGCCTGTTGTACAGTGATATCGCGAAAAATACCAGAAATACAATGATTGCAAGAATTACCAGTAGTATTGCCATTACTTAAATAATTAGGGTTAATAAATTTCCTCAAAGATTACATTTTGAAACTAAAGATAGATATTTTTGCTAAATATCAGTATCTGCAGATATCATAAAACAATTATATATACTTAATCAAAAACAATTGACATGGAAAAGAGTTTAAAAGGCACAATGACCGAGAAGAGCCTTCTCAAGGCTTTTGCAGGTGAATCGCAGGCAAAAAACAGGTATGAATTTGCTGCTAAGGTGGCAAAGGAGGAAGGTTATGAGCAGATAGCGGGAATATTCATGGAAACAGCTCTTCAGGAGCAGCAGCACGCAAAAAGGTTCTTCTCCTTCCTCGAGGGAGGAAAGGTTGAAATTACCGCTGCCTATCCTGCAGGTAAGACCGGCACAACACCCGAGAACCTCGAAGCCGCTGCCGCGGGTGAACATGAGGAATGGAATGAGCTTTATCCTGAATTTGCAAGGGTTGCAGAGGAAGAAGGATTCAAGAATATTTCCACTGCATTCAAAGCCATCGCCTCGGCGGAAAAAAACCACGAGGACAGGTACCGGAAGTTTCTTGGCAACTTAATGAAAAACAAGGTGTTCGAACGCGAGGATAAGGTATTCTGGTACTGCAGGAAATGCGGGTATGTCCATTTCGGAACAAAAGCCCTCAAGAATTGCCCTGCCTGCCTGCATCCGATGGGCTATTTCGAACTCATGGCAGAAAATTATTGATCGATGACCGGCGGAAAAGAGATGCTTGAGCTGATACTCAGGCGCCAGAGCTACAGGAAATACGACAAAAATCCTGTCGAAACGGAGAAACTCGACCGTATCCTGGAAGCAGGCAGGATGGCGCCTTCTGCCTGCAATGCCCAGCCCTGGAAGTTCGTGGTGGCTACCGATCAGGCCATACTGGCACAACTGGCTGATGCAGCCTCGGCAAAACTGCTTGGAATGAACACTTTTGTCAGCCAGGCCCCGGTTATGATCGTGATAGTGAGAGAAAAACCGAACCTCAGCTCGAGGGTTGGCGGAACGATCAAAAGCAAGGACTATTCACTGATCGATATCGGCATCGCCGCAGAGAACATCTGCCTGCAGGCAATCGCGGAGGGCCTTGGAACATGCATCATCGGGTGGTTCGACGAAGACAGCGTGAAAAGCATCCTGGGAATACCTTCGTCAAAGCGAGTCGAACTGGTTATCACCCTCGGCTACCCATCGGGTGAATACAGGCAGAAGAAAAGGAAACCGAAAGAAGAAACGGTATCCTACAACAAATACTGAATGGCCCGTCCTGACGGCCTGCTTTTCAAGAGGTTGAAAATCTGATTTCAGTTCAGCTGTTCAAGGGCTGATTTGATTCTTTTGACCGCCTCA
Organism: Bacteroidales bacterium; assembly: GCA_049294075.1. GTDB lineage: Bacteria > Bacteroidota > Bacteroidia > Bacteroidales > VadinHA17 > LD21. The sequence continues at coordinate 13,593 of JBAQCK010000152.1, read as the reverse complement.
ACAAGCAGGTCGTCGGAATTGGCGTATGATATTCTGATACAGCCCGGAGCTCCGAAGGCATCTCCCCCCACAACAGCAACATGCGCTTTTTCAAGCAGGAACAAGGCAAGATCGTCGGAATTGGTGATCTTCCTGCTGCCGTCGGATAAGCCAAGATAGTGTGAAATATCGGGCATCACATAGAAAGCCCCCTGGGGAATACTTAACTTCAATCCGGGGATCTCCTTCAGCAATCCGCAGATGAGATCGCGGCGGCGATGGAACGCTTCCTTCATCATCCTTACCGAATCGCCTTTACCCTGAATCGCGGCAAGCGCTGCCCTCTGGGCAATCGAACACACTCCTGAGGTGAACTGTCCCTGAAGCTTGTTGCAGGCCTTCGCCAGCCACAGGGGAGCGCCGATGTAACCAATCCTCCATCCTGTCATTGCATAAGCCTTTGAGACCCCGTTCACGGTGATCACCCTGTCGTATATGAAATCGAAGGATGCCATGCTGACATGCTTCCCCTCGAAAATTATATGCTCATAGATCTCATCCGACATAAGCAGAACTCCTTCATGCCTTTCCACCACCCGGGCAATCTTTTCCATTTCCTCCCCGGTATATACCATACCTGTTGGGTTTGAAGGCGAGTTGAAGATGATCAGTCTGGTACTGTCCGTTATTGCTTCTTCAATCTGCGCTGCGCTGACCTTGAAGTCATTCTCCAGAAGCGCTTCGACTACAACAGGCCTGCCTCCCGCAAGTATTATCTGATCGTAGTAGCTCACCCAGTATGGTGCAAGGATGATAACTTCCTCGCCCGGATTGATAACCGACATTATCACATTAATCAGTGAATGCTTGCCTCCGGCCGATACGATTATCTGTTCGCGGCTGTAGTTAATGCCGTTCTCCTCCCTGAACTTGCGCGAGATAGCATCCCTCAGATCGTTGTAGCCTGGTACGGGGGGATACTTCGAGTAATTCTCATCAATGGCCTTCTTGGCGGCCTCCTTGACATAATCGGGAGTGTTGAAATCAGGTTCACCCAGGCTAAGACTTATAACATCCACACCTGAGTCCTTTAATTCACGGCTCTTCTGAGCCATCGCCAGAGTCTGTGATACAGACAGGGATTTAATTCTTTCGGATAAGTATTCCATACAGGTTAGTTATGATTAACGCATACAAGGGCCTTTTGCGTTCATTGTGCCTCAAACGGTAGTGGTTCATGGCTTTATGCTTCAGGCCGCCGCCAAATGTAAAAGGAATTTTTGATTTTCTGCAGTATCGTGTTCTGTTTTTGTGAAACGCAGGGTACCCCGGCTTAAGCTTAACCTCCAGCCGGCAGATTAAATAAAAGAGGGATGGAAATCTTAAATCAAAATATCTTACGTTTGCATATAAATATATAATCCAATGGAAACAGTTGCTGATATCCTGAAGATAACCTTGCCTGCATTGATCGTATTTCTGACGGCGTGGATCATAATAAGGAACATGATAAGGAACGACCAGGAGAAGAGAAGACAGGAAGTGATCCTGCAGGGAAGCAGAAATATCACTCCCATAAAGCTCCAGGCCTATGAAAGGATCGTTCTGTTCCTTGAAAGAATAAGCCTCGAATCGCTTCTGATGCGGGTCAGCACTCCTGACATGACGGCATCGCAGCTTCAATCGGCCCTCCTGACAGCAATCAGGAGTGAGTTTGAGCACAATCTCTCCCAGCAGATCTATATGAGCCCCCAGGCATGGGAGGTTGTAAGGAACGCGAGGTCGAATACAATCAAGATGATAAACAACGAAGCCGAAAGGATAAAAGGCGACGCTCCCGGCATTGAACTGAGCAGGCTCCTTCTCGGAAAGGTTATAGAGATAGAACATGAGCCTACCAGGACAGCCATAGATTTCATAAAGAGTGAAGTGGGAAGAATGATTTGATGCTTCCCCTCTCCACCCTTTCAGAATTCGTCAGAAACGTTATCGTTTCAGGTAAAATTTTTGTCGTTTTACATAGTGTTTTTTATTGTAAAACGATAAATATTTGTTGTTGTTTTTAAGAAAATCAGCATCCTGCTGCAGCCACGTATCAGAGTAGCTCAACGCTTCTTTTTACGAAGGTACTCAGGTCCTCTCCTCTCAGCATGTTGTTTGAAAGCAGGGCAAGGTCCACAAGCTGCTTAACAATTTTATTTTCTGATCCGAAATTCTCAAGTATCTCTTTCCTGGCTGTTTCCACAGTCTCAAGTTCCTTCCTCAGTTTCTCAAGGTCATCCTTCTCGAACTGGCTGATCTCATCTGATTTCTTCTTGCTCTGCTCCTTTTCCATGAAATCCACTCCGGCCTTCAGTCTTTCCCTTTCTGCATTGTTTTCCTGAAGCCTTTTACCCTCTTTGACCTGAAGATCTTCCGATATTTTTATCACCAGCGGATGGTTCACATTTACCACCAGGTTGAAGCTGTCGGGCAGTTCTCCGTAAAAATTCATACCTCCGCCCATCTGCGACATCTCCTTCATCCTGCGCATGAATTCCGACTGGGTAAGAATTACAGGGAAATCATTTTCATCGAGCGTCTCCGGAACCGCGTTGTAAACCTCCTTTGACTTGACTCTTACATTGAAGACACTTCTGAGATCATCCTGCTGAACCTGTGAAAGTTTAGAGGATTTGGGATCGGATTTGGGGATCAGCTTGTCGATTACATCCGAGTCGACCCTTACAAACCTCGAATCCTTGAATTTTGTTTCGAGATGATTTATAAGATGAACATCGAGCTGGCCGTCGAGGTTCAGAACATCATAACCCTTGCTTTTTGCCTTTTCAATATAAGAATACTGATCGTTCTTATTATTTGTATAAAGGTATACAAGCGACTTGTTCTTGTCGGTCTGGTTTTCCCTGATCAGCTTTTCATATTCTTCAAAAGTGAAATACTTGTCGTCGGTATTCTTGAATAATGCAAACTTTGTTGCTTTCTCGTAGAATTTCTCTTCGGTTATCATACCGTAGATTATGAAAAGCTTCAGGTTATCCCATTTCTTTTCAAACTCCTCACGATTGTTCTTGAAGATTTCGAACAGCCTGTCGGCAACCTTCTTGGTCACATGCGCCGATATTTTCTTGACGTTTGAATCGCTCTGCAGGTAGCTCCTCGACACGTTGAGCGGAATGTCTGGCGAATCAATCACCCCGTGAAGAAGGGTAAGGAATTCAGGAACAATTCCCTCGACCGAGTCAGTGACAAAGACCTGGTTGCAATAGAGCTGGATCTTGTTCTTTTGAATTTCGATGTTTGACTTGATCTTTGGAAAATAAAGTATTCCGGTCAGTTTGAACGGATAGTCGACATTCAGATGGATGTTGAAAAGCGGTTCATCGCCAATGGGATAAAGCTCTCTGTAAAACTTCAGGTAATCCTCATCCTTCAGTTCCGAAGGCTTAACAGTCCATGCCGGCTTGGTGTTGTTTATTATCTTGTCTTTTCCGGTCTCGACATATTTATTGTCCTTCCATTCCTTTTCCTGGCCGAAGGCAATCTCCACAGGCAGGAATTTGCAGTATTTCTTCAGCAGTTCCTCTATTTTGCTTTCCTCGAGGAATTCCTTCGATTCCTTGTCGATATAAAGGATCACGTCGGTTCCCCTTCGTTCCTTTTTCGTTTCTTCGATTGTGAATTCAGGGCTGCCGTCGCAGGTCCACCTTACGGCTGATTCTGTTTCATCCCACGATTTTGAAACAACCTCGACCTTATCTGAAACCATGAATGATGAATAGAAACCGAGGCCAAAATGACCAATCATCGAATTTACCTGTTCCTTGTATTTCTCGAGGAAGTCATTGGCGCTTGAAAAGGCGATCTGGTTGAGATATCTGTCGATCTCTTCCGATGTCATTCCAATTCCTGAATCGGAAACGGTGATTGTTTTCTTCTTCTTATCTACTGAAACCCTGATTGTCAGATCCCCAAGCTCACCCCTGAAGTCGCCCGCTGACGACATCGCCCTTAGTTTCTGGGTCGCATCAACAGCGTTGGAAATTATCTCGCGGAGGAATATCTCATGATCGGAATAGAGGAATTTTTTGATAATTGGGAAAATGTTCTCAGTGGTTACTCCAATTTTTCCAGTTTGCATTTCGGTAGACTTTTAGGTTAAACATCAACAACGCCGTAAGCAATCAAAAGATATGCCGTTGAAAAACGACTGACAAATCGTCACTCTTTCATGAAGCAGCGACAGGTTTAATGGCTTCTGCTTTTCCGGTTTCTGACTCGCCTGCTGTTTCCTGCAGCCCGGCATACTTTATCTGAGGGTCAGCAAATCGCTGTCAGAGTTTATTTCTTTGGATTTCTGACATCGACATTCTCAGTGAATTTCCAGGAGCCCTTTTCAAGGATGTATGCATCAAGGGAGAAATCGGGTCCGTAAGTCTCCCTTCTGCCTGTAAGTGAAGCCGACACCGGAACCAGGTGGTCGAATACTATATATTTGTCTGTCAGGAATCTGAGTGAGACCACCGCGCTTGAGCTGTACTCGAGCAGCACCCTGTTCAGCGTTGATTTTCCTTTCCTGAAGATGTTCTTTCCAAAAACGATATCCCCCTCAGGAGTCAGGTGTAAAACCTCGATCATCTTTCGCGTTATGTCGTGATTCCCCAGGTCGAGTCCGAGGAGAACCCAGTACTGATTCGCCCCTTTCCCGTACTGGCGGAGGTCATAATACAAGGCTCCGTACCAGTCATTTTCCGTGTAAAGTTTATTACTTTGAGGCGGCTCATTGTCATAGACAGACTCCAGCCTGAACACCCGGTTCTGCTTTCCGGTGTTGTGAATGAAATAACAGTAGTATTTTCCACCCGAATCTCCGAACAAAGCGTTCCAGGTGATAATCTTAAGCTGCGAATTTTTCGATGTTATCTGTCCCAGGTTTCTCAATCCGGTGAACTTATGGGTAAAAGCTGAATCGGACCTGGCATAGCTGTCAATTATGCTGATTATCGAATCATTGATCCTGATCCGGTCGGCATCCTGCCGTGCTGAGGCCAGTCTTGAGAAAAGCTTTTCAAGCAGGGCGGCAGTATCCGGACCGGCTGGTAGCGCCTGACCGATCCTGAAGAATCCGGACAGTGCAAAAATCAATAAAACAGGCAACAATTTTCTCATAAGGCCGTGACGTTCTTTCTGGTGTCGTCAAGTAAATCTTTAATCAGTCTGCAGGCCAGTGATACCTCATCCGCCGCGATTGTAAGCGGAGGCGCTATCCTGAATGCACTGTCACAGAAAAGAAAATAGTCAAGAACCAGTCCATATTCCGGGGCCTTCTGAACGGCATACCTGACAAAAGCCGGATTACCCAGGTTTACGGCAAGCATCAGCCCCTCCCCTCTAATTTCGCTTATAAGGTCGTGTTTCAGCTCATTCATGAACTGCCTCGATCTTTGCATGCAATTATCCATTAAGCCCTCCTCCATAATCACCTGCATCGAAGCCATACCGGCCGCGCAGCACACCGGATGTCCTCCGAAGGTAGTGATATGTCCCAGGACAGGATTGGAAATCAGTGTTGTCATTATTTCCGGTGAAGAGATGAAGGCTCCGAGGGGCATTCCTCCGCCGAGAGCTTTTGCCAGTACAATTATATCAGGCACAACACCGTATCTGCCGGTTGCAAACATGTGTCCGGTCCTGCCGAATCCGGTCTGGATCTCATCGAATATAAGCAGGGTTCCCTCATCTGAGCATTTCTTTCTTAAAATCTCAAGGAAGCCATCCCGGGGAGTTATGATGCCGCCTTCTCCCTGAATAGGTTCGATAATGGCGCAAGCCGTATTTGAGTCGATAATATCGAGCGAATCAGGATCATTGAATCCGGCCAGCCATATGTCAGGAAGAAGGGGTCTGAAAGCAGTTTTGTAATCTTCGCTTCCCTGGATGCTCAGGGCTCCGATGGTGCTCCCGTGGTAAGCATTCCGGAATGAAACAATTTTACCGCGTCCGGTGAATCTCCGGGCCAGTTTGAGAGCGCCTTCTACGGCCTCACTGCCGGAGTTGACGAAGTAGGTTGAGCTTAAGGAAGGCGGAAGGTGCTTTGCAAGCAATTCGGCATATTTAACCTGGGGACTCTGGATCATCTCCCCATAAACCATCAGGTGCATGTAATCATCCAGTTGTTCGCGGATGGCATTTACGACTTTGGGATGCCTGTGACCGGTGTTGCTGACATTAACGCCTGAGATAAGATCGAGGTATTTTTCGCCGGAAGGGCCGAACATAAAAACGCCCTCTGCCTTTACGACTTCAAGGAGCAATGGAGATGGTGAAGTTTGTCCGAGGTATTTCAGGAAAAGCTGTCTGTTTGTATACATCATGCTTTAGCCTGATTATCTGGCCATAACGTTAATGTCGTTCAGAAGGGTATCTCTGAATGACTTACCGACAGGTACGTTCTTTATTGCAGTGCCGACCATTATATCAAGGGAGTTTTCCTTGATAGCCTGGATCATCTTCTTGTTAATAATGTATGATCTGTGGATCCTTATAAAGACTCCTGAAGGCAGCTGGCTTTCAATGGCCTTCATCGTAAAGTGTATCGTGTATTTATCGGTGCCGGTGTTGAGAGTCACATAGTTTTCGAGGGCTTCAACATACACTATCTCCCTTAGTTTCAGCTTAACAAGCGATGAACCCTTTTTGATGAAGATCTCCTCGTCGCCCGATTTAGGTGGCTCCTTTGGAGAGAAATACCTCATCACCTTATCGATGGCCTTGCAGAACCTCGCGTATGAGACCGGTTTCAGGAGGAAATCGACCACGTTGAAGTCGAATGCTCTAAGTGCGAACTCCTCTCCGCCCGATACCACTATCACGTTTGGCGGATGGTCGAGGCTTCCAAGGAGGTCGAATCCGTCCATCTCCGGCATTTTGATATCGAGGAGAATAAGGTCGACGTCCTTCTGCTTGGAAATCTCATTCCTCGCCGTCACCGGGTCGTTATAGACGCCGACAAGATTAAGTGAGGAGTACTTATTCACATAACCTTCAAGAAGCTTACAGCTAAGCTTATCATCGTCGACAATTATACAGTTCATGCTTTCAGATTTGAACCGGGGTTTTCAGATCAAAAATAACAAAAAATACTCAATTAAAAATTTATCCTTCCAAATAAATTTATGTTTCAGAACATTATCCTAAACCGGTATCAGGAATTCATTCCTGCATTCAGATTCGGGGGAGACAAAAAAAGGGGGTGAAATAAAACACCCCCCTGGCAATCTCATTGAATCGGGATTAAAGACCTTTATTAAGTGCGGGAGCCGGTTTGAATTTAACGACTTTCTTTGCAGGAACGTTAAGTTTGGCGTTGGTACGTGGGTTGCGGACAACTCTTGCACTTCTTTTGGTAACTTTAAATGTACCCATGTTCGGGAGCTGGATTCTCTGTCCTTTCTTCATAGCTTTTCCGAAAGCTGTAACGAATGCGTTTAAAGCCTTGCCTGAATCTTTGATTGAAAGACCGGAGTCTTCGGCAATTGCATTAACCAATTCTTTTTTTGTCATAATAAACGATTTAAAGGTTAGACCAATGGTTCATGTTGAGTACAAATATATTTTATTTTAGTACATGAGCAAATAATTTTTGTCGATTTTCCCCAAATAGTGCAGGTTTTAGACATAAAACGAGGTATACTGAAGGGAAAGCCCGGGAACCTGAAAAACATTGCAAACGTTCATCTTACGGGCACTTCAGATAAGGTTAAATTATTTAGTGTTAAAATCCTGTTGATAAATAGTTCATCTCTCTGATTATCTGTCAATTCGGATATTTTTCCTAAAAACTCGGAAAAATGAAAAAAATATTATCTTTGCGGCGGACGAAGGGAGAAATGGCAGAGCGGTCGAATGCGGCGGTCTTGAAAACCGTTGTCCTGCTATCGTGGGACCGGGGGTTCGAATCCCTCTTTCTCCGCCAAAATCATCATCTCAGACCCGCAGCTTGCTGCGGGTTTTTTGTTTTATCCGAATCCGAGCCATGCTCGCATGAGCGAAGGCTTTGGATAAAACAAAAAAGCCCGGAGGGCGTCTGAGATGATGATTTTGAGGCCTCCCCCAACGGGATCATGAGCTTTGCTCATAATCCCTTATCCCAAACCCATTCCCAAATTCCGGGCTATGCCCCCCTGATCGGGTTGTTCGTTTTTTAATTAAGTTTACTTTCTTCATCGATGAACCACCAAGAAAGAACATAAGTATGAAAACCTTTAAACTGCCAGCTGTAATCCTGCTGATTTTCTGTGCTTTTGGTATAACTCCGTCATTTGCCCGGGGCGGTGATCAGATACTCGACGGAATCGGGGAAACTGGTCTGATTGCCAGGTATCTTTTTAACGGGGATGCAAGGGAGTGGCCACGGAATAATCTTCATGGAACCATTCAGGGCTCTGATTTCAGGTTTGTACCAGACAGCCTGTTTGGAAATGTTCTATTATTGCAGGGAGACGGTGAGACATATATCTCAATCCCGGGCAGAGCTGTGGCAGGAGAGGAATCACTTTCAATCTCCGGATGGATTTTCATGCGTTCCGCAATAAGCGGACAGATGTTTTTAGATTTCGGAAAAGACGGCAAGTCGCATTTCTTTGCTGCTCCTGCCGGAACCAAGGACAAAGAGGGGTTCAAGGTTCAAATCGTGACTGAATCTGCCAGGCATAGTGCAGGGTCACCCGCAGTGCATGCCAACCAGCATATACCTCAGATTATCGGTGCACTTTAGATTTACCGCGATTCGGATGCACCTGATTACTATCATATTGCTGATAATTTCCGGGAGATTGTCACCAGTGATTACATGTACAGTATCGGTGGAGTTGCAGGAGCACGCAATCCAAATAATGCGGAATGCTTTACCGCCCAGCCGGCAACGCTTTATGAAAATGGCTTCGCAGCCGGCGGACAGAACGAGACCTGTGCAACTTACAATATGCTCAAATTAACCAGCGGCCTGTTTCTCTTTGACCAAAGGGCAGACAGGAATATTACTGTGACCCAGACAACTGTGTATCCCAAAGAAGACCGGACGCTGTTAACAATAAAAGGGAAGGGAAGGTTTGACCTCAATGTCCGTGTTCCGCATTGGGCGACGAAAGGCTATTTTGTGAAGATCAACGTCAAGGATGTGAAGATCAACGCGGTGCCCGGAAGCTATCTTACCCTGAGCCGCAAATGGAAGAACGGGGATACTGTCGAGCTGCGCATGCCGTTTAAGTTTTATCTCGAGCCGGTCATGGATCGGCAGAACATTGCAAGCCTGTTCTACGGGCCGGTGCCGCTGGCAGCCCAGGAGCATGAGCCGCGCACGGAATGGCGCAAGATGAAACCGGATGCGGAAGATATATGCAAATCGATATCAGGCAGTCCTGAACAGCTGGAATTCACTATTGACGGAGTTGTGTTTAAACCATTCTATGAAACCTACGGGCGTCATTCAGTTTATCTTGATGTTACCCTGAAATAGTACTTAAGCTAAATGTTCTGTATCCGATGTTTATCTCTTCCCCTCAGACCATGAGTGAACATCGGAAATCCCGGGCGATGAGCCCGGGATTAATCTGGCATTAAGCCATAAACCAATTTAAAACCACACCAACAACATTTTATCTTGCAATAGTGTCTTCTTCGCTGTTCAGCACAACATAGCCAATGATGTAGATACTTCCTGAAAGGCCGTTGACCGTAAATGTGTCACCGGAAGCAGCTCCAAGACCTGCATGAACATAGGGGTAGCTTGCAGGATCGACTGTAAAGTCATCCCCGACCTTGGGTAACATGAGGATTTCATCCGGACCGATTACGGCACTGAAGACTATTCCTGATCCGGGCTGGATGGATGGCATTCTTTGCGACGGCTGCCTCAGCGGCAGACAGATTGCCTTCCATTGCCAGCGATGCGCCATGAAGGTATGCGCAGCGGGTAAACAGAATGTGACTCGTTGTTCTGACTGTAAGGAATTACCCTGCCATCGTATTACGAATATGATTAATACCGGCTTGCTGCACCGCGCCGAATACCTGCCTAACCTTGAAAAGATTCGTGAGATGGGCGTTCAGGACTGGGTCAAATACGAAGAAGAGCGGTGGCGTTGTCAGCAATGCGGCCTGCCCATGAGCTGGTATGACACCGAATGTGTCGGATGCGGGGCACCGAGATGGGAGAAGCTGTTCAAGCTTTATAATTCTGATCTCCCGGGATGAATGTACTTATTTCTCCGTTTTACAAAATGAAAGATCCGGCAAACACATCCACCGGATCTTTCTTTAAATATTCCCTGTCAACAGCCAGATTATTCTCTCAGATCGTAGCGATCTGCATTCATCACTTTCACCCAGGCTTTTACAAAGTCTCTCACAAATTTATCCTTGTTGTCATCCTGAGCATAAACCTCAGCATATGAACGAAGAACGGAATTTGAGCCAATAACCAGGTCCACTCTTGTTGCTGTCCATTTCGTTTCTCCGGTCTTTCTGTCTGCAATGTTATAAAGATCGTCTGAGACATGGTTCCATGTATACTTCATATCAGTGAGATTAACGAAGAAATCGTTGCTTAAGACACCCACCCTGTCGGTAAACACTCCATGCTTTGTCGCGCCGTAGTTTGTTCCCAGAACACGCATTCCACCAATGAGAACTGTCATTTCCGGAGCCGTCAGTCCCATAAGTTGTGTTCTGTCGAGCAATAGCTCTTCGGGTTTCACTACGTAGTCTTTTTTGACCCAGTTCCTATAGCCGTCATGTATCGGTTCAAGCGGTTCGAATGATTCCGCATCTGTCATTTCAGGGCTTGCGTCACCACGTCCGGGACTGAACGGAACCTTTATGCTGAACCCGGCTTCCTGAGCAGACTTCTCAACGGCAGCGCTTCCTCCCAGAACGATCAGGTCGGCAAGGCTTACTTTCTTGTTCAGGCCTGACTGAATTTTCTCAAGACTTGCCAGAACTTTCTTCAGACGTACAGGTTCATTTCCTTCCCAGTCAATCTGGGGCGCCAGACGAATTCTGGCTCCGTTTGCACCGCCCCTGTAATCGGAACTTCTGAATGTTCGTGCGCTATCCCAGGCAGTGTTGATCAATTCTGTGCGCGTTAAGCCGCAGCTTAACAGTTTCGACTTCAATTCTTCAATTTCTGCTTCTGCAAGTGTGTAGTCAACGGAAGGGATAGGGTCTTGCCAGATAAGGTCTTCTTTTGGAACATCAGGACCAAGGTAGCGGGTTTTCGGTCCCAGGTCACGGTGCGTAAGTTTGAACCATGCCCTTGCAAAGGCTTGAGCAAAAGCCTCCGGGTTTTTATAAAAGCGTTCACATATTTTCCGGTATTCGGGATCCATTTTAAGCGCCATATCAGCATCCGTCATAATTGGATTCCGCCGTACTCCCCGGATATGAGCATCAAAGGGTTTATCTTCTTCCTTGATATTTACGGGTTCCCATTGCCATGCTCCTGCCGGGCTCTTCTTAAGTTCCCAGTCATAGGTCAGCAGCAGGTGGAAGTAATCGTGGTTCCATCTGTCGGGGTGGGTTGTCCATGCACCTTCAAGGCCGCTGCTTACAGTATGCTCGGCATTCCCTTTTCCAACGGGATTCATCCAGCCAAACCCCTGATTTTCAACCGGTGCTTCTTCAGGTTTTGGTCCGAGAAGGGATGCATCTCCGTTGCCATGAGTTTTGCCAACAGTATGGCCGCCGGCAGTCAGAGCAACTGTTTCCTCATCATTCATTGCCATTCGCTTGAATGTCATCCGCACATCCTTTGCCGTTCTTAGCGGGTCAGGATTGCCATCAACGCCTTCGGGATTCACATAGATCAAACCCATCTGAACGGCTGCCAGGGGATTCTCAAGCGATTCACGGTCTTTATCATCTGAATATCGGCTCTTTGTCGGAGCCAGCCATTCCTTCTCCGCACCCCAGTAGATATCCTTTTCGGGATGCCAGATGTCTTCACGGCCGCCTCCGAAGCCAAATGTTTTGAATCCCATGGATTCATAAGCCATATTTCCTGCCAGGATAAACAGATCAGCCCATGACAACTTATTGCCATATTTTTTCTTCACGGGCCATAACAGCCGCCGTGCCTTATCGAGATTAACATTATCGGGCCAGCTGTTAAGCGGTGCAAACCTCTGATTTCCGGTATTACTTCCGCCACGTCCGTCAGCTGTACGGTAAGTTCCTGCACTGTGCCATGCCATACGGATCATCAATCCGCCATAGTGACCCCAGTCGGCCGGCCACCAGTCCTGGCTGTCAGTCATTAGTTTCTTCAAATCATTTTTAACTGATCCCAGATCAAGTTTCCCGAATTCTTCACGATAATTGAAATCCTGGCCTAAAGGATTTGTCTTGGTGTCGTGCTGATGCAGAATGTCGAGGTTAAGGGCATTCGGCCACCAGCTCATCACGGAACTATTCGTGTCAGTGTTCGCTCCGTGCATTACAGGGCATTTTCCTTTTCTTGAATTGTCCATATTTCTTATATTTATTTGTTATAAAGATAATTAATTCTTTATTGAGTCGGATACGATGGTCTTTCACTTAAAGGGGATTGTTTATAAAAATTAAATCATCCTTATGAGGTTATTCAGCGCCTGTGCAACTTCAACGATCTTTGTACAATCGACAATCCCGATATTATCTTTTGGAGTGTGGGTTACATCCTGATCAGCCATATTGTCGATAAACCAACCAGACGATACGGCAATGGCAGTGACACTGTATTGTATAAATATACTGTGATCGCCCTGTACCCATTGTCCGCCTTCAGCCAACCCTTCAAAGTGATCGATCACATTTCTTGTGTGGTCAAGAATTTCAGAAGGCAAATCAAACAGGGAAAATGAAGATGGCCCCTCCCTGTATCCTGCTCCATCTATATTAATGTTCAGAAGAATATTGCTAATTCTGTTACCATTTGCCTCCAGGTAATTCATTTGTCCGGGCACTGCATAATAGTCCTCACCGTTAAAGGCAATAATTTCAATGAGCCTATTTCCATTATAATTCCTGAGCAAATCTGATAAAAGCAAAAGTACCACAACTCCGGTTGCATTATCAATGGCGCCAGGAGTACCCATTTTTGCATCAATATGGGCTGTCACCGCAATCCTTTTAGCGGTTTCGTCACCTTCCCTTCCAATAACATAATAACCCTTACCGGGGATTCTGGTTGAAAAAGACTCATTTGAAAGACTTTAAGGGGTCAAACAATGTCTTTCCGGGAACGTCCGGCGAGGGATGACAGGCGCCTCTGGGGTAGTTGGGCGATAGAACGCGAAAAGAAATAGAAGTGATCCAACTTTATAATAAGATGTGTATAAAGATTAGGCCGACGCGGGTGACTGATCAAATCATTATCAGGCCGTCAGGCCTGAAATATCGGTAGGGATGGGCGGAGCCCGTCATAATGGCAACCATATGATTTTTGAGCCCTGAAAGGGCGTAATGATTTTCATACAGTTATGACGCCCCTATCGGGGCTGAACGGCAAAGGGGGGAGCCGTGCCTCCGGTTACACCCTACTCTTTATACATCTTTTTGTTAATCACTCTCTGATGG
>JBAQCK010000151.1:0-41645 GCA_049294075.1 Bacteroidales bacterium | reverse complement strand
ATACTGGACCGGCTCTCCCGCGGTGAGCCTGCGGCAGTAACCCATAACCCTCTTCTGATAAGAACTGCCTGAAAGAGGTTCGTTTTCCCTGAGCATTAAAGTCATTCTGCCGGACCTGAATATTTTCTCAGTCACCAGACCGGCAATTGCCAGTGACTCCCGTCGGGGATACAAGCCTGAAAGTTCACCGGCAATATAGTTCCTGATATCTTTTATTGTTTGTAATTTAACAGCCATAATCCAAAATTAGCACTTTAGGTTTAATGGCAGGAGAAGATCATCTTAAATTCATGATACGATGCCTTGAACTTGCATCAAAGGCCGAAGGACTGACCTACCCGAATCCGCTGGTTGGTTCCGTTATCGTACATGAGGGAAAGATAATCGGCGAAGGCTACCACATGAAAGCCGGAAGCCGTCATGCCGAAGTGGTGGCCATTGAATCGGTACGGGACCGCAGCCTTCTCTGCTCTTCAACTCTTTATGTCAATCTTGAGCCCTGCTCGCATTACGGGAAGACACCTCCATGCACCGACCGTATAATTGCTGAAGGGATTCCGGTTGTCGTTGCAGGCGCCACCGACACCAGCGCCAAAGTATCGGGAAAAGGGTTCGCCCGGCTCAGGGAAACCGGCTGCAGGGTAATCACAGACATTGCCGCTGATGAGTGCCGGTTCATTAACAGGAGGTTTTTTACAGTTAACGAAAAAAAGCGGCCCTACATAGTCCTGAAATGGGCGCAGAGCGCTGACGGATTCATCGGCCGCGACAGGGAGAAGATGGTGACGGATGGCCCGCTGTGGATAACTGGCAGTTCCGAACGGATCCTGGTTCATAAATGGAGGGCCACGGAACAGGCTATCCTGGTGGGAGGTGAAACAGTGAGGGCCGACAATCCGAAACTTAATGTGAGGGAATGGACGGGAACCAGTCCCATCCGGCTTATTCTTTCAGGATCAGGAGATCTGCCCACAGATCTGGCCATGAATGATCTGATCGGACCGCGGGTGGTGTTCACCTTCTTTCCCGATAAAATAAACATGCCGGGATCAGTGGTTGTAAAGCTGAATAAAAATGAACCTTCGGCCCTCCAGGTGCTCGATTATCTTTACAAGTGGGGGATACAGTCATTGTTCGTTGAAGGAGGTGCGGCAGTCCTTAATCATTTCATCAGCCTTGGCCTTTGGGATGAGGCAAGGGTCTTCCATGGATATGAAGTTCTGGGTAGCGGGGTGAAGGCTCCCTTGATCGGCGGTAAACTGATACAGAAGCAGGATTTCAGCAGTAGCCGGCTGGAAATTTTTTTAAGGGAGGAAGGGGGAAACAGAGGATACTTTAAACAAGAGTAATTCGAATTTTGTTGTTATTTTCAGATGGATTATCTTTGTAAGTGAATTATCGGGTGGAAGTTATTGCAAGGAAGGTTGTGAAAACAAAAATCTTAAAATTAAAAGATAAAGACCAATGGGCTTTACCGTGGAATCCTCTTTCCCCTGATGAATTTAAAAATAGAATTCAAAAAGCTAAGAAGAGTCCCTTCCATACCGTCAGGGAAGCATAGAAATTGCTGGAAGCATGGAGGAAAGAAGAAAACTCCCGGTAAGTCCCTGGGCCTTTAATATTGCCTCGTGCTTTCCTCTCTTGTCGTACCTCTCGATAAACTCTATCACATCACCTGCAGCTCCGCAGCCAAAGCAGTTGAAGGTGTTTGTCTCCGGGTATATCTTCAGGTTGGGATCCTTGTCATCGTGGAAAGGACATTTCAGAAGGTGGTGCTTATCGGGGCGCAAGGCGTAGTGATTCAGGACTGTTTCTATCGATAGTCGCTCTTTTATTTCAGATATTTCCATTGTTGAAAAATATTTTCAAAAACTATTTTCTGACATATTGGTCACAATATCTAAAATAGATATCAGAGAAAGTCAAGAAAAACATTTCTTGCTTGTGACATATTTATCAACTATTTTTGCATAATTCATATTATTTACATCATTTAACGATATATAAGTATGACACTAGGACAACATATCACCACGCTCAGAAAAGCAAAAAAGCTTTCCCAGGGCGAGCTGGGTAAAAAGGTGGGAACTTTTCCGGGGATATAATCGGGCGTTACGAGAGGGACGAGGTAAAGCCCTCCATAGAGGTGATTATAAAAATTGCCGATGCCCTGGAGATTTCAATTGATTACCTGGTTGGGAAAACAGATTTTGAACTCGATAGCGATACTCTTAGAAGGATACAGGATGTTTCAACACTACCTGCCGATGAAAAAAAGCAGGTATTTATGGTTATCGATGCCCTGATCAGGGATTTCAAGACCCGTAAGGCTTATGCAACACATTAAAATTTAAGTTATGATTCAGGAAAACTTTGTAATAGATAATAACGGCCGTAAAATAGCTGTACAGGTTCCCATTAAAACTTATGAGAAGCTTGTGGCTGATTCCGAAGAACTGGACGCGATAAAGGAATACCGCAAAGCCAAAGCCCATAAAGGTAATGCAATACCATTTGAACAGGCATTCAGGGAGATTGAAGAAGCTGTAAAATGAAGTATATAGTTCTCATTGAGAGGTATGCCCAGAAGCAAATAATGAAGCTGGATAAAAAGGTTATCCCGGTTATTAAAACGGCTATCGCTTCTCTTTCAGATAATCCACGGCCATACGGCTACAAAAAGCTAAAAGGCGAAGATGCTTACCGTATCCGTGTTGGTGATTGCCGGATTATCTACGAAATTGACGATGGTAAAATTATCGTTACCGTTGTTTCTGTTGGCCACAGGAAGGATATCTATAAATAACAAAGCCCGGGCAGGCCGGACTTAAATTTTTTTGGAAATTTATTTTATTCTTCCCACTTAATCTCAAAAACATTTATATCATTTGCCACTTATGCTTATTGTTTCTCCTTCGACATCGTTTTCAAGGTAAAAATAATGTGTTTCCCCACCGGCTTCAAAATTCTCGCCATTTGAGATAGTTACAACCGGATAAGTAATTGAGCTGATGTTATTATAAATAGTACCCACCAGAGAATTTGAAACCAGGGTTCCCCAATGACATGTTTTAGGAGTATTCTGAGTACAGTAAGAGTACGTGTCGGATTCATTATTGATTTTGAACCAGCTACATCCAGAATAAATCTGCCAAAACTCCCCTGAAAATTATAAGAATACACATCCGGTTCATAATCATAAGCAGGGTACGCGGTACTTATAAGTCAGTTAACTTAATGTGCTTTAATAACCAAAATTGAGAAATGCTCATTTGCAATTTCGTTCGTTTTAATCTAAAAAAAACAGATCACGCAGACAAAGAATCTGACCAGGGCTAAAATGATTTACTTGTATTGCAAGGGGAAATATAGTTTATTTTTGTGATTATGCAAATTGAACCGGGAAAAATTGAACTGGATTATATAATTCAATATCAATGATTGCCGAAATGACCGCCTTTATCATGTCTATCAGAAAAAGCCTGTTCCATATTTTTAACAAAATCCCATGGTTAAACCAATTTCTCTGTTTTTTCCAGAATATAGCACTGGTTTTTCTTTGC
The DNA here is from genome assembly GCA_049294075.1 of Bacteroidales bacterium. Lineage (GTDB taxonomy): Bacteria > Bacteroidota > Bacteroidia > Bacteroidales > VadinHA17 > LD21. The sequence goes on along the minus strand of JBAQCK010000151.1, from coordinate 38,082 downwards.
ATTCGGATCAGCATCAACCCTTCCTCCAACCCAACATGACAGCAATTTCAAAGGCCTTCTTTCAAACGACAAAGAGTGAGTAAGTTGAATTTTCCTTTCATTATATTTCCGGAATCCATTTGTTTCTCAGTCTTGCTAATCGCGAAGCAAAAAGATATGTGCATTAAATCCGGAAAGTTGTACAACGGGAAAGGCGAGTCAAATAGTTTAAACCCACACACGGTCAGATCCTTGCAATCTTCCTCGGATCATCAATCCATCCCCTGTCATTGCTGAGAGCTGCGATAACTTCTTCGGGAGTCCCGGCAATCGTCCACATGTTTTTGTGCTCGCTTCTCATGAAATTGCCCCGGATCATCTGATCCAGCATTCCGATCAGGGGGTTGTAAAATCCCAGGGTGTTAAGCATCACAACCGGACCGTGAAACAGTCCAAGCTGTTTTAGCGTGATGGCTTCAGTCAGCTCTTCCAGGGTTCCTATACCTCCGGGAAAAGCCACAACGGCTCCCGCCCTGGCGAACATGTTCCTTTTTCTTTCTCCCATGTCGGAGGTCACTATCATGTCGGTTACACTCGGGTGACCCCAACCCTCGTCGTTCATGAAGGCCGGGATAACTCCGGTAATGCTGCCGCCATGCTCCATCACCGCGTCGGCAAGCACCCCCATGAGACCGATGCCTCCGCCTCCGTAAATGACATTTATCCCAGACCGGGCAAAGAGAGCGCCCAGCAGCGATGCTGCCTCAACATATCCTGTGTCTATCCGGCTGCTCGAGGCAGCAAAAACACAGACTGTCATCCGCAATGGGGCTATTGGAGAAGGGTGTTTACCTTGTTTACAAAATTCGTCTTTGGCACGGCCCCGACCTGCTTGTCTGCAACCTTCCCATTCTTGAAGAAAAGAACAGTCGGTATGTTCCTGATGCCAAACCTGGAAGCAACATCGGGACTGTTGTCGACATCACACTTGGTCACCACGAGCCTGCCAGCATATTCCTTTGAAAGATCTTCCACTATCGGCGCTATCATCCTGCAGGGCCCGCACCATTCCGCCCAGAAATCGACCAGTACCGGAAGCTCCGATTTTAGAACCACTTCGTCGAAGTTGCTGTCATTTACTTCTAATGCCATATCTTTTTGTTTTTGAAAAGTTGAAATCCGAGGTTGCAAATATATTGATATTTTATTAAAGTTGCCGGTCAAATCCTGAGTCCTGGCCATCTGAATCCGCTGTCTCTTTCCCTTTCATTTCAGCTAATTGACCTTGTACTCAAGTCCCGGGTAATCATCCAGAAACGACAACAGCTCATTGTTCAGTCTTACCCTGATGCTGCGCGAGAACATGGGAAGCGAGATTTTATCCTCTGAATCCCAGAAAAGGAACTTAAGTTCAGTCGAACCCTTGTTCTCATTTACCAGGGCCATGAGCTCATTTATCAATTCTTTTGTGATGTCTTCCGGATTTATCTTGATCGTTACCGACCTGATCAGTTCATCCTTCACGCTCGAAAGAAGGTTAATTGTCTTAATATGGAACTCGAGCTCTTCCTCGCGGTATTTCTTCTTCTGAACCCTTCCCTTCACGAGGAGGTAGTATCCGACAGTGAAGAACTTGCTGAGCTCCAGGTATTCCTTGTCGAACAGTATGAACCTGAATGAATCGGAATAGTCCTGAAGGGTGAACGACCCGTACGGCTTTCCGTTCTTGCTGGTCCCGCTTTTCGTGTCGACCACCATCCCGGCCACCGTAACGTCGCGTTCGTTGTATTCGCTGAGGTTCTGAAGATCGGCAAGCGTTGCCGTGGTGAAAGTGTTGATCTCGAGTTTGAAGTCGTCAAGGGGATGAGAGGAAAGGTAAATACCGATTACCTCTTTTTCACGGTTCAGTTTCTCGAGTTTTGGCCAGTCGGGACACGGCGGCGGCTCGGGCTTCTGTATGTCGAAGCCTGCAGCTCCGCCGAACAGCGACTGCTGACTGGAGTTCTTCACCGTCTTCGCGTTGTTGCCGTACCTGATAAGGTTCTCAATAAAGCTCGATCCCTTTGTATCGGTGGCGAAATACTGTGCCCTGGAAATGGAAGTGAAACAGTCGAATGCCCCGGCCACTGCCATTGCTTCAAGGTTTTTCTTGTTGAGGGCATTGAGATTCACTCTCTCGACCAGATCGTAAATGCTGCTGTAAAGTCCGTTCTGCTCCCTTTCCGTTATCAGCTGGATCACCGCACTCTCACCCACCCCCTTGATACCTCCAAGGCCAAACCTGATATTTCCGTCCTTGTTGACGGTGAACTTCACATTGCTCTCATTCACATCGGGCCCGAGAACTTCCATTCCCATCCTCCGGGTTTCGTCCATGAATGTTGTTATCTTCTTGATGTCGCTTATGTTACGGCTCAGCACTGCAGCCATGTATTCGGCCGGGTAATGAGCTTTGAGATAACCTGTCTGGAAAGCCACGAGAGCGTAACAGGTAGAGTGTGATTTATTGAAAGCATACTCGGCAAACGCTTCCCAGTCGGACCATATCTTGTTGACTATAGCTTCGTCGTATCCGTTTTTGACGCAACCCTCCATGAACTTGAGCTTCATCTCGTCCATGATCGATTTTTTCTTCTTGCCCATCGCCTTCCGGAGGTTGTCGGCTTCGCCCTTGGAGAAGCCTCCGATTGCCTGCGAAAGAAGCATCACCTGCTCCTGGTAAACTGTTATGCCATAGGAATCGTTGAGGTACTTTTCCATGACGGGGAGAGGATAATTTATCTCTTCAAGCCCATGTTTTCTTCTGATGAACTGGGGGATATACTCCATGGGACCGGGACGGTAAAGGGCGTTCATGGCTACAAGATCCTCAAACCTGTTCGGCTTGAGTTCCCTGAGATAACGTTTCATACCGGTTGATTCAAACTGGAAGATCCCTGTTGTCTCCCCGTTGCTGAACAGTTCAAAGGTAAGCTGGTCGTCGAGGGGAAGGTTGTCGACATCAACCTCTGTTCCTTTTGACTTTCGGATGTTTTCGACGCAGTCCTTTATTATGGAGAGTGTTTTCAGCCCGAGGAAATCCATCTTCAGAAGCCCCACCTGTCCGACCTGGTTACCGTCATATTGAGTAACATAGAGATCGGCGTCCCTGGCCGTGCAGAGGGGTACATAATTGTCGAGCGAGTCCTTGCCAATTATTATGCCGCAGGCATGTATGCCTGTCTGACGCACAGATCCCTCGAGCACTTCGGCAAATTTGAGCGTCTGGGCGATCAGCTTGTTGGGCGAGTTTCTCTCCCGGTTAAGTTCAGGCACTTCCGAATAAGCTTCCAGGAGGGTTACCCCCGGCCTTTCGGGAACCATTTTTGCGAGCCGGTCGGCATCGGGAAGAGGCAGCTTCTGAACCCTTGCCACATCCCTTATAGCCCCCTTTGCAGCCATGGTACCGAACGTGATAATGTGGGCAACCTTGTCGTGGCCATACTTGTTCACTACATATTTAAGTACATCCTCTCTTCCGTCCTCATCGAAATCGATGTCGATATCGGGCATCGAGATACGGTCGAGGTTGAGGAATCTTTCGAACAGGAGGCCGTATTTTATCGGATCTATATCGGTTATTCTAAGGCAGTATGCAACGGCAGACCCTGCCGCCGAGCCTCTTCCCGGACCAACCGAGACACCCATCTCGCGCGCTGCCCTGAGAAAATCCTGAACTATAAGGAAATATCCGGGAAACCCCATCTTCGCGATTGTGTCGAGCTCAAACTCGAGGCGTTCGGTCTGTTCGTCGGTGAGCACTCCCCATCTTTCCTTTGCTCCGCTGTAGGTAAGAAACCTGAGATATTCATTCTCATCCGTGAAGCCTTCGGGCAAACCGAAATCTGGCATGATCGGATCGTGGTCGAGATTGAATTTCCCGATCTTCGCTGCCAGTTCGCCTGCATTGTCGATTGCTTCAGGGATATCGCTGAAGATCATTCTCATTTCCTCCTCGCTCTTAAGATATTCCTGCCTGGAATACCTGAGCCGGTCGGGATCGTCAATGTCCTTCGCGGTGTTGAGGCAGATCAGCCGGTCGTGGGCTTCGGCATCCTCCGCGTTGATGAAATGCACGTCGTTGGTGGCAATGATTTTCACCTTATGTTTTTCGGCAAGTTTCCGGATGCCCTCTATAACCTTCTGTTGTTTCGGAAAAACCGTTCTGTCGGCTTCCGGATCGTTTGTCTCGTGCCTTTGGATCTCAAGGTAGAAGTCCTCGCCGAACAACCCGACGTACTCCTCCAGAACCCTCTCTGCCGTCGCAATCGATCCGTTGAGTATCTCATCAGATATCTCTCCTGCCAGGCATGCTGACGATGCAATGAGGCCTTCCCTGTATTGTGCCAGCAGCTCCTTGTCGATGCGGGGTGTATAATAAAATCCTTTTATCCAGGCCAGCGAAACAAGTTTAATAAGATTCCTGTATCCTTTCAGATTTTTTGCCAGAAGTACAAGATGATCACCCGACCGGTCCTCTTTTACAGCCACGCCGCCCACAGGTCGTTTTGCCACGTACATCTCACAGCCCAGAATGGGCTTGATCCCCTTTTTCAGCGCGGTTGCATGAAATTCCTTTACCCCGAACATGTTGCCATGATCGGTGATGGCAATGGCCTCCATTCCCATCGATTTAGCCTTGTCGATAAGGTTGGAGATGTTCGAGGCTCCGTCAAGTATTGAATACTGCGTGTGTACATGCAAATGCGCGAATGGGGCCATATTGATTGTAATATTTCTGTTAAGGTCGGAACACAAAATTAGCCAAAAAGCCCGACAGGCACCCAATAAAATGCCACGAGTTATCAACGGTTGACTGCTGGTTTGAAATAGCCGGTTGGAAGTCAAGGCGGTAAGCGGTACGCGGTATCCGGTAATCGTTATTCTCTCACGCCGCGTACCGCTTACCGCGTACCGCGTACCGAATTACCCAGCACCCAGCAACCCGATTTATTTAATTGTTTACTTGAAAAATTTCTATATCTTTGCACCCACATTTTTAAAAACAGGTTAAATAAAAAGCGTTAAAACTAAATGTCAGTTAAAATCAGATTAGCTAGGAAAGGCCGCAAGAGAATGGCCTACTACCACATCGTGGTAGCTGATAGCAGGTCGCCACGGGATGGCAGATACATTGAAAGAATCGGCAATTACAATCCGAGAACTAACCCCGCAACCATCGAACTCGATTTCGATAAAGCCCTGGGTTGGCTGCAGAATGGCGCACTACCTACAGAAACCTGTAGAGCTATCCTCTCGTATAAAGGAGTCCTGATGAAGAAGCACCTGCTCGAAGGAGTGAAGAAGGGTGCATTCGACGACGCCGAAGCAACCAGGAGATTCGAAACCTGGATGAAGCAGAACGAGGAAAAGATCGAATCAAAAAAATCGAGCCTCGAAAAATCGAAAGATGATGATGTAAGCAAGCGCCTTCTGGCTGAAAAGAAAGTCAACGATGCAAGGGCTGCACGACTGGCCAAGAAACTGGCTGATCTGGCTGCCAAAGAGGCTGCTGAAGCTGCTCCTGCAAAAGAGGCAGCCGATGAAGCTGCCACCGACGCTGTTGCTGAAGCTCCGGCAGTTGAAGAGACTTCTGCCGAAGCACCGGCAGAAGGAACTCCCGCTGAATAATAAAACAAACACTGGGAATCAGACCCCGTGCCATACAATGCCGGCATATTACTCGGAAGGATACAGAAAGTCCAGGGCTATGACGGCACCCTGTCAGTAAAACTGGATAGGGATTTTGCAGAAGATATTTCTGACATGGAATCGGTTTTCATCGAATACGAAGGAAAACCGGTTCCTTTTTTTATCTCATCCATAGAAGATGAGGGAGGCGATATCGTCAAACTGAGGCTCGAAGGCTACGACTCTTACGATAAAGCTTCAATGTTCGCCGGCTGCAGGATAAGCATGACCTCCGGACCCCGACGGGAAGAAGGCGAAGATAATTCAGGCATAACGGGATTCACCGTGATACTTTCAGATCTTAGCATCGCGGGTGTAATTGAGGAGATCATTCAGAACCCCGGACAGGATCTTCTCAGGATTCTGTCGCCTGAGAAAAAAGAAATACTGGTTCCTCTTCACAGCGACCTGATCACCGGCATCGATAAAAAGAAGAGAACAATATCCATGGACCTGCCGGAAGGACTTATGGAAATAAATTAGAAGGGCTGCAAAATCATATCGTTTTGGGTAAAAAATTTGTTGTAAAACAATAACCTGGTTATCGTTTTACAATAAAAATTCGTGAATTCTTTAGCTGTCAGCTATCAGCTATCAGCTCACCAGACTTGCACGACTTGCATGACTTGCACGACTTGCATGACTTGCATGACTTGCATGACTTGCACGACCTGCACGACCTGCACGACTCTTTCCTTCACGCCTCCACGCCGTTACGCCGTTACGCCGTTACGCCTTTACTCCGTTACGCCGTCACGCCTTCCCTCCAATTTACGTCCCCGATGCAACGATTCCCGTTTTCGGCCGTCTTTTACTCAACGAACCAATTGCCATTAACCAATTAACCGGAATCAAATGAAAAAATTTATCCGGCCAGCTATTTTACTTATCTCTTTCGCGTTAACCACAGCATTTGCCATGGGTCAGGCAAAAGAAACCAGGAATGTCAGAAACTTCACTAAGGTGAGCTATGGCATCTCGGGTGAACTGATCCTCAGGATCGGGCCATGTAAGATCGAGATAGCAGGATTATTTGCGGATAATCCTGATCACGCCATCATCCTCAACCTTTATTATGGATGATGGCGTATTTCTTGTTGTATCGGATTGCCTGTAGCTGACCACATAGTCGGCCGATGCAGCAATCACTTCTTCGATCTCGCTGAAAATGGCGGGAGCCGGTGCATCACTGATGTTGGCTGAAGTCGATACCACCGGTTTCCTGAACCGTGTTATCAGTTCGTTGCAGAATCCGTCGAAACATATCCTTATTCCCACTGATCCGTCACTTCCAAAAACACCGGGGGCAAGGTTCCTTCCGTTGGGGTAGATTATCGTAAGTGGTTTGTCGGCTACCCCGGCAAGCTGGTATGCAATTTCGGGAATATTCCTGACATATCGTTCCAGCATGCCGAATCCGTTAACCAGCACGATAAGGCTCTTGCTGTCATCGCGCTGTTTGATTGAAAAGATCCTTTCAACGGCATCCTGCCTGGTGGCATCACAGCCCAGTCCCCAGATGGTATCGGTCGGGTATAGTATTACTCCCCCTTTGATAAGTACATCAACGGCCTTTTTAAGGTCTTCTGAATAGTCATTCTGTCTCATGGGGTCCGGTTCCTGGCGGTTCGGTAATGTTTTTTTATTCTTTAAAATACGAGACTTATGGCCATAAGTCTCTTCTTCATTTCGTTAATTATTTCAATTTCTTCTTCGGGTGTGGCAGCCTCGAAGGTAACCGAAAACCGTACATATTTTCCGGCGTCATCCCACGGGACAGTCGATATCAGCGACTCCCTGATCAGAAATTCGGAGAACTGCGCAGCCGTTTCAAAGACCTTGCCGCCTGTTGTTCCGCGGGGGGCTTTGACATAGCAGAAAAAGGTTCCCTTAGGCTTAACGGCACTGAATCCGGCTTCATTAAGGGCTGCGATCAGCAGGTCGAAGCGCCTGGAGTACTTCTCTACTGTCTTTGCAGTGATTTCAGTGTGCTCAAGCGCTTTAATGGCTGCCTTCTGAATTGCCCTGAACTGGCCTGAGTCGGTATTGTCCTTCACTGTGCCGTAAGCCTTTATCGCCCTGCTGTTCCCGCAGACAAATCCTATTCTCCAGCCTGTCATGTTGAACGCCTTTGACAGGGAATGGACCTCCAGACCGACATCCATGGCGCCGTCGACCGACAGAAAACTTAGCGGTTTCTGTCCGTCATAGGTCAGAGCGCCGTAAGCTGCATCATTGACGACGACAATCCCGTTTTTCCTGGCAAAACCGACCACTTTTTCAAAGAATTCAACAGTGGCCACTGCGCCTGTCGGATTGTTGGGATAGTTTAAATAAAGCATCCTTGCCTTCCGGAGGATCTCTTCAGGGACAGAATCAAGATCAGGGAGGAAACCATTTGATTCAGTCAGCGGCAGGTCGTAGACTTCGCCCCCGAGATACCTGGCATAGGTTGCCATCACCGGATATCCCGGAATTGTAGTAAGGAGGATGTCGCCGGGGTTGATGAAGCAGAAGGGCAGCATGGCAAGAATGGGCTTCGATCCGATGCCATGTATTATATGTTCTGAAGGATCAATGCCTGAAAGCCCGTAGATTTTTTCGAGATACCCGGCTGCAGCTTCCCGGAATTCAGGGATCCCGTTGTCGGCGTACCATCTGTTCCCGGGCAGTCCGGCTTCTTCGGACAGAGATTTCACAACAAGCGCATCAGCAGGCCGGTCGGGCTCCCCGACTCCCATGTCGATAAGCTTAACGCCGGGATTCGCCCTGGCTGCCTCAGCCTTGGCTCTCTTAATCAATTCAAACTTGTATAAGGCAGTCGATTTGCCGAAGCTTCTTCCTCCAAGCCTTTCGGCAATCTTATCTTCGAAAAAATCACTCATGAGGCAATCTATTTACAATTCCATTAAAATTATTCCCGGCAAATGTAATAAAATGTCAGTTCTGTCACCGGCTAATTGCATTTTCATCATAATATAATTTTGATTTTAACGGTATGATGGAGCCGCACATGATTGAAAATTACATACATACGTGTTTATGTATTTGATACATGTGGGTTTCATAACAAGGCCTGAATTATGATCAGATAGTGGTAAAATTAATGGGCATATTCCCCTGTTTTTATGGCGTTTTGTGGAAAAAGAAGACTAAATTTGATAGAGAAACGACATAACTATGTTCCCTAATTTTTTATACCATGGACAAATATGTTTATCTGACCTGTACACCTGAAGCGCTAGTTGCTTCGATGCTGCCTCCCGAGGGTTTTGGATTGTACCTTTCGACAGGTACGAAAAAGAGGAACAAAGCCCAGACTATTTTCTTTGAGGTTGATCTGGAAAAGATTAAGAACCTCATCGACGTGGAAAGCCTTAACAGGAGATGCGTTGCCAAGGAGGACGGCAGCCCTAAAAGCTCCGTTTATCTTTCCGTTTACAGGGTGCTCGAGATGGTTCCTCTCGATGCCCTGAAGTCGCTTTACCTGACTACCGATCACGGGATTGTCCTGGAACTGAAAAAAGCGTCCTATGACAAGGGCAAAGAGGTTAAGGGAGCTCTTCATCTTTACCAGGAACTTAATCCGGTAACGCCTCTTGTGGCAAGTGAACTTCCTCCCTCAGCCTTTTTGAAGAAGCTTACCGATGGGTCCTCGCCCATCAGCCTGCCAAAGCTTTTCTTTGTCGAGCTTAAGCTTGGAGAACTGGCAATAAATCCGCTCTATGGATCTGCCGAGCATCTTCCTTACCAGAATACAGGCCATCTCCGCGATTGCCTCGAAATCCTCAGGGGAGAGTACGACAAACACATGAAGACAGTGCAGAGGATATTTTCAGGAGAGCTTCTCTACAGGACGATCGAGTCGGGATTTTATGTTGGCGCAAAGGATGATATGGTGTTCTACCCCTATCCGTCAATGGCAGACCTCGAAAATATCAATTACGAGTTTTTCAGGGCAATTTGATCCGGCAATGCTCTTTTTTGCTTGCATAAATAAAAAACTGAATTAGTTTTGTACCGGCAAAATTTTTGTCGATTCATAACCTAATTTTCTAATTTAAAAACTGATATCATGATTAGTAGCATTTTTTGGATTGTGCCTGTTTCTGCACTCCTCGCGTTGCTGTTCGCGTGGATCTTCTACCGGAACATGAAAGCCCAGGAAGAAGGTACCGACAGGATGAAGGAAATCGCAGCCTATGTCAGGGAAGGAGCCATGGCGTATCTCAGGCGCCAGTATTCGGTTGTTATCAAGGTTTTCATCATTCTTGTTATCCTTCTGACAGTGCTGGCTTACTTCGGAATTCAGAATCCTTTCGTGCCTGTTGCATTCCTTACAGGGGGGTTCTTCTCGGGCCTCTGCGGTTACCTTGGAATGAAAACCGCGACCTTTGCATCGAACAGAACCGCATGGGCGGCTTCAAAATCGCTTAACAAGGGCCTCCAGGTTGCTCTCAGGAGCGGTGCGGTTATGGGTCTTGTCGTTGTTGGTTTCGGACTTCTCGACATTGCTCTGTGGTTCCTGATCCTCAACGGACTGGTCTTCACTCCCGAGAATATGGAAACCGGTTTGAAATTTCTTGGTCTGACATTTGTTCAACCGGGTACAACCCCTCATGAAAAGCTTATAGAAATCACAGCTGTGATGCTTACTTTCGGAATGGGTGCATCAACCCAGGCTCTCTTTGCCCGTGTAGGCGGCGGTATCTTTACCAAAGCTGCCGACGTAGGCGCTGACCTCGTTGGAAAGGTTGAAGCAGGAATTCCTGAGGATGACCCCCGCAACCCAGCTACAATCGCTGACAACGTTGGGGACAACGTAGGTGACGTGGCAGGTATGGGCGCTGACCTTTATGAATCATACGCAGGTTCAATACTTGCCACAGCCGCACTCGGCGCTGCCCTGCCCGCAGTAACGGGCGACCTCCAGATGAAGGCAGTCATAGCCCCGATGCTTGTTTCAGCTATAGGTATACTTCTTTCAATTGCCGGTGTTTACATGGTAAGGACCAAGGAATCGGCAACACCCAAAGCTCTTCTCCGCGCTCTGCTTCTCGGAACCGGTGGCAGTTCTGCCCTTATCCTCGTTGTTCTGGCAGTTATGGCCGGCATGGACTGGATTACCTGGGGCGTTTTCGGATCAGCCGTTGCAGGTCTTGCTGCCGGTGTGATTATCGGCCAGTCAACAGAATACTATACTTCAGATGGAAACAAACCGACACAGGGTATTGCAAGACAGGCCCTTCAGGGTCCTGCCACAGTAATTATTGAAGGTATGGCTGTCGGGATGTCTTCCACATGGGTCCCGGTTGTTACAATCGTTGGGGGTATTATCGCCGCGTACGGTTTTGCGGGAGGTTTCTCCAACTTTGCAATGGGTGTATATGGAATCGGATTCGCTGCAGTTGGTATGCTTTCGACCCTTGGTATCACTCTTGCAACTGACGCATTCGGACCTATCGCCGACAACGCCGGTGGAAATGCCGAGATGTCGGAACTGCCTAAGGAAGTCAGGGAAAGAACAGATGCTCTCGACGGACTTGGCAACACCACCGCTGCAACAGGAAAAGGATTTGCAATCGGTTCAGCCGCTCTTACAGCGCTTGCCCTTATGGCAGCATATATGGAAGAGGTCAGGCTGTGGCTTGGACGACTTATCGACAAAGCTCCCGAAGGTTTCAAACAGATAGGCGATACACTTTTCTACAACAGTGCAGTCCCTGCTGTCCAGGACGGACAAACTGCAGTTCAGGTAACCACTGCTACCATCAGGGATTTCGTTGCTGCATATGACCTTTCACTTTTCAATCCCATTCTTCTGGGAGGCGTTTTCATAGGCGCCATGATGGCATTCCTCTTCAGCTCGATGAGCATGAAAGCTGTCGGCCGTGCAGCAGGTAAGATGGTGGACGAAGTACGCCGTCAGTTCCGCGAGATCCCGGGTATTATGGACGGGACCGGAAAACCTGAATACGCGAAGTGCGTTGAAATATCAACGAAAGGCGCTCAGAGCGAAATGCTTGTTCCTTCACTTATGGCTATTGTTGTTCCCCTGCTGGTAGGCGTGATATTCGGCGTGCCGGGTGTAATCGGGCTCCTCGCGGGAGGCATGAGCACAGGCTTCGTACTGGCAACCATGCTCAATAACTCTGGCGGCGCCTGGGACAATGCAAAAAAATACATCGAACGCGGAAACTACGGAGGAAAGAAAAGCGAACCTCACAAGGCATCAATTGTCGGCGACACCGTTGGCGATCCGTTCAAGGATACTTCAGGTCCTGCCCTCAACATCCTTATCAAGCTTATGTCGATGGTTTCGGTTGTCCTCGCAGGACTGACTGTTGCATGGAGTATACTGGCCTGATACGGTAATTAAAATACTTAAATATTCAATCCCCCTTCCGGCATTCCGGGAGGGGGATTTTTTCTTACTTTTGAACAAAACCCTGAAAAATGATGCTTCCGACACTGTCCGACATTCAGTCGGCGCGTAAAAGGATAAGTCCGTTTATTCACCGGACTCCCGTTCTTACTTCCCGACAGCTGAACCTCATTTACGGCTGTGAACTGTTTTTCAAATGCGAGAACTTCCAGAAGGTGGGAGCTTTCAAGTTCAGGGGAGCGACAAATGCTGTTCTTTCCCTGACCGACGAGCAGAAAAAGGCAGGCGTCGTAACCCACTCATCCGGAAACCATGCAGCCGCTCTGGCCCTTGCTGCCACTATGAACGGGATAAAGGCTTACATAGTGATGCCTGAAAACGCACCGTCGGTCAAAAGGGATGCTGTTGCAGGTTACGGAGCTGAGATTACATTCTGCAAACCAACCCTCCAGGCACGCGAGGAGACCTGCAGATCGATAATGGACTCGACAGGGGCAACACTCATACATCCCTATGATAATTTCAACGTGATATGCGGCCAGGGCACCTCGGCACTTGAACTGCTGGAAGAAAGGAATGACCTTGAGTTCATTGTGGCGCCGGTAGGAGGGGGAGGACTGATGAGCGGCACATCGGCATGCGCAAAGGGTATCAACCCGGACATTAAGGTGATCGGAGCTGAACCGCTGAACGCCAATGACGCCTGGAAGTCGTTTACCTCAGGGATACTCACCCCTTCTGTTAATCCTTTAACAATAGCCGACGGACTTCTTACTTCATTGAGTGAGCTTACTTTTTCGATAATCCACAGGAATGTTGATGATATTTTGACTGTGAGCGAAGAGTCGATAATACACTCGATGATACTGGTTTGGGAGAGGATGAAAATCATCATCGAGCCTTCGTCGGCAACCGTGCTGGCGGTTGTCGGAGAAAATCCTGCCTTGTTCAGGGGAAAGAAGGTTGGGCTTATACTGTCAGGAGGGAATGTGGATCTGAGGAGGTTGCCATTTTAGTTAGTGATAACAGGGTGATGGTTGCTTGTTACTTGTTACTGGTTACTTGTTGCTTGTTGCTTGTTAGTAGTTATTTGAAATGGAAAATTAACTACTTCCAAATATTAATACCCCCTTCCCTCAAACTACTCTTTATACACATCTTTTTGCATGTTAGAATCATTGTCCGGTTCCCCTTTCTGTTTACCCCCCATCCCGAAAGCTTTCGGGACCCCTAAAGGGGGGCTAAGAAGCTAATAATGTGAAATATAGAAGTAATGAGAGTATCCACACACTTATAGTTTTAAGTTTTCAAATTGAAATCTAATGTGGGGCTATTAATATCATCAAAGTCACTCAATAAATAACTGTAAACCAGCGAACTAAGCCCCCCTTTAGGGGGGTTGGGGGGTAGAACGTAAAATGGGAATGAAGTGGTCTCAATTTAGCAATAGGATTTGTACAAAGAGTAAAGGGGGAAACGGGAAAGGGGGTAAACGCGAATGAAAGGAACCAGTCACTCCGTCCCCAGTCTAATTCTTCTTCCTGAAAAACGCCGTAATGGGATAGTGGTCGGAGTACCTGACCTTTGTTATATCGAAATGACGGCACTCGAACGAGTCATCATAAAGTATATAATCGATACGGTTGGGAGGATAATTGCCCTTGTAGGTGAACCCTGCCCCGTATCCGGCACTGACAAACGAATCATACAGCCCTTTCCTGATCTTCCTGTATGAATATGAAACGGGGGTGTCGTTGAAATCACCGGCAACGATAACCGGGTAGGGCGATTTGTCGATCACCGCCTTGACGGCTTTTGCCTGCGAGGCCCTCTTTACGAATCCTGCCCTCAGGCTCGAAGAAATGCTTGCTATCTCGTGGAAGGCCTCCCGGTCTTCCGTTCCTTCTACAAGTTCATTGATAAAAGTCCTTTCCATCCTTTGAAGCCTGAACGACTGAAGATGATTGTTGAATATCCTGATCGTGTCCGTGCCGGCCAGAATGTCGGTGTAAATCGAAAGGCTCGAAGACTTCTCATGCACTATATCCTTTCTTCCTACTATCGGGTATCTGCTCAGTGTGGCAATTCCGTATGAACGGTTCTTCCCGGTACGGATAATCTTGAAATGGGAATTATAACCTATACCTGCCGCTGACTTTATTTCCTGCTGCTTACTGGCAGGGTCGCCTGAAAGGAAGATTTCCTGAAGGCATATCACATCTGCTTTCTGATTTCTCAGAAGCTCAAGTATCTTTTTCTCTGAATTATTGTTCCCTTTTCCCTCATAGTAGTTGAATAGGCGGACATTGTAACTCTGAACCTGGAAGGTGCCTGTCTTGTCGCCTGCAGGCTTCTGAACCTTCAGATAGTTTGAGAAATGGGTGAAGCCGGCAAGGATTACCACAAGGGAGATGAGGGCTTCCCACTTCCGGGCGATTGCCCATGTCAGGCAAAATAAAAGGTTTACAAGCAGCAGATAGGGATAGGCCAGGCCGAAAAGTGCAAGGGAAGCAATTATATCAGGATTAACATGGACCGAAACATACGACAGGACCAGGGCAATGACAAAAATGACATTAACACCAAGAAATGCTCTGTAAATGATCTTTTTCAAGGCTGTCGGATTTCCTGCTAAAATACCTGTATTCCTTTTACAATCGTGATTACTGTCGATGATTTTTGATCAGGGAGGGTAATTGATTTACGAATATTTAAGTCTGGTGGATCAGTTTTTCTTCTGGCTTTCCCTGAAGAGGAGATCTTTTTCCTCCCTGGTAAGGCTGTCGTAGCCTCCTTTGGATATCTTCTCGAGTATTTTATTGATTTCCTCCTGGCGGTCGGCTTTTGCCTTGTTATATTCGTAATCGGTCTTTTTCCTGCTGTATGTCACTTTCATCTTCTTCCTGGGCTTGAAGAGAGTCACCAGGGAATCAATAATTCTGTTGATGCCTTTGCCCGGATCTTTCCCCTTTCTCAATCCCACAGTGTAAAAGTACCCGAATAACGCTCCTCCCATATGCGCCAGTTTGCCTCCCGAATTGACCGAAAAGTCCATGACCGACGTCATGACGAAGATTGCAACAGCGATCCATTTTATCTTTATCCGTCCTAAAAGAAAGAGGTTTATGGGGTAATCGGGGACATATGCTGCTATGGCTACCACCACTGCAAGTACCGACGCGGAAGCTCCGATGGCCACCGACTCAGGTATCATTCCGCTGAAAACAGGAAAAATGTTGAATGACAGAATATAGACCAGGGCCCCTGATATGCCTCCAAGGAGATAAACGGCAACAAGCTTCCGCTGATCGAGGTACTCAAGGAATATTTTCCCGAACCAGTAGAGCCACAGCATATTGAAGAGTATGTGAAGGATATCCTTATGGGTGAACATATATGTTATCAGCGTCCATGGCTTAATGGCCAGGGCCTTGAGTGACGCGGGAACTGAAAACATTTTAAGTATCTTCAGCGGAAGAGCCTCGTTATTGAACAGGTAGGCTATTATTGACCCTGCAGAAATAATCAGAAAAACAGCGATATTGATGTATATCAGCCTGTTAAGGTTATTAGCCGTGCTGAATGTCTTTTTTATGTCGTTCCAGAGGGCCATAGGCTCAGTAAAGCGTTTTGGATGTTTTTCTCCAGTATCTGATAAGAACATAGCCGAATAGCATTCCACCGAGATGTGCTGCATGTGCTATGTTGCTTCCGGGCTGGGTAACAGCCATATATAATTCGATGGCGCCGTAACCCAGTACGAAATACTTGGCTTTTATAGGGATAGGAGGGAAAAGGAGCATCAGCTGAGTGTTGGGGAAAAGGACGCCGAATGCGAGAAGCACGCCGAAGATAGCTCCGGAGGCACCCACCGTGGGTACGTTCAATATCATCTGGAGATTCTTCATAGTGACATCGGCATACTGCTTTCCCTCTCTCAGAACCATGGCGCCGTCAGCCAGGACAAGCTGAAGCTGGTCGGGACTGATTGTATTAATAGCCTTGTTATACTGGATCGCGATGACTGATTCGTGAACCAGCGCCGCACCAAGTCCGCATACCATGTAATAAATGAAAAACCTTCTGGGTCCCCACACGTTCTCCAGAATGCCTCCGAACATATAGAGGGCGAACATATTGAAGAAAAGGTGCCAGATGCCTGCATGCATGAACATATGAGTCAGGATCTGGAAGGGCCTGAACATCTCCGATTTGGGAAAATAAAGCCCCAGAACGGAGATGAGATCATAGCCCAGGACACTTTGAGCTGTCCAGGTGATGACAAGCAAAAGAATATTTATTATGATGAGGTTTTTTACAACCGGAGGCAATGCCGAGAACCCTTTTCCGTATCCGTTCATTAAGCTGTTTTTTATTCAATAATTGGGCAAAGATACTATTATCAATTTATCCGGCAAAAAGGTAATCTTCAGTTCAGGCAATGCCTGTCAGCTGCCGGCGTGAAGGCTTACTTAAGCCTCCTGTCGATCTCATCAAGCGTAAGGATGTTGATCACTGGTTTCCCTTTTGGCGAATAGTTGGGAGACTTGCACATGAAAAGAGCATCGAAGAGATCCTCCATTTCACTCTTCATAAGCGGCTTGCCGTACGGAATTGCTGAAGCCCCGGCCATGGCAGATGCAACTTTCTCCCTGGCGCCTGCCGAAGGATCCGACCGGGTACTCTTAAACTCCTCGAGGAGGATCTCGATCATCATCCCGGGATCGTCGCCAACGCCGGAGGGTTTACCGGTTACCGAAACAGTATTCCCTTCCCTGTACTCAAATGCAAACCCAAGAAGGCGCAGATCATCTTCTATTTCCCTCAGGATCAGAATATCTGCCGGATCGAGGGTGATGTCAACAGGAAACAGCTGAGCCTGGCTCAGGCTTCTGTTGCTTTCAAGATTCCCGAGAAACTGTTCGTAAAGGATCCTTTCGTGCGCCCTTTTCTGATCGATGATCATCAGTCCCGATTTTACCGGGCAGATAATATACTTGTTCTTTATCTGGAACAACTTCCTGTCGGTAACCATCCTTTCGCTTTCCTGTTCTTCCCTTTCATGTCCGCCGTAGAGTTTCTGCCAGCCTTCAGCATTCTCCCTTTCGAATCTTTCTATCAGCCTGTTCTGGTCTGATGGCCGGTCATCACCGGCAAAGGGATCATAACGCGGGTCGATCTCAATCGGAGGAGGTTGGGGAAAATCCCTGAATGACGATCTCACCGGAATATCGACAAGTCCTTCGCCTTTGAAATCGAGCGATGGCATAATATTGAATCTTCCCAGCGCTTCCTTTACCGAAGCCATTAGTATCTGCCAGATTGCTCTTTCATCCTCGAACTTGATCTCGGTTTTGGTGGGATGTATGTTTATATCTATCGATGCCGGATCGACCTCCATGAAAATGAAATACGAAGGGATGGCCTCGGGAGGAAGGATGTTCTGGTAGGCTTCAATAACAGCCTTATGGAAATAAGGATGTTTCATGAACCTGTTGTTTACGAAAAAGAACTGTTCACCGTAGGTTCTTCGCGCATTCTCGGGCTTTCCTATAAAACCGCTGATGGTTATAAGCGTGGTGGTGGTGTCGAGTGTGATGAGGTCGTTGTTAATCTGGCGTCCGAACACACCGATGATCCTCTGCCGTGAGTTGCCCTGGGGAAGATTGTAGACCTCGCTGTCGTTGTGAATCAGTGAGAACCTTATTCCGGGGTGTGCTATAACAATTTTCTGGAACTCGTTGATTATATGCCTCATTTCGGTGTTATCCGATTTGAGGAATTTTCTCCTTGCCGGGATATTGAAAAACAGGTTCTTGACTGAGAAGTTCGATCCGGGGGCGCAGCTGCAGGGTTCCTGGGTCTCGACTTTTGATCCGTTAATTATAAGCAATGTGCCCGATTCATCCTCTTCTCTTTTTGTGCGAAGTTCAACCATGGCAACTGCTGCAATTGATGCCAGCGCTTCTCCCCTGAAGCCTTTTGTGGTTATTGCGAAAAGGTCGTGAGCCGTGGTTATTTTCGATGTGGCATGCCTTTCAAAGGCCAGGCGGGCATCAGTCTCCGACATGCCCGTACCGTTGTCGATCACCTGAATCAGCGTTCTCCCTGAGTCCTTGATCACAACGTCAATGTTCCGGGCCCCTGAGTCGACAGAATTCTCCATCAACTCCTTCACGACCGATGCGGGTCTCTGGATCACTTCCCCTGCGGCAATCTGATTCGCGACCGAATCGGGCAACAGCTTGATAATGTCGGGCATCGAAAAGAAAAATCTACTAACTGTGATTACTGATATACATGGAAAACAGGCTCTGGCCGGGAATTTTCATCCGCAGTTTAAACCTGATGCAAATATAGCTATATTTGCATTATTGCATTCTCACAGGGGAATTCACATTGTCAATGATCAGTTTTTATTATTATTGTAAATGATGCCCTGCATCTCATTAATTTCTGCCATGAAGAAACTGTACTTCCCTGCCATCCTTATTCTTCTGCTTCTCTTTCCCGACTGCAAAGGGAAACATGATGCGGACACCCTGAAAGTCATGACTTTCAACATCAGGTACGACAATCCGCGCGACAGCATCAATGCATGGCCCAACAGGGCTTCGTTCCTTTGCAGGTTCCTTAACGATGAGGAACCCGATCTGATAGGAATGCAGGAGGTGCTGAATCACCAGTATGAATATATTGATTCAGCGCTCACCGGCTACAGCTCCGTGGGAGTTGGAAGAAGCGACGGTGCAAAACAGGGGGAGATGAATCCTGTATTCTTCAGGAAAGACAGGTTCGACCTCATAAGGTCTAAAACCTTCTGGCTCTCAGATACTCCGTCGATGGCCGGATCACAGGCATGGGGAGCCAATCTGCCGCGGATCGTGACATGGGTGGAGCTGTCGGAAAAAACCTCCTCAAAACACTTCTATTTCTTTAACACTCATTTTGCCCACGATTCCGACTCAGCCAGGATCATGAGTTCGGGCTTGCTTCTGAGCAAGGTCGACAGCATTACAGCCGATTTCCCTTTCGTGATAACCGGCGACCTGAACATGCGAATCTCAAGCAAGGGATATGAGATACTTACAGGGCCCTTCGAAAGTATTCCCCTTCTTGCTGACACATACGCCGTTACAGAAAAAAGACCAACCGGACCTGCTTATACTTTCAATGGCTTTTCCGACAGCATATCGTCGGGCAGGATCGACTATATCTTTGTACGAAACGGGATGAAAGTCCTGGATCACAGAACCTTCATAAAAAAGGAACACGGGATATATATTTCCGACCACTGGCCGGTAATGGCAGAAGTGTCGCTGAAGTGACAATCACGGTAACCACATTTATCCTTTGATTTTTTTGCATCTAAAAAAACAAGTATTTTAGATTTTTTTATATTTTTAACAAGGAATAAAGAATAAAAACATGCGAACAGAAGGCAGACGCACAAGCGATAATGTGGAAGACCGCAGAGGAATGAGCGCCGGAGGTAAAATGGCAGTAGGAGGAGGCATAGGGACTGTTGTTATAGCCCTGATAGTTCTTCTTCTGGGCGGAGACCCATCCTCAATACTTAATACCTCCCCTGCAGTGCCGACAGAATCAGGTGAAATCACTTCAACTCCCGAAGAGGATGAAATGGTGAACTTTGTCAGTGTTGCCCTAGCCGGGACAGAAGATGTCTGGGGCAAGGTGTTTCAGCAGTCAAATATGACCTATGAGCCTCCCGTACTTGTCCTTTTCAGGGAACAGGTGCAGTCAGCCTGTGGTTTTGCAACATCGGCCAGCGGACCTTTCTATTGCCCCGGCGATCATAAAGTTTATGTCGACCTTTCATTTTTCGACGACCTGAAAGCCAATCTCGGGGTAAACGGCGATTTTGCAATCGCCTATGTGCTTGCACATGAGGTCGGGCATCACGTCCAGAACCTCCTTGGAATACTCGGCGACGTTAACAACCAACGGTCAGGGATGAGCGAGGTGAATGCAAACAGGCTCCTGGTACGACTTGAGCTGCAGGCGGATTTCCTGGCCGGTATGTGGGCTCATTATGATCAGAAGATGTTCAACTCGCTTGAAGCAGGCGATATTGAAGAAGCTATGAACGCTGCCGCCTCGGTCGGCGATGACGTTCTCATGAAGAAATACCAGGGAAGGGTTGTCCCCGATGCATTCACCCATGGCACTGCTGCCCAGCGCAAGGAGTGGTTCCGCAAAGGATATACATCCGGCGATTTTGACCAGGGCGACACTTTCAATGCCAGCATAAACTGATGAGGAATCAGTTCAAGCCCCGCAACAAAATGATCCGAACGGATGTATTTCAGGTCGTCTGAAGCAGCTGAAAATCTTGAGATCAGGAGTCAGTCTCCTGCCGTTCAGCTTATTGATGAGCGAAAGAGCTGACTCAAAAATACAGGGATCTTTATCCTGGTTCCTCCGGCTGGTTTCCCGACACGAGGAAAGGCGAACCGGGACCTTATCAGGGTTCCTGGTTATCTAAAAATAACAACCTGTTTTCAACCTGAGAAAAACTCCCGGCGGAAATTACAACCGGGATTCTGATCTGATCCTGGCTCCGACTCATCCCTGGCTGCTTGTATATCTTGTCGGACTTGAGAATAACCTCCGGTTAATGAAGGTGTCGCTAAAATGACAATCCCAACTATCCGGAGACGCCTGTTATCCCTCGCAGGAGCTGGACAACATCTCTCACCTGAATCTCCCCCAACACATCACTCCCTGGCCTTGATGTGCTCCGAAGGAGATTAATGACATGGATAACGGGACCTTCCTTCTATCATTAAGTCTCTTACATTGGCATGCCCCGAAGGCGCATCGAGGTACCGGCAGCTTCTCTGAAGGAGAAGGATGTTAATAACCTCCGGTGAAACCGGAGGCACTGCATCCCCTCTTGCCGTTCAGCTCCGCAGGAGCTGGACACCTACGGAAAATACTTTTCATCGATTTTTATCCCGGCTATTTGTATAAGACTCCTGTATTCCTCTTCAAAGGATTTCTTTTTGTGGTGTTCCTGTTGATTCCTGATATATTCAATCAGATCACCCAGATCATAATATGAGCAGGTGAACGATCCATATCCTTCAGCCCATCCGTCAAACAGAGGAAAAAGCCCCTTCTCTTTAACCCACTTTGATGTTGAGGCTTTTAACTCCCGCATAAAATCCGCCAAAGCCACTGAGGGATGAAGATCAGTTAAAATGTGAAGATGGTTTTCAGTACCATTTATACGATATAAATGACTGTTTTTGTTTCTGATTATCCCGGATATATAGGAGTAAAGCTGCTCCGCATGATCCTGGTCAATGGAAGGGATGCTGTCCTTTGTCCTGAAGACAAGATGATACAGCAATTGACGATAGCTTGCCATAGCATTAAAGTTTTGGTTAATAATACAACGAGACTTAAGCAAGATACATAATCGCCCTATACAATCCAAGTAAATGTCGCCCTTTCAGGGCTCAAAATCATTTAGTGTGCCACTGCCCCCAGTTGCACTGGGGGTTATTCACATTAAGTCACTTACGTGACTTTTTTGTCCAGCTGCCTTGCAGCTGTTCTTGGTTGAAACCGTTACTCCCCTTCAGCAATTACCTTTCTTTTACTACCATCATATGGGTTGGATAATATGGAAGCTGGAAACTGGCCCCAGGCACATGACATTCTTTTAATGACATGCTCTGCAGGAGCTGGACAACATGACTAACTTACTTCCTCCCAACACATAACTATCTGGCCATGACAATCTCCGAGCGGAATGTTTGTCGCCTAAAGACATGGCGACCTGAAGGGGCTCCGGAAACCTTGATCGATTGAAATTGCTACAAACATGGCACCGCTACGCGGCTCAAGATTTGCTGTTGCCGGTGAACTATGTTTGGAATTTTGATTGTGAGCGTCATAGACATGTCATGTTTTTTGGAATTCGGCATCATTACATGTTGTTGGCAGGAGCTGAACTAAATTGATCACTGGAACTTCCCCCATCACATCCCACTATGGCCTTGACGTGCTCCGCAGGAACCGGGCGATATGTATCACTGGAATTTTCTACCATCACATAACACTCTGTCTATGACAGGCAGGAGCTGGACATCGTGGATTACAGGAACTTACTCCCATCACACAGCTCCCTGGGCTTGACATGCTCAGCAGGAGCATCGTGCTATCGTCTGCTTCTCTGAAAGAGAAGTATTTTAATAACCTCCGGTGAAACCGGAGGCACAGCACCCCCCCTTGTCTGTTTAGCTCCGGCAGGAGCGACATGTTTTGTCCGGACAGTAGTGATGACATATTTTGATTTCGTCCTGAAAGTATCCCTTTCCGTCGGGAAATATTCCCGTTACTTCCATTTAATTTTTCGTGGCGGCATTCGCCGGTTACTTTTACACCAAAAGAATATCAACCATGAAAAATGGAATAATGATTTTTGGCGTATTCTTCCTCCTGACATCCGCACTTCAGGCCCAGCAGGACAGTGTCTGGTCACTGGAAGAATGTATCACCCACGCCCTGGAGAAGAATATCCAGGTAAGAAAGGGGGAACTCTCGAATGAGAGGTACCAGTATTATGCCGATCAATCCAGGGCTCAGCGCTTTCCTTCGGTTAATGCTTCGCTGACTCAGAATTACAACTGGAGCAAGGCGTCAGGCGGATCGGGGTACAACGGGATGAACGGTTCAAACGTCTCGATGAATTCATCTGTTACCGTTTTCAACGGATCGAGGCTGACGAACCAGATAAAGCAGGCAGGGCTTGATATTGAGGCAGGGCAGTATTCGCTCGAGGCCATAAAGGAATCGATTAGTCTCAGCATTATGAATGCTTATCTCCAGGTTCTCTATGCCGGTGAACAGGTAAGGAATTCCGAAAGGCAGATTGAGTCAACCACGGGTCAGGTTGAGCTGGCTGCGGAAAGGATGGCCATCAGGCTTATCTCACAGGCCGACTATGCCCAGGTGAGGTCGCAGCTTGCCAATGAAAAGCTAAATCTGGCAAACGCCCGCAGCCAGCTTGCAATCGCAAGGGTGAACCTTGAACAGCTCATGGAACTTCCGGTAAGCGATGATTTCGAAATTGCCTTTCCTGATCCGGAAGATATGGTAAACCAGAACCGGAAGCCTGATGTGGCTGAAGTATATATGACTGCCCTGGGAATCAAGCCCCAGGTAAAGAATGCGGAGATAAACAAGGAAATAGCAGCCCTGGATGAAAAGATTGCCAGAGCCGGATATTATCCTGTTCTGTCGGCCAGTGCAGGAGCGGGTACAAGCTATTCGAGCATGATGACCGATCCTTATTTCGATCAGATCAACAACGGAATAACACCTTCACTCGGTCTCTCTCTCTCAATCCCGATTTATCAGAGAAAGCAGGTCAAAACCAGCGTTGCCGTTGCCCAACTGGGTTACCAGGAGGCCGGTTTGAGTGAGTTGAACACCCGTAATGAGCTGAGGAAAAGCATTGAACAGGCCTGCCTTGATGTTGTTTCCGCTCAGGCCGATTATGAGGCAAGCGTCGAGAATTACCAGGCAACAAGCGAGTCGGCTGCTCTCTCCGATGAGAAGTTCAGGCAGGGAATAATCAACTCGGTCGATTACCTGGTATCAAAAACCAACCTTATTCTTGCCGAAAGCAATCTGCTGCAGTCAAAATATAATATGATATTCAGCTACAAGGTTCTCGATTTCTATTCGGGCATTCCATTGACACTATAAAAATCTAATAATACTTAAAATAATGAAAAAGAAGGCATTAATAATCATCGGCCTGATTGTGGCGGCTCTGATTGTACTGGCGGTATTGAAGCCGTTCAGGGCGAAGACGGCAGAATACACTTTTGAAACTGTGAAGGTGGCAAAAGGGGATATTACAAACACGGTTACATCAACCGGAACCCTGGAAGCCATCACTACCGTTGAGGTTGGCACGCAGGTATCGGGTATAATTGAACATGTATATGTCGATTTCAACGACAATGTAAAGCAGGGACAGGTTCTTGCCCGTCTTGACGAGACACCCCTGAGGGCACAGGTTGAACAGAGCCAGGCATCGGTCGACCAGGCAAAGGCACAGCTCGATTTTCAGGAAGCTACCTGGAACAGGATGAAGGCGCTTTATGAAAAAAACCTTATTGCCCAGGCCGATTATGATCAGGCTGTTTATAACTACCAGAACTCAAAGGCCTCACTTAACAATGCAAAATCGGCATTCGACCGGGCAAAGGTCAACCTGGCCTATGCCACTATTTATTCACCAATCGACGGAGTGGTACTTAACAGGGCCATTGAGGAAGGCCAGACGGTGGCTGCAAGTTTCAACACCCCCGAGATGTTCACCATCGCCAACGACCTTACCCAGATGGAGGTGCAGGCAAGCGTCGATGAAGCCGACATAGGTCAGGTTATACTGGGACAGAGAGTCCGGTTTACAGTTGATTCCTATCCCGATGAGAAGTTTGAGGGTTCGGTGTCGCAGGTAAGGTTGAAGCCTGTCACTACAAACAACGTGGTAACCTACGTGGTGATATTCAGCGCTCCCAATCCGGAGAAAAAGCTTATGCCCGGAATGACGGCAAGCGCCACCATATTCATAGAAGAAAAATTGAACACTCTTGTCCTTTCAGGTAAGGCTGTCCGTTTCACTCCCGATTCTGAGTACATGATGAAAATAATGAAAGAAGCCATGAAGAACGGTCCTGTCGAAGGTATGCCTGCAGGGATGGATCCTTCGGCCATGAACATGCCCTTGCCTTCTGCCGGGATAACCCGAAGCTCAATGTCGGAAGGCGAGCCTCAGTCCGGTTCATCGCCGGAGCTTCCCGAAGGAGTCAGAACTGTGTGGGTGAAGAATGCAGATAACAGCCTTAAGCCTGTGATGATCCGGCTGGGTATTCAGAACGGATCGAATGTGGAGGTCCTTTCAGGTTTGAACGAAGGAGATGAGGTTGTTGTGGCTATGAGCGACCCGCTGAAGAAATCAAGCACAAGAATGACCGGAGGCCCGGGAGGCCCGATGCCATTCTAGCCATAACGGCCGGGACAAAACTATAAATCAGATTGTCATGGACAACGTCATAATTGAAATAAAAAAGCTAAGGAAAGACTATCATGTCGGCGAGGTGGTGGTTCACGCGCTGAGGGGAGTCGACCTGCAGATAAGGGAGGGAGAATTCGTCGCCATCATGGGAATGAGCGGATCGGGGAAATCGACCATGCTCAACATACTCGGATGCCTCGACCAGCCAACCGGAGGTGACTATTTCCTCGATGGGGCTAATGTTAATTCCATGAACAGGGATGAGCTGGCCAGGCTGAGGAACAGAAAACTGGGTTTCGTCTTCCAGGCCTACAATCTTCTTCCCCGCACCACCGCCCTCGAGAATGTGGAACTGCCGCTGTTCTACAATCCAAAGATGAGATCGAAGGAGCGCCTCGAAAGGGCAGTCAACGCACTAGAAGCTGTAGGACTGAAGGATAGGATGGGGCACATGCCCAACCAGCTCTCCGGCGGTCAGCAGCAAAGAGTGGCAATAGCCCGGTCGCTTGTTAACAACCCGGTGCTGATCCTGGCCGATGAGCCTACAGGCAACCTCGATACCAGGACATCGGTGGAAATCATGGAACTTTTCCAGTCGCTCAACGAAAAGGGAAGGACCATAGTCTTTGTTACTCATGAACCCGATATTGCAAGGTTTGCAACAAGGACCGTGGTGTTCAGGGACGGCAGGATACAGCGGGAAAACATGGTAACGGACCGGCTCTTTGCTTCCGAGGTGCTACTTACACTGCCGGTTGAAAATATTGAGGAGTTTGAAAACTGACAAAAGGAGCAGGCAATGAATATAAAGAATCTTTTGAAAATAGCAGTCCGGGCACTGGTCCGGAACAAGCTCAGGGCAATCCTTACCATGCTGGGGATAATCATTGGAGTGGCATCTGTAATCGCCATGCTTGCAATCGGCGAAGGTTCCAAAAAGAATATACAGGATCAGATGTCTTCCATGGGGACAAACCTTATAATGATAATGCCAAACATGCAGATGAGGGGCGGTGTCAGCCTTGGTGCCTCAAGCTCCATGGCCCTCAGGATGAGTGATGTGGAAACGCTTCGGAATGAGGCAGTGTATCTCTCTGAGGTTTCTCCCCAGGTTTCGGCCGGCGGACAGGTGATATATGGCAACCAGAACACCCAGACAACAGTCCATGGTGTGAGCGAGGAGTACCTCGACATCAGGAAACTGGAAATTGGAAACGGAAGAATATTTACTTCCAGCGAGGTGAGGGGAATGTCGAAAGTCTGCATACTGGGTACAACTGTCGTTGAGAACCTCTTTGGCGAGAGCGCCGATCCGGTTGGCGTAACCATCAGGATAAAAAACCTGCCTTTTGAGGTGATAGGAGTCCTTGAGGACAAGGGAGAAAGCGGTATGGGACAGGACCAGGATGACCTGATCCTGGCACCGTACACTACAGTCCAGAGAAGACTTGCGGCTATCGATTACCTAAACGGGATTTACGCGTCGGCGGTCAGCGAGGAGAAGAGTACAGCGGCAGCCGATGAGGTGACGGAGATACTACGGAGGACCCACAAACTGAAGGAATCAGATGAAGATGACTTCAGGATCATGTCACAGTCGGAGCTTTTGGAGACCGTCTCCTCGATCACCGATATCATGACCTACCTCCTTGGGGCAATTGCAGGGATCTCCCTGCTCGTTGGCGGGATCGGGATCATGAACATCATGTTCGTTTCGGTAACTGAACGCACCAGGGAAATAGGGCTCAGAATGTCGATAGGGGGGAGGAGCCGCGACATCCTGAGGCAATTTCTTGTTGAATCAATAATAATGAGTATATTGGGTGGAGCTCTCGGCGTGGTATTCGGCTACCTTATCGCAACCGCGGCAGGAACGCTGATGGACAGTCCGGTCGTTATAACGACTCAGTCGGTGGTACTGGCATTTGCTGTGTGTTTTGTTATTGGCGTGTTCTTCGGCTGGTACCCCGCCCGCAAGGCCGCAAACCTGAATCCGATTGATGCTCTCAGGTATGAATGACGATAAAATAAAACCGGGAATTTTCAGGACGAAGGGAATAAAGGTTCTGCTTCACGCTATCGTGTGGGCGATCTTTATAGGGTTACCGCTCTATTTCATTTCGCGATGGCCTGTGGCAAGGGATTTCCTTTGGATTTACTATATAAATGCCTTAATCTGGGGCTCCATATTTTACATAAATTACCTGTATCTCGTTCCGAAATTCTTCTTCAGGGAAAGCAGAATAAGATATTTCATGTATGCAGCCCTTCTGGTACTTGGTCTCTACTTTGTTTCGGACTTTTCGAACAGGATGGTGATCAAGAACATACCATCGATGGACCAGGTAAATCAGGACGGGATTGACTCCCCCTCGCCCGGACCGCACGTAGGGCCCCCGCCTGTAAGGGCCTTAAGGGATCCGTTCAGAAGGGTGCACATGTTCAACTATTTTCCGACAGCACTATTCCTGATGTTCCTTTCACTGGGACTGAAGGTGCTCGAAAGGCAATCGCGGATCGAGGAACTCAGCAGGGAGATAGAAAAGGAAAAACTCAATTCCGAACTCGCATTCCTGAAGAACCAGATAAACCCCCACTTCTTTTTCAACACGCTGAATAATATCTATTCCCTTATCGGAATAAACCAGAACGATTCGCAGGAGGCAGTGCTGAAACTGTCAAAACTGATGAGATACCTGATCTACGATTCGGAGAAGGGAAATACAATGCTGAGCCACGAGATAGAATTCATGAAGAATTATATTGATCTGATGAAGCTCAGGATGAGTGACAAGGTTACGCTGAATGTCAGTTTCCCTGAGGAATATGCTGACAGGAACATACAGCCCCTGCTTTTCATTCCTTTCATAGAGAACGCGTTCAAGCACGGTATAAGCTACCGCGAAAAATCATTCATTGATATTGAAATGAAAGCGGAAGGCAGCTCCATAGCTTTCAAATGCTCCAACTCACTTCACAGTAAGACGGAAAAGGAAGCTGAAGCCGAAACGGGAGGCATAGGGCTTGAAAACGTCAGGAAAAGACTGGACCTTCTCTTTCCCGGCCGCCATGAACTCAGAATAGACAGCTCTGAAAACCGGTTTGATGTGTTTCTGGAAATAAAAACAACCTCATGATCAGGACAATTGCAGTTGATGACGAGCCGCTGGCCCTTCAGCTGGTGACCGGGTATATCAAAAAGACTCCGGGACTTGAGTTTGCCGGCAGTTTTGACAACCCCCAGGAAGCGCTGGAGTTCGTGATCAGCGAAAAAGTGGATCTGATCTTCATCGACATTCAAATGCCTGATCTCACTGGAATTGAATTCACAAGGGCGCTTACCGGAGGACCGAGGGTTGTCTTTACAACCGCGTATGAAAAATACGCCCTCGAAGGTTTCAAACTCGATGTTGTCGATTATCTCCTTAAGCCTTTCAGCTATGAGGAATTCCTGAAGGCTGTCGGCAAGGCGGCCAGGCTTATCCGGATTGAACAGGGCGAACAGGAAAGGGTGGAGTCAAACAGTGAGTTCCTTTTCCTGAAATCGGATTACAAGATAAGACGGATCAATTTCAACGACATACTCTATATCGAAGGCCTCAAGGATTATGTAAAGGTTTACACCGCGGGCACATCAAAGCCGGTGCTCTCACTTATAACAATGAAACTGCTCGAGGCCAAGCTTCCGCCGGCAAAGTTCATGAGAGTGCACAGGTCGTTCATTGTGAACCTCGAAAGGATCGAGACCATAGAAAGAAGCAGGATAATCTTCGGGAAGACCTACATCCCCGTAAGCGAACAGTATAAGGATAAATTCCAGGAATTCGTAGATAAGAATTTTTTATGATTTCAGAGAGAAGGATTTAAACACGGAGGAACACGGAGTAAAGACGGAGTTACACTCTTTTAACTCCGTGTTTAATTTCTTCTTACTCAGTCATAAGATGCATCGCTATTCCGTTATTCGGATTGAGATTCGCTGTATATATAGTTCTCCTGTCGACCATCATACTGTCAATTCTGACATGAGTCCTGGTGTTGACTGACCGGTCATCGGAATAGATTTTTGCAGAATATTTCTTCTCAGGATCCAGGAAAGAGAAGTTGATATCAAGCTTTGTGGCGTTGGCTCCGTTGATGCCGCCGATAAACCATTCATCTCCCCTTTTTCTTGCTATGACCCCATATTCACCGATTTTTGCATGTAAAACCCGGGTTTCATCCCATACAGTAAGTACATTGTCGAAGAATTCAAGTTCTGGTTCGTTGCCGATATAGTTGGTGGCTCCCCACAAGCCGTCGTCCTTTTTTAGCGCCGGGGCGGCCTTGTCGTACCAGTACAGGAACTGCAGCGGGCTGAAGATGCATACCGACTTGGCAAGCTGCGAGGCGTGGGATCCCATTTTATTCTCAACCCTTTCATTGTAATAGCATATGGTGTTGTCGCCCTGGCCCGCGAGCATCCTGGTGAACATGGTTATGAGGGTGTGACTGTTCGAAGGGCTCTCCTCGTCGCCGCGAATCCCCTCCATGGTAAGAAAGTTGGGATAAGTGCGCGAAAAGCCTGTCGGCCGGTACTCGTCATGGACGTCGGCTACAAGCTTGTACTCTGCAGCCTTCATTATCGATTCGTGAAGCCACGCGGTGGCATCCTGGGTGCCCACCCTTACAAATCCGAACTTGATCCCGGCGATTCCCCAGTCCCGGTAAAGCGGAAGGAGCTCGTCAATCTGACGTTCGAGAGCTCCTCGGTTAACATAAAGGAGTATGCCGATGTCTTTTGAACGGGCATAGTCCAGAACCTCCTTCATGTTGAGAGGACCTTTCGACCTTGCGGGATCGAGGTTCACGGCCCTGGCATCCGAACTGTCGTTGTTCTCGGGTCCGTACCATCCGGCATCAAATTCAACATACTGCATGTTGTGCGATGAAGTGAAATCGATGGCTGCAATTGCCCCGGCTGTTGTAAGGGTCACTTCACGCAATGCCTTGCCGGGCTTTATCCAGGAAACATCGGATAATGCGCAGGGATCATTCAGGTTAAGGATCAGGTAATTCTTCTCCAGCAGATCGCCGGGGTCCTTACCCGTCATTACAACCCTCCAGGGGGTCTGGAACGGAAGTGCCTTGTTTACAGTGCCTTCAAGCTGTGTTATAACATTGTTATAACGTGTTGTATCGTGCTCAAATTTCATTCTTGCATAGTCGACAAGCTTTGCTTCGGCGAGTGCAATCGTAAGCCCGGTGTCGATCTCTATCACCAGCGGCCTCTCGCAGCCGTTCCGGATTTTGCTGAGCGGCACTTTTGAATAGGCAGCCTGGGCACGGTTGGCCGACCAGGCAGGATGATCGGCGGTAAAGCCGAATGAAATCCGTTCCTCGTTTATAAGTATTGAATCGATACCATCCTGCCGGGGGAATTCAAGTGAGAATGCAACACCTTCGTCATAAGCCCTGCATATCAGGGTTATTTCCAGGTCGTCATTTTCAAGCCGTATGCTCGCCTGGTTATAGTTGTCGGGGATCTCCTTCCTCTCTCCGAAATTATTTATCCACTGATCCCTCACCGATTCCTTTTTCACTTCACCGATCGTGAAGTTGCCCCAGAAGATTCCTTCTGCATCGAGTCTTACCGGCGAAGGCACAATCACCTGGCGGTTCCCGTTTTCAAGGGCGAAGGCAGGATACCTGATTCCGTCCTGCTCATATCCGGCAGTAAAGGTCAGCTTGTTTGAACCATCCGGTGAAAGTACGGTTATCTTTTTCCCGCTTTTGCAGCCGGGGTTAAGGACAAGGAGTACAGCAAGAATTGCGATTTTGAATTTCATGATCCCTGAATATTAAATTTCAATTCTGAAAATATGATTACAGGAGGAAGATCAAAAATAGCTCGTTTTTTCCAAAACAAAAAGGGCGCTGCAAGCAACACCCTCTTCAGTATTCTGCGTGTGATGGTCAGCTCAGGAACAACTTGATGTCATCTTCAACCGTACCAATGCCGGCTATTCCGAATTTTTCAACGAGAACCTTTGCAACGTTCGGGGAAAGGAATCCGGGAAGCGTCGGACCGAGGTGGATATTCCTGACTCCAAGATAAAGAAGTGCAAGCAGAACTATCACGGCCTTCTGCTCGTACCATGCAATATTGAAGGCGATGGGCAGTTCGTTGATGTCTTTCAGGTTTAATACCTCTTTCAGTTTCAGGGCTATAACTGCAAGCGAGTAGGAATCGTTGCACTGGCCTGCATCAAGGACTCTGGGTATCCCTCCTATGTCACCCAGCGGGAGCTTGTTGTAGCGGTATTTCGCACATCCTGCTGTCATGATAACAGTGTCTTTCGGAAGTGCCTGTGCAAATTCAGTGTAGTAGCTGCGCTCCTTAAATCTTCCGTCGCATCCTGCCATGACAAAGAATTTCCTTATGGCTCCCGATTTGACTGCATCAACAACCTTGTCGGCAAGGGCAACAACCTGGTTATGTGCAAAACCTCCGACTATCTCACCTTTTTCGATTTCAACGGGGGGTTTGCATTTCTTTGCATGTTCAATGATAACCGAGAAATCCTTGCGGCCTCCGGCTTGTCTTCCGGGGATATGCCTGAAGCCGGTGAATCCGGATGATCCTGTGGTATAGACCTTATCGAAGTAGGAAGCATCCTTTTTCGGGGGAACAATGCAGTTGGTTGTGAACAGGATGGGGCCGTTGAATGTTTCGAATTCTTCCTTCTGCTGCCACCATGAGCTGCCGTAATTGCCTACGAAATGCTTGTATTTCTTGAATGCAGGATAGTAATTTGCAGGGAGCATTTCGCTGTGGGTGTAAACATCGACTCCGGTGCCTTCGGTCTGCACCAGCAGATCTTCCATATCCCTTAGGTCGTGTCCGCTGATCAGGATGCCCGGGTTGTTCCTGACACCTATGTTAACCTTTGTGATCTCAGGATTGCCGTAGGTTGTGGTATTGGCTTTGTCGAGAAGGGCCATGGCCGAGACTCCGAATTTACCCGTTTCCATTACCAGGGCCACCAGCTGATCGGCATTCAGGCTGTCGCTGGTAGTTGCAACAAGCGCTTCCTGGATGAATTTGTGGATTGATTTGTCATCAAAACCAAGGTTATTGGCGTGCTCGGTATAGGCAGCCATTCCCTTGAGGCCATATGTTACCATCTCCCGGAGCGACCTTACGTCCTCATTAAGGGTGGCCAGGACACCGACAGATACGTTTTTGGCCTCGAACTCGTCCACGGTATGGCCGGTCCAGGTAACCGATTCATGAACACCGGCAGGTATCGTACCACCTGCTTTCAGATACAGCGCCTTCAGCTCATCCCTGAGCCTGAGGCCTTCCCTTACCTTTGCCACGAACCTTTCGATATCGAAGTTCGCATTGGTGATTGTCATGAACAGACTGTCGACAATGAACTTATCGGCTTCGTCGGTTTCAACTCCGAGTTTCCTCAGCCCGGTGGTGAAAAACGATATTCCCTTTGTCACGAAAACCAGAAGGTCCTGCATATTGGCAACGTTGTCCTTCTTGCCGCATACTCCTGCAATTGTGCAGCCTGTCCCTTTGGCCGTCTCCTGACACTGAAAGCAAAACATACTCATGATATTACTGTTTTATGTTAATAATTAATAAATGACTTTTTAACGTACAATCGTTCTGCATTTTGCAGGTACATAATTTACACAAAAAAACTGAATCCGGCTCTTTAAAAGTGTAACATATGTTACAATGAGAACTTTTTTTTGGAAAAATAAGTAACTTACACACCGCTTTGAGTAAAACGGGAGACAAGACTGTTTCATCATACCTGACAGACAGGGGTAAGCAGGGTTTCCATACTTGTCCGGATGAACATTACATTTGAAAATATACTTTTTATAGGCTCTTTCCTGCTTGGTATCAGCGTACTTGTGGGGAAGACTTCTTTCCGCCTGGGTGTTCCCACTCTCATTATGTTTGTTGTTGTTGGAATGCTGGCCGGATCGGAAGGTTTCGGAGGGATAAACTTCGACAGTCCGTCAACCGCCCGCTTTATCGGGATCGTCGCGCTGAATGTAATACTCTTTTCCGGGGGACTGGAGACAAGGTGGGACTCAATCAGGCCGGTCGTCTGGCATGGATTGACGCTTTCGACAGTGGGAGTGTTCCTTACTGCCGTCTCGGTAGGGATTTTCGTGTGGGCTATAACCGATTTTACCTTTCTGGAGGGGCTTCTTCTTGGTTCAATAGTGTCTTCAACCGACGCGGCTGCGGTATTTTCAATTCTCCGGGCAAGGAACCTGGGATTGAAAAAGAACATCCGCGCCACGCTCGAACTGGAGAGCGGGAGCAACGACCCGATGGCTTACTTCCTTACCCTGGCAGTGATGGGGCTTATACTCTCGGGCGAACAATCGGTAGCGAGCATAATTCCCCTCTTCATCAAACAGGTTATCATCGGAACGGCACTGGGATTGCTGATCGGCCGGATCGGAAAGGAGATCATCAACCGCATTGCCCTTGATTACGTGGGGCTTTATCCCGTGCTTGTCATCGCCCTGATGTTCTTTACCTTCTCGGCAACCGATTTTCTGGGAGGAAACGGTTTCCTCGCCATCTACATGTGTGCAATTTACCTTGGCAATCAATATCTTATCCACAAAAAGACTATCCTGCAGGTGTTCGACGGGATGGCATGGCTTATGCAGATCGTTCTCTTCCTGACACTTGGTCTTCTTGTGTTTCCAAGCCATATCATTCCGGTACTTGGACTGGGTCTGCTGGTCTCGGCATTTCTGATGTTCGTTGCCAGGCCTTTTGCCGTATTTGCCTGCCTTTTGCCTTTCAGGGTAAGGCTGAAAACAATAACGTTCATTTCATGGGTGGGGCTGAGGGGAGCCGTTCCCATTGTATTTGCCACGTATCCGCTGCTGGCCGGGATTGACAAGTCGCAGATGATATTCAATCTGGTGTTTTTCATTTCCCTTACATCGGTTCTTTTGCAGGGAACAACCCTCAGGTTTTTTGCAGACCGGCTCCATGTATCGGTTCCGGAAAAGGCAAAGCAGAGAACCCCGCCCGACATTGAACTCTCCGATACCCTTAAGTCGGAACTTACCGAGATAGAGATCGATGAAACAAGTCCGGCAGCCGGAAAGAGGATCCTCGACATTGGATTTCCGCGTGCTGCCCTGATAGCACTCGTCAAACGGAATGGCACATTCATTACCCCTAACGGGTCGACGGTTATCGAGCCAGACGACACTCTGGTAATAATAGCCGAAAACTCCGAGAGCCTGAAACAGGTCCGTGAGTGCCTTTACCCCGCCCGGCTGGCGGAAACCACATAAAAGAAACCGGCCACAGGACAGGTGTTGTGATCGGCGGGAGCAGCAATTTACTTAACAAATGAATAATTGTAAAACTTTAACGGCTAAGCCTGTGCCCTTATGTTTTCTTTTTATTATATTTGGTACTGTGTTTCGCTAATCGTGCAAGAATTAAATTATGCTGGTAAGGACATTCGGCAGTGCCGTGGCAGGCATTGATGCGGTCACGGTAACCATTGAAGTCAATGTATCGAGGGGGATACGCTTTTTCCTTGTCGGGCTGCCCGATGTGGCTGTCAAGGAGAGTCAGCAGCGGATCGAGTCGTCGCTTCGAGCCCTGGGGTTCAGGTGGCCGGGTAAGCAGGTGCTGATTAACATGGCGCCGGCCGATATCCGGAAGGAGGGTTCATCCTATGATCTTCCGCTGGCGGTTGGGATCCTGGCAGCTGATGAGAATATGTCGTCAGGCATCATAGAATCATATGTAATGATGGGAGAGCTGTCGCTCGACGGAACCCTGCAGCCTGTAAAAGGCGTTCTTCCCATAGCCCTGAGGGCAAGGGAGGAGGGTTTCAAAGGCGTGATAGTGCCGGTAAAAAATGCCCGTGAGGCGGCTGTCGTATCGGAGCTCGATGTCTACGGCATGGAAAAGCTTGGCGACGTGATCGATTTTTTCAACGGCTCCAGGCAGTTTGAGCCGGTGAAGGTCGATATAGAGGGGTTGTTCAGGGGAGAAGCCAATAAATATGATGTCGATTTCTCCGACGTCCGCGGTCAGGAAAACGTTAAAAGAGCCCTCGAAGTGGCAGCCGCCGGACACCATAATCTGCTGATGATCGGCCCACCCGGGGCGGGAAAGACGATGCTTGCTAAAAGACTGCCCACCATAATGCCCCCTCTCACTCTGGAAGAGGCGCTGGAAACCACGAAGATTCATTCGGTGGCCGGCAAAATCGACGACCACATGGCGCTGATGACCAAACGGCCTTTCAGGAGTCCCCACCATACGATTTCCGATGTCGCCCTGGTCGGCGGGGGAACTTTCCCCCAGCCCGGGGAAATTTCCCTGGGACATAACGGGGTGCTGTTTCTCGACGAACTGCCGGAGTTTAAGCGTACTGTGCTGGAGGTGATGAGACAACCGCTCGAAGACAGAATAATAACCATCTCCAGGGCAAAATCCACCTGCGATTATCCGGCAAGCTTCATGCTTATCGCCTCAATGAATCCCTGTCCCTGCGGATACCATAACCACCCTGAGAAAGAATGCATGTGCACCGCCGGTATGAGGCAGAAATACCTGAACAGGATCTCCGGACCGCTGCTCGACCGGATAGATATTCATATCGAAGTGGTTCCGGTGAAATACGACAAGCTTACGGACACTGCCAAAACGGAGCGATCGTCTCTTATAAGGGAAAGAGTGGTTAAGGCAAGGGAGATACAGGCGAGGCGTTTTGCATCCGTGAAGGGGATCTACGCTAACGCCCAGATGACATCATCGATGCAGAGAAAATACTGTCAACTCGATGAGGCCGGCGGAAAACTGCTCCGCACAGCCATGGATCTGAGAGGCCTTTCAGCCAGGGCTTACGACAGGATACTAAAGGTAGCCCGGACCATTGCCGATCTCGCGGAATCGGAAAACATAACCGTGGAACATATTTCCGAAGCGATCAACTACAGGAACCTCGACCGCGAAGGATGGGCAGGATGACCAGTTATTCAAGAAGAAGGGCTGCAGCCCCTATCAGGCCGGCATCTGCTCCTGATTCAGACCTTACAACGGCTATCGGATCATAAATCATATCCCGCGCAAGCTCATGGAACTTCTCAAGTATCCTGCTGAAATACAAGTCGCCAAGATTCATAAGCCCGCCGCCAAGAATTATGAGCGGAGGATTGAACACCTGGAAGATATTATATATTCCTATTCCAATGTAATCGGCACAATCCCTTACAATCTCAACACTGACAGGATCACCCGCTTCGAGCCCCTGCAAAACCATTTTACCAACAATTGTGTGCCCGAACTCGCCTGCAGTGCCGGTCATACCGCGATAGATCTTCCTGATCAGCACAATTCCGGCGCCAATGCCCGAACTGACCGTAAGGAAAATCAGATCGTCGTAGCCTCTTCCTGCTCCGAATTTCAGCTCACAGAATGCCTGCGCGTTGGCTTCATTGTCGAGCCTGACGGGAACCCTGAAATTCCCTGACATCATGTCGCGAAGCGGATAGTTTTTAAAGCCCTTCAGGTTTGAAGTGGTTATCGTGTAACCATCCCTGTAGCGCACATGACCTGGGAAGCCAACTCATATGCCCTTCAGATCCGTTTCATTAAGACCATTGGTCGAAATCAGCTGCCTGATAATCAGTGTTATATAATTAACAATCCCGTCCTCATCGAGTGCAACATGATCGTACACCACCGATTTGCCAAGGATCCTTCCGTCGGGATGAACGAGTCCGGCAGAAAGCCTGGTGCCTCCAAGATCGACGCCGCAGAGTATCTTTTCCATATTATTAAAGTGACTGTTCTGTTCGTGCAATTATGTCATCCTGAATGTCAGGCGACAGGGTGGTGAAAAAAGCCGGGTAACCTGCCACACGCACCACCAGATCCCTGTGGTTTTCAGGATTCTTTTTAGCGTCGAGCAGGGTTTCCCTCGATACAATATTGTACTGGACATGCCAGCCTTTCAGGGTGGTAAAGAAGGTTCCCAGTATCGGGATGAATTTTTGTTTTTGTGTTTCATTTTCCAGCGAGGACGGCGACAGTTTCTGGTTGAGCAGAACCCCTCCAAGTATTTTCTCGGTAGGTAGTTTTGAGACTGACTTGAAAACTGCATTGGGTCCAAGGGTGTCGGTTCCGGAGGTGGGAGAACAGCCTTCTGCAACCGGGGTGAATGCCTTTCTTCCGTCGGGTGTTGCCGGGACAACCGAACCTGATGGTACATTTGATGAAATGCTCGAAGTCCCGGCGTAATAGGCGCATCCCACCGGACCCCTTCCGAAGCGGGTGGTATGGTAATTCTCAAGCTCTTCGATATAGCAATTATAGGCCCCGGCAAGCAGGTTGTCGACATAATCGTCGTCGTTGCCGTACTTTGGAGCGAAGTTCAGCAGCGTCTGCCTTATCCGGCCATTGCTGTTTCTGATGCAATCGCCGAACTTTAGACATTTCCTGCTGTCGAACATAATTGAGGGGAAGGGATCGATGCTTTCGGGATTGTTGCACCACAAACAACTCAGCGGGCACCCCTTGAAGAAAATGTTGGTACGGACCCCCCGGCCATTGTGCAGGCAGAATCGTTGTATGCTAAAACAGTCAGCAATACGCGAAAGATTTACAAGCCAGCATTAAACTGGCAAAAGATACGTTAAAAATTCAAATAATAGATTGCCATCCGGGTGTTACAGGCAATGAAGAAAGATAAACATTTAGATATGATAAAAGATTTGAGTTATTTTGCCGTTATATAAGCACGGATTTCTTTAGCATGGATATTACAAGTACAATTCACGATAAAATAAGGCGGGAACGCCTTATGTTTGTTTTCAGAGGGAAGATAACAGAGAAGAATTCCCTTCCTCTTCTTACCCTGCT
>JBAQCK010000150.1:0-20090 GCA_049294075.1 Bacteroidales bacterium | reverse complement strand
GAATTAAGTACTATAATGATTGAAAAGCAAATTATTAAAGCAATCCCGGGATGCGGGATCTCCTGAACCAGTACTGTATTTTCAGGAATAGCTTTTTCATTTATGCACCACGCAACCCTACCCCTCCGGAGGGGATCCGTTATGTTCAGCTTCCCAAAGGAGTGTGATTCACCTCATTTGCAGGATCATAGCCCTCCCCTTATTGTTTAAGGGGAGGGTTGGGAGGGGTTAAGAAATTCCCGGAAAGAATCTCTATGTTTTTAAGATTCACTCTTATTTCAATTTCTCAGAAACCTATTGAGTCGTAAACAACAACCTTTTCCCACAGATCCTGGCTCTCCTCAATGAACTTCAGGTGCGTGGGATGAGTTTGATAAATATCCTGGTCAGCCTTGTTCCTGAATATTGTGAGCAGGGAGTAGGAATATGTGTTGTCAATTACATCGCGGCCGGTGGGAGCGGGTACCCCAAGATGGTAATCGACAATGGTTTCGACCGTAACGAGTTTTCTGAGCTCTCCCTCGAATTTTGTCCTCATTTCCAGGGTGACCGGATGTTTAAGCCAGAAGTATACATGATGGATAAACAGGTCGGATGTCAGTCGTTTCCCTGTGTCTGCACAGGATGAAGCTGTAAGCAGGCCTGCTGCAGCCATTCCTTTTGCGGTGGTGCCGATGAAGCTCCGGCGGTTCTGTAAGGTAGTCATAAGCTTATAGTTCCATTACCAGAATTGTGTCGATCTCATCAAGGCTGCCTTCCGGAACCGATATTGCGATACCGAATGCATCCTGCTTGAATTTAAGCTTTGCCCCGGTTCCATGGAAGGTGATATTCTTTACTTTCATTCCAAAATCAGGAATGAGCAGGTTATAGTCTTCAGGATTCAGTAAATGCACAAAGACTTTATTCCCCTTTTGGGTTGTCACTCCCCATGCACGAGGGGTTACGGGGCCGCCTCTTGTGCCGTAGATGGTTTCTCCGTTCTTGTCCATCCACGCTCCCAGCTCCTTAAGAGTGTTTATGAATTCAGGCTGGATTCTTCCGTCGGGCATGGGTCCGACATTCAGAAGAAAATTCGAATTGAAACCGGCAGCCCTTACCAGATACTGGATAAGGTTCTTTGCTGATTTGAAATTCTTGTCCTGAAGGTTGAATCCCCATGAATTGTTCATTGTTTCACAGGTCTCATAAGGCAGCTCGCCCAACTTCTGTTCAGGATTGAATCCCGTGGTTCTCTGTCCGGGAAGATCCTTTTCGAACATCTGAAAATCCTCGCCCGGAAAAGTTGCCAGGTGATGATTGCTGCCTACAAGACAGGCAGGCTGGAGTTTATGGATAAGTCCATATGTCTTGTCAAGCCTCCAGTCAGCATCTTTCTTGTCCCAGTGACCGTCGAACCAGATACCCCCGATCTCGCCATAATTGGTGAGGAGTTCGGTAAGTTGGCCATCCATGTAATCGAGATATCTGTACCATTCTCCTTTTTCAGGTCTTCCTGCTGTGCTGCCCGTGTTGCCTCTCGGAAAATAGTCCTCCTGATACCAGTCGAGCTGCGAGTGATAGAAGAAGAGCTTGATTCCCTGTTTCCTGCACTCATCCGCGAGCATTTTTATTATGTCCTTGCCATAAGGCGTCCGGTCAACAATATCCCAGTCGGTCAGCTTCGAGTCCCACATTGCAAATCCGTCGTGGTGCTTGCTGGTTATTGTGATATACTTCATTCCGGCGGCTTTTGCAAGAGCAACCCATTCGGCGGGGTTATAGCCGATGGGATTGAAAAAGGCAGGCAGTTTCTGGTAGGTCTGCTTTTCGATCTTTTGGTTGTTCATTACCCATTCCCCGTCACCGAGGATGCTGTAAACACCCCAGTGGATGAACATGCCGAATTTTGCATCCTGAAACCATTCGCGGGCTTTCAGGTTTTCGGGAGTTGGCGTATACGTGTTTTGCCCTGCTGCAGCCAGCGTGGCAAAAGAGATTGAAATCAGGAGAAGTTTTTTAAGCATGTTATTTCTCTTTTACGTTTGGTTTGAATTTTTCAGTTTCAAGCTCGGGCCATTTAAGGTCGAGATCCTCTAGGGCTTTTAAAACCGTTTGTGCGACGGCATAGGTTTTCTGCCAGTTCTTGTCGGAGGGGGCCAGGTTCCATGGGATGGTATTGCAGTTGTTAAGTATCTTTTCATATACCTCCATATACTTGTCCCACTTTTCCCTGGTATCCCAGTCTCCATCCTTATGCTTCCAGTGCTTTTCCTTGAGTTCAATCCTCTCCATGAGCCGTTCCTTCTGGGCTTCCCTGGAAACATTCATGAAAAATTTCAGGATTACGGTGCCGTTATTCTCAAGCAGCTTTTCAAAGTCGTTGATAACCTTGTAACGTTTCTCAATAACGTCCTCAGGTATATATTTTTCAACAGAGGGGACGAGGATATCCTCATAATGCGACCTGATGAATATTTTCAGTTCACCTTTCCGGGGAGCCACATTGTGGACCCTCCACAGGAAGTCATGGGCATATTCTTCTTCTGTTGGCTTCTTGAAGCTGTGGATCTTCACTCCGAGGGGATTGCAATATTTTACCAGACCTTTGGTAACCCCGTCCTTGCCTGAAGCATCCATGCCCTGCAGTATTATGAGCAGGCTGTACTTGTTCTGCGCATACATCTTGTTCTGAAGCTCTCCGATCTTCTTGAGAATCTTCTTTGTTTTGTCCTCTGTCTTATCCCTGTCCCATTCCTTGTTGAATGCAGGATAGTCTTCGATCTTGATCTTCATATAAATGGATTTTGAATTATTTTTCTCTTATTAATCTCTGAACTGTTTGTCGTTACACCGGTGATTTTCTGTTATTCCAGCACCTCTCTCAATGATGCCAGAATAGGTTCCGTTGAGATTTTTGAGCCGACTGCGCCCATCATCCATTGCTGTGGAGTGAGTTTCCCCTGTGAGAACATACGGTCAACTTCAGGCGCCAGCTTTTTGTCCTTCAGGTATTTCTCTATCTGGCAATGTACATTTCGGCGTTGCCGGTTGCAATGCCGGCAGCCTGGCTGATTTCGGCGGGCACCCTTGAAACGAACATGTCGCCCAGCCTTGCCATAGCCCATTCCTCGCGGCTCCATGAAGGGCCCAAAGCCTCTTTCTCTTCAAGAGAGAAGTAAGGGAAATTGAGCGCAATATAGAACGCGATTTTGTTTGAGTAAAAATCGTCAGAAAGATGGGATCCCGGAGAGTATGTCCCGAACATTCTGTCTACATCATCGATCTCGCCGGTGGCTTCATCAAGGTTTTTCCTGAGGTCGAGTGTTACCTCGTTGAAATTACCCGAAAGCGATTCGAGGAAATTGCTGATTTTAATAAATACCTGCTTGCGTTTCACAGGATCGGCTATGTAATTGGTCTTTACAAAATCAGAGAATTCAGCGGAGGTTCCGTCTTCGGTCCTCCACAGCGAGGCAGCATGCCTTACGCCTTTTTCAGGCAGCCTGATGTCGGCCCCGGTTTTTTCAGCCATTAAGCTCTCTGTTAATGATGTTATTGTTGCATCGTCTATCGACAGCATGGCGGATCCGCCTTTTTCTTCTCCCGTTTTCTGCGATGAGCAGCCGGCGGCAATTATCAGTAAAAGCATGATGTATTTGTTCATAATCAGGATTGGTTTATACAAATATATCTTTTTTTAATCAAGGGGCCCGGTGACCTTCTCAACTTCGTGAAGTATTTCGCACGATTTCACCAGTTCCTTCATCCTGGTGTGATCGGGGTATAATGGTCTGTCGATATCCAGGAAATCCACATATTTTCTTATGACATCCTTGGCCTTTTGGACTCCGGCCCCGAATTTATACTCCTCCTTCCTGAAATCGAGCGCCTGTGCTGCAGCCATGAATTCGATCCCGAGTATGCCGTATGCACAGTCGAGGATCTGGTTGTTCTTTATTGATGTGTTCATACCCATTGATACAAAGTCCTCCTGGTCGGCTGCTGCAGGTATCGACTGAATGGATGCAGGCACCGAGAGTATTCTTTGTTCCACAATAAGGGTGTCGGCCGTGTACTGGCTGAGCATCATGCCCGAGAACATTCCTGCGCCCTTTGTGAGGAAGTCGGGAAGTCCAACGCTCAGGGCCTGGTTGTTGAGCCTGTTCATTCTTCGTTCCGACATCACGCTTACCATGGTTATGCATGCTCCTGCCATATCCATCGGGACGCAGACCGGTGATCCCTGGAAATTTGCTCCGGAAATCTGGATATTCCTGTCGGGGAAGAAAATGGGGTTATCGCCGACTCCGTTCAGTTCTATTTCAACCTGCGATTTTGCATAGGCCAGCATGTCGTGGGCTGAACCAATAACCTGCGGGGTTGATCTCATCGAATAGGCATCCTGGACCTTCGATTTTACCTTTCCTTCCTTAAGGTCGCCTCCCGTGATGCACTTGTTGATCGCATTGGCGCTTCTGACTGCCCCCTTGAAACCCCTTACTTCATGAAGCAGGGGTGTATAGGGCTTCATGTTTGCCTTCAGGGCTTCGAGCGTCATTGAAGCCGCTATTTCAGCCTGTTTCAGCCAGTTGTTTGCATCGACAAGCCAGATGGCGCTCATCGCTGTTAGCATGTTTGATCCGTTAATGGCTGCCAGTCCGTCGCGTGCCTGGAGTCCGGGAACCTTTATTCCTGCTTCCTTCATGGCATCAGCCCCGTCCATCAGTTTTCCATTGTAGTAAGCTTTACCTTCGCCCAGCAGTAACAGTGCAATCTGCGACATGGGAGCGAGATCGCCCGAAGCGCCGACCGACCCCTTCTGGCACACAAATGGTGTCACGCCCTTGTTAAGCATCTCAACCAGTGTTTCAGTTATTTCAAGCCTGTTGCCCGAATTTCCGTGTGCATGGACATTTATCCTGCCCAGCATTGCACCCCTTACGATCTCAGGGGAGGCCGGATCGCCAATACCGGCCGCGTGATTATAAACCAGATACTTCTGGAAGTCCTTTATCTGATCGTCATTAAGTACTATTTCAGAGAATTCACCGATCCCGGTGTTCACGCCGTACATAATCTCATGTGCCGTGATCTTCTTCTCGAGCATTGCACGGCATTCGTTTATGCGTTTCATGGCATCGGGATGAAGTTCCACTTTCTGTCCGTGACGGGCAACATTAACTACATCATTGACTGTGAGATTATTTCCTGTTATGATTAATTTTTGCATGTCAGTTGGTTTATTATGGTCATTGTTTGAATACTTTCCTGCCTGCGGACAGGAATAAGAATATCAATCCGGTACGTAAAATTGAAGAATGAAAATATATTAGAGTTTGCGGGATGTGTCAGCAGAGGCCGGACCGGTTGATTTTGATCTTGTATTCAAGAACCCAGTTGTATTCCATGGCTTTGAATTAACATCTCAAATTTATTAAAATTTGCATAATTCCATCAGATTATTGTATATTTTTAATGGTCTGAAGCCTGCCTGACGGCAGACAGGGGAAAGCATTTTACTGAAAACGAAAATTCCGGGAAAAATCAATATCTTAATCCATGAACAGAGTCACAGGTATTTTGATGATAACCCTTTTGGTAGCCGGATACAGCTGCAGGCCAAAGGAAAAAAGCCCAGTGAAGGCTGAGATTAGTTACCCCGGGGAAGAAGGCTGGCTGTTCGACGGGAAATCGCTGACAGGATGGGAGATAACCAATTTCGGACCTCAGGGGCCGGTTAGAGTTTCGGATGGAACGATTGTACTCGGTATGGGGGACGGTTGCACCGGCATCACCTGGAAGCAGGAGTTTCCTGTTGATAATTACGAGGTCAGTCTTGAGGCAATGAAGGTTGAGGGTAATGATTTTTTCTGCAGTATGACATTTCCAGTGGGTAAGGATCCCTGCACCCTGATAGTCGGAGGCTGGGGAGGCACGGTTGTGGGACTTAGCAGCATAAACGGAATGGATGCCTCGGAAAATGAGACTTCAACCCTGCGGCAGTTTGAAAAGAACAGGTGGTACAGGATCCGGCTGAAAGTGGCAGACGGCAAAATTCAGGCCTGGATAGATGATGAACAGGTTGTCGATTTTACAATTGGAAATAACACAATCTCAATCCGGCCAGAGGTTGAATTGTCAAGACCGTTCGGCATAGCGTCGTGGCATACAACAGGAGCCTTGAGAAATATAAGGGTCGTACAGACCGGGCTTGAAAACTGATTCAGGTAAGCCTGTTGATATTTAAAACAATGACTAATTACAAGGATGTTTAGGGATTTTATTTTTGTTGTTATGACCCCCTTCCCAACCTTCCCCCAGGGAGGCAGGAGCTGGCAAGCCTTTCCCCCTGGGGGAAATGGGAAAGGGGGTTTATACAAATAAACGGGGGAAACGGGGAATGAGGTGATTCCAGACATGAATATTCAATTCCGATATAAAACCAGCTAACTATGAGAAAATATTTTCTGATTCTTCTTCTCGCCTCAGCA
The DNA here is from genome assembly GCA_049294075.1 of Bacteroidales bacterium. Classification (GTDB taxonomy): domain Bacteria; phylum Bacteroidota; class Bacteroidia; order Bacteroidales; family VadinHA17; genus LD21. The sequence continues at coordinate 13,617 of JBAQCK010000150.1, read as the reverse complement.
GCCGTTTCGTGCAAGACAAACCAGCTGTATATTAACGTTCTTCAACCTGCTCCCGTCACCATGTCGCCGGGGATAAAGAAAGTCGGAATCATTAACAGGAGTTTCCCCACTGATGAGACTAAAACGCTGGACGCGCTCGACAGGGTGCTTTCGCTCGAAAGTACCGATCTCGACAAGGATGGAGCATGGGAATGCATTGCAGGCGTTGCCGGGGAACTAAAGAACAATGACAGGTTCTCGGAGGTTGTTCTGCTCGATGACATTGATTTCAGATCGTCGAGGATCGGCATCCTTCCTCCGATGCTTTCGAACAGGATAGCTGACAGTATCTGCAGGATCAAAGGCATTGATGCGCTTTTTGCACTCGAGAGGTTTGACACTGATACTCAGATATCAACCTCCTCTGCAGGAAGTGTCGAGACCGCTCTGGGGAACATTCCCTTCCTTGGGTTCCAGGTCACCATGGAGACCATCATAAAGTCGGGATGGAGGATTTATTATCCTGCCGAAGCCGGTATTCTCGATGAATTCAGTTTTGCCGAATCGCTCGGTTTTACTGCAAAGGGAATTAGCCTGCTTGCTGCAGGTGAAGCCCTCAAGGACAGGAAGAATGCCATCAGGGAAGTGAGCCGCAATGCCGGAAGGACTTACGCTGAAAGGATACTTCCTTACCGGTTGAACGTTACCAGGACATATTTTGTAAAAGGAACCGACAATTTTGGAATTGCAAAAAGAAAAGCCCAGACGGGCAAATGGGATGAGGCTGGTACATACTGGGGAAAGGAGACTGCCAATCCGAAGTCGAAAATCGCCGGGAGGGCATGGTACAACATGGCAATCCTTTCAGAAATCAACGGCGATATAGATAAGGCCATGGAACTGGCTGCCAGGGCATGGGAAGACTACAAAACCCGCAAAGCGCTGGATTACACCAGAATACTTGAAAGAAGAATGAATGACAGGGCGCTTCTGGATATAGAGGAGATCAAAGAGTAGTTGGTTGAGGAGGTGAACAGGGAACATCTGAAAATTGCAAATCAATATAAAACAAAAATCATGATAAAAAAATTTCTCATTGCCGTTTTGCTTTTTGCATCCGTTGCTCTGTCAGCCCAGAAGTACACAGCTGACTGGAATTCAATTGACAGCCGTCCTGTACCGGCGTGGTTTGAGGATTCCAAATTCGGGATCTTCATTCACTGGGGTGTCTATTCTGTTCCGGCCTGGGGACCTGTGGGAAGCGATGTGGGTGTGTACGACAAATATTCAGAGTGGTACTGGAGCAAACTGCTCAATAAGTCGAGCAAGGTCTACAGCCACTTCAATGAGTTCCATGATAAGACTTATGGCTCCGATTTCAAATACCAGGATTTTGCGCCAATGTTCAAAGCCGAGCTTTTCAACCCCGGCCAGTGGGCGGAACTATTCAGGAATGCAGGTGCAAAATATGTTGTACTTACCTCCAAGCATCACGAAGGATTTCCTCTGTGGCCAAGTGCACAAAGCTGGAACTGGAACAGTGTTGACATTGGGCCCCACCATGATATCTGCGGAGAACTTACTGATGCTGTGAAGAAGGAGGGACTCCGGATGGGATTTTACTATTCGCTGTATGAGTGGTTCAATCCACTTTACCTTGAGGACCGGGATAAATATGTTGAAAATCACATGATCTCCCAGATGAAGGATCTTGTAACCAGATACACCCCTGATATTGTCTGGCCCGACGGAGAATGGGACATGCCAAGCGAAAGGTGGAAAAGCACGGAGTTTCTTGCCTGGCTTTATAACGATTCACCCGTGAAGGAAAGCGTTGTCGTCAATGACAGGTGGGGAAGCGAGACACGTTCAAAGCATGGAGGGTTCTTTACAACGGAATATGGTCTTGTGGGAGAGAATGAGGGGATCGATGAGGCGGAAAAGCGTCCATGGGAGGAATGCCGCGGTATCGGAACATCATTCGGTTTCAACAGGACTGAGAATTTCGACAACTATTCAACAACGGATGAGCTTATAAAGCTCCTGATATCAACAGTATCCAGGGGAGGCAATCTTCTCCTGGATATTGGTCCGGCTGCCGACGGCACCATACCGGTTATAATGCAGCAGAGACTGATTGATATCGGAACCTGGCTTAAGGTAAACGGTGATGCCATCTACAATACAAGAGCATTTATCACCGGAGGCGATGGTTCCGAAATAAATGCGGAGACCGGCAATAGCCTGTTTTTTACCAGGAAAGGCAATGATCTTTTTGTGCTGTGCACCGAATGGCCCGGGCGCAGCATTGTTCTGAAGGGTATCAGATCAGGTTCCGGAGTGAAGACTGAATTGCTGGGAAGCAGTGCAGCCGTTAATCTCAGGAGTTCGGGAGGCAATACAACAATAGTTCCTCCGCGACTTACGCCTGACGATTATCAGCCGGCTTATGTATTCAAAATAAGCAATATACTTAAATAAGGGCTGTAATATGAGACTCTTATTTTTTTATTCTGCCCTTTATTTTATGAGCTAAGGTATTGTCATTGACTAACTATTTCATTAATTTTACAAATCTTTTTCCAATTTTAAAACCTGAATTATGAAACCAAAACTCTTTACTCTTCTGCTGGCTGCAGTACTATTAGTTGCAAGTTCCTGTTCAAGGACACAAACGGTTGCTTCACCGGAAGTCATTCAAAAAACGGATATCTCGTGGTTTCTGGGTCAATGGACCATTGACATTGAAGGAGGTTCCGTGGGCTGGCTTGAAGTAAGGCAGGAGGATGGCTGGCTGGACGGTGACATATTGTGGGGCGGAGGCAGCGTTCTTCCAGTTTCAAATATTTTCCTGGCCGGCGACAGGGTACTTTTCGTTCAGCGCTCAAACAATGTTGTGAGAAAAAGGGATGAAAACAACGAGACGGTTAAGGCCCAGACGGTGACCTCCTGGATGGAGATAGTAAAGGAAGGAGACAAGATCAGCGGGATCTTATTGTCACCGCGCAGGAACGGTTTAAGCGTTGATACTACAAGTTTTTCCGGAGTAAAGCTGCCACCGGTACCCCGGGCTCCTGATCTTAAAACCCTGAGATTTGGGGATCCGGTTCAGCTATTTAATGGCAGGGATCTGACAGGATGGAGGCTGATAAACGAAAAACAGGTGAATGGTTTCAAGGTTATTGACGGTGTTCTGGTTAACGACCCGGTGCAGAAGGAGGGAGAACCTCATGTGAGTTACGGCAACCTGCGAACCGATAAGGAATTTGAGGATTTCAACCTGAAACTTGAGGTGAATGTCCCTGCCGGAAGCAACAGCGGCGTTTACCTGAGGGGTATGTATGAGATACAGGTAGTGGATTCATACAAAAAGGAACTTGATCCCCATAATATGGGTGCAGTTTACAGTCGTATAACACCCTCGACAGCGGCCGAAAAACCTGCCGGAGAATGGCAGACACTCGATATAACCCTTTGCCAGCGGCATGCAACTGTAATACTTAACGGAGTGAAAATTATTGATAATCAGCCTATTTACGGACCAACCGGTGGCGCCGTTCAGTCGGATGTGTTCGCCGCCGGACCTATCTACCTGCAGGGCGATCATGGTAAGGTTTCTTACAGGAATATAGTTTTGACTCCGGTTATATATTAATCATATAAGGGTTACTCCCGCAAGTGTGACGCTTATGAAGAACCTTAAGCGAAGGGAAGGCATTTTTTCTGTATTGATCAGTTTTTTACTGGTTTGCCTGCCCTCCGCCATATGTTCTGCGGCCATCGCAGGGGCATTACATGCGGATACTGTTGACATACAGGTTCTTTACAACGGAAGGGCATGGAGAAACCTCCTCTACAGGATACAGGGCGACCAGTTCCTGTTCAACTCGGGGTTTATTCAGGGCAGTGTTACGATCAGGGTCACAACAAAGGCTCCGGAGAGCATAAGGCCGGTGATTGATTATTATAACAGTCTGCAACAAAGTATTCCGGAATGAAACGAAGGGCTCCGCTTCTGATTTTTGCCCTGCTGTTGTCCCGTATTGTTTATTCCCAGGATCAATTTAAGGTGACTTGGGACTACAGCGGTCAGTCATTCAGTGAATTTGTGGTATCGGCAGAAGAAGAGCCTGGCCTCAGCTTTTTCTTCAGGGATGAGTGGGTGGCTGATCTCAAACCGGGTGTTTGACCTTATCGACAATGCAACCCTTAAAAACAGCATGGCTTCATTTTTGACGTGAACGGAAGGATCACCTGGGATATCAACAGTAACAACAAGATAGATATATCTTCGTACATCAGTCACGATTCCTTCAGGTTCAATTCAGACACGCTGTACGGCTACGACAACAGCATTGTGTCATTGAGATGGAGGCATTTCTTCAACAAGAGATTCTTCGCGCTCATATCGGCTGACAACAGCAACTACAGGTACAACGTCTCGAGCGAAGCTTCACCGGAAGAGGCTTTTAAGCTCACACACAAAGTAAACAGCACAGGGCTGAAGACTGATTTCAACTGGTACCAGGGCCGGAACGAAGTAAATTTCGGAGCCGACCTGACACATTATTACATTCTTCCCGGGAGTTACATGCCCACTGGTGATTCATCCCTGGTTGTTCCAAAAAAGCTCCAGGTACAAAGGGCCATTGAATCAGGATTGTATTTCGATGAAAAATATGTGGTCAATGATTTCCCGCCAGTTATGACAAGCCTCACGACCTGGTTGCCACATTCAATTTTCTGTTTTCCAGACGCTTCAGTATCTCGGCTAATTATAACTACAGCACCGGAAGGCCTATAACTTATCCGGTTGCAATTTACTACATGGGCGATATCCTGATGGTTCATTATTCCGACAGGAATAAATACAGGATCCCCGACTATATGAAACTTGATCTTTCTGTGAAACTGAGCGGCAACCTGCGATCAAACAAGATAGCCAACCCTCACTGGATTTTTTCCGTGTACAATCTGCTGGGCAGGCAGAACGTATATTCAATTTATTTCAGGAACGAAAACGGCAGGATTAACGGGTATAAACTGTCAGTTTTCGGACAGGCGATTCCGTCGCTGAGCTTCAACTTTGATTTTTAAGGAAATGGGAAAGCTTTACATTTATATAATACTGCCGGCCATGCTGATTCTCCCGGGATGCATCACCAGCTTTGTGCCGGAAACGGATGAGGATCCAGATCTGCTTGTGGTTGAGGCAATGATTACCGATCAGCCTGAGGCATTTTCCATAAGGCTGTCCAGGTCGATGCCTCTTGGCGAACGCGCCCGGTCTGCAACCCGTTTGAAGCCTGTTTCGGGATATACTGTTTTCATAGGTGATGATCAGGGAAATAGCTACTGGGTGAGGGAGTCTTCAGTAAAGGGTACTTATGTTACCGATCCGGCTTCCTTCCGTGCAGTTGTCGGAAGGGTTTACACACTCAGGATAAATCCGTCATTTACCTCCGACAACATCATTATTAAGAGCACCTCCGTTCTGAGTGAGACCAGGGTTTCGAACTTTCCCGTAAAATTCATCTCAAATGAAACCGACAGGCTTAAAGTGAGATACAGCATCCTGGTCAACCAGTATTCGTTGAATGAGGATGAGTTTTCTTTCTGGGAAAAGCTTCAGAATATTTCCGAGGAGGTGGGCGGACTTTATGATATCACTCCCGGTACAATCCCGGGAAATATCTTTTGCGTCGAGGACCCGTCCAGGCAGGTACCGGGATATTTCAGTGTTTCTGCAAAAACTTCCTCCAGGCTATATATTGATGATTACTTCCGCGGTGATTACAGGTTTTACGGGAAACCTGACATTGAGCTTGTCCTGGAAGACTATATTAAGCTTCCTGTCATGCATGAGGTTTTCTTTGAGCTGATGCCCGGAGTCTTCATGAAAGAGAAAAAGGGCATCTATGAGATTTCGGTTCTTGATCCCGTCGATAACAGGCCTTTTGAGAAACCTCCCCTGCTGTTTGTTGACGGAGTGGTGGTAAAGGATCCGGGTGTGATAGCCGGACTTGATCCTGAACTGGTTGAAAAGATAGATGCTGTCAAATCGAGATATTTTGTCGGGGAGTACCTTTTCCTCGGGTTGGTGAATGTGATTACGAAGGCCGGTGACTTCAGCAATGTACCGCTTCCTGAACAGGCAGTCAGACTTGCTTATCAGGCTTTCGGTCCGGTAAAGGTCTTTTCGGCACCTGATTACACGGGTATATTGAAGAAGGACAGCCGGATCCCGGATTTCAGGAATACCCTTTACTGGAATCCATCCGTCATAACCGGCAACGACGGAAACAGCTCAGTCAGGTTCTGGACTTCCGATTTCAGATCTGCTTATGAGGTTACAATTCAGGGTGTGACGGAAAAAGGAGAATTATTCTCTTTCAGAAAAAGAATAAAGGTTCAGTAACCGGCTTATCACTTCCTCAAAACCATTTCCCCAAGCTGAAAGGTGAACCTGCTGCCTTTCATTATATCCTCATGTGTTATAAACCAGTCGGGATACACGCCTCCGTCTTTGGTAACCGCCCTGATGTGCCTGCTTCCCGGCTTTTGGGAGACTGAACTGATGATAAACTGTCTGTTCTCCGGAAGCATAATCCTGATTTCATCAAAATAAGGGGTTGTGACAACATACTGGTTTGAAACCGGACAGACGGGATAGAAGCCCATCATTGAGAATACGAGCCATGCCGACATCTGACCGGCATCCTCATTGCCGCTGAGTCCACCCGGACCTGTCCCGTATTCTTCCACGATTATTTTTCTTACCAACTCCTGTGTCTTTCCAGGTTCTCCGGTCATGGCATACAGGTAAGGCACCTGGTGACCCGGTTCATTGCCGTGCCAGTAATGACCTCCGCTGAAAAAGGAGTCAAGTTTGTCAGTGAATGCTTTCTGTCCTCCCATCGCGGTCTCAAGACCCGGAATATCATGCGGGACATACCATGTGTAGTGAAAGGGAGTTCCCTCGCAGATGAAACTTGCTTTTTTGTAAGGATCAAACGGAGTAAACCATTTCCCGTCTGCATATCTACCCCTTACAAATCCTGTCTCAGTGTCGAACACGTTATGCCAGTTTTGGGATCTTTTCATCAGAACCCCGTAATCCTCATTCCTTCCTGTGGCTTCAGCCAGCCTTGCCAATGCATAATCATCAAAAGCATATTCGAGGGTTCGGGATACCTGTTCTCTTTTATGAAAGGCATGCCAGACACTGTCCTCGAGCGGGATGTACCCGTATTTCAGATAACTTTCGAGCGCCCTTCTTCCTTTGCCGTCAGTGTATTCTTCTGACGGAGGCTGTTCGAAGGCATTTTTTCTCAGATAAAAGTATGCTTTATCGATGTCAAAATCGCGTATCCCTTTCATGTATGCATCAGCAATCATCACTGTTGCATGATCTCCTATCATGGCAGCCGTGTAGTTGTTCCATGCCGGAAAGATGGGCATCCATCCTCCCTGTTCCGCTTTCATGACCAGCGATTTGATCATGTCAAGGGTTTTTTCAGGCTCGAGTATAGTCATCAGGGGATGAAGGGCACGGTAAGTGTCCCACATAGAAAAATCATCGTAATAATCGAAGCCTTCGGCTTTGTGGATTGCAGTATCCGCTGCAAAACCGGGGTACCAGCCATCAACATCGCTTGCTATACGCGGCATCTGATAACAGTGGTACAAGGCAGTGTAAAACATTTGCATTGCATCTTTGTCACCCCCTCCCGGTCTGACTTTTCCAAGAGTCTGGTTCCATATCTTCTGAGTTGTCAGGCGAAGTTTTTCAAAATCCCAGTCAGGAACTTCCGATTCCAGGTTTTTGCCGGCATTCACGGCTGTTGTGAAAGATGTGCCGATTCTGGCAGTGACAATTTTCTCATTTCCAAACGACAGGGCAATCTGCTGGTGTGTTTTCAGCTTGTCCATCACCTCAAAGGGAGTGTCGAACCTGATCACGAACCATCCGCTGAAACCTGCTTCTGAACCCAGTCCCTGGTAGAGCCGGTGAACGGGATTGCGAAGTATTATTTCATTTTTTGCCTGGTCGATTCTGATACTGCCTTCGTTTTCATCGCTGTTCACCCTGATGAAGACGCAGCTCTTTTCCCTTCCGGGATATGTGAACCGGATAATTCCCGATCTCACTGAAGCGGTCAGTTCCGCCTGAATACCATAGCTGTCGAGGATAACACTGTAATACGAGGGAGAGGCAACTTCATTTTTATGGCTGAATCTTGAAACAGGCGGTCTTGTTATTGTATCCCTTGGTCCTGTGATGAAGGGCATAAGGGATGCACTTCCATAGTCCTGAGTGCAGCTGCCGCTCATCCAGTGGCTTCCCCTGAGCCCGGTTATGAACCTGTCGTTGTAGTAATATGGGGAAATGCATTTGACCTCCGTGGTCCGGGTTTCAGGGGTCCATTGGGTCATTCCGAAGGGACGACCGACGGAGGGGAAGGTCTGTCCTCTTAGTTCTGATCCTGCCTCGCTGTGTCTCTCTGCACTCACCGTGGTGGCCGGAGCCGTCCCGATGAGGGTGTTTACGAGACTTTCGGGATTTTGTGCGTTCAGGCACTGTGATATGACGATGAAAAGGATGGGGAAAAGCAAGCGTGATGGCATTATAGTGCTGTATGTTGGTATTACTATGACATATGAAGCTTATTTTCCGGAGCCCGGTGCAGGATAATTCCTTGACGCATCATCGAGTACCAGTATCCAGTCGAGGTTTTCGCCCGGCGTGGGTGGAAGGAAAGTCTGAGTTCCTGTGTTTGGATATTTCGCTATCATTGTCGCCTCGCCGTTTCTCGGGTTGAACCACCAGGCAGTTACCTCTTTTCCTTTTATTGCATCCATGCGTACAGAGAATTGTCTGCCGATTGGTGCATAAATCATTGCATAGGTTCCCTCCTGATCGCGGGTGGCAACGTACCTGTATGAACCTGAACCCGGCACCGCCGAAACAATTCTGTCGGTAACAATGATTGTGCTGTCGGGCACACGTGTAAGAAAAGGTCTTGATTCCATTAGCAGCCGTCCGTACATCATCTGTCCGGCGCCGGGTTGATCAATGGCTTCATACCAGGGCATCAGCGGCCTGTTGATTGGCGATCTTGAGGGTATCCACATCTGCCACACGGAATGATGCCCGTATGTGTGTCCGAAAGCGCCTGTAAATAGATCCCAGTAGAGCGGCCGGCGGACATCGGCAGCCGTGGAATGGCTGTTGGCGTCGGGATTGAAATTGATTGGATGATCCTCATAAACCGGTTCACCGTCGATTACCGGCTTGGCCGGTTCCAGCCTGTAATCAACGAAGGTTGACGAATAGCGTTCGGTGAAGCTCAGGCTGTGTCCGTTCTGCCTCATGTTGAAATCGAGCCATGATTCGTTGTGAAAATATCGGGAAGAGCCTGAACCGCCGGTGGGGTGAAAGGTTATGAGATGAGCTCCTTTGTCGCCTTCCCTCAGTCCTTCGGCCATTGCGGTAACCGTCTTTCGATGCAGATCATTTTCAACAGGTCTGTCTCCGCCGACGATCCAGATTATATTGTTTTGATCACGGTAACGTTTGCCCAGAAATTTACCCCAGGCCCGCGCGTTTTCAGGATTGAATATCTCGGGACCGATTCCCCATCTTTTATTCCACTTGTCGCCCCATGTCGGCAGCAGACCGATGAAGATTCCTTTTTCAGCGGCCTTTTCAATCACCCAGTCGACATGAGAAAAATAGGCTTCATTGGGCTTCAGGGGATCATTGTCGATCAGGGGCTTGTTGCCTTCCATGTTTGGCACGTTCAGACCGTCAACTTCAGCAAGCACGACAGCCTGAATCACGGTGAAGCCTTTCGACCGGCGGTTCTCAAGATATTTTTCCGTGTCTTGCTTGTTTAGTCTGTGGAACAGTTCCCAGCCGGTGTCGCCGAGATAGAAGAAAGGCGTACCATCTTCAAAAACAAGAAATCTGTGGTTTTCCGATACCTTGAGCCCGCCATGCGACAGGTCGACTGACCGGCCCTTCCACTGGCCTGTCTGGGCTGAAACCGGCAGGACAAGTACCAGAAAGCTCAATACTGTTATGGTTTTAATAGACATATTGTGTTGAATTAGAGTTGTTTTAATTTGCCTTTAACCTTAAGAACTTACCAGGTCTGATTAGTGAGCAGACGAGAATTTAATTGTAAAGTTAAGAATAAATGCGGGGCTATTATTCGATTCTCAATGCTTAAGCCACCCTTCCATGAAGTTGAGAGAAAATGGCTCTATCTCGAAGGCCTCCTGTGTTTTTAATATTTTTTCATTTTTAATGCCTGTCCACCTGTTGTCGTCTGCAGCTTCAGAATAATTTTCAGAGAAGAGTGATCTTATCCTCATTAATCCGGCGCAGCACTCCAGTTGTATTTTCTGTCTGGTTTCCGTATAGTTTACAAGCAGCAAATGTCCCTGTTTTCCTTCCGACAGCGCCAGACAATCGGCAATCAGGGGCTTTGAGCTATTGGAATTTACAAGACTAAGCTGCTTATTGTTGAGAAGAAATCTGAACACATGGAAAACCGGGAAAATCATGCCTTTTTTTGAAGGAAACAGCGACTTCTGAACAGGTTCGCTTTCTCCCTGGAAAATTCCTTTCTCACCTGCAGTTTCAAAGTAAGTGATGCTGTCGGCACCAGCCTGACAAAGATTCTTAAGGCTTCCGGCAGTCCAGCATGCGCCAAAAAGCGACATCATTCGGCTGTCAGCCTCAGGGGGCGGTCCCGACCCCGTCCATGGCAGGTCAATGAAGCCGGTGCTGGCATTGAATCCCATTTGGATATTTACCGGGGATATCAGTATTTTCTTGCTGCCGGCAATTTCCCGGGCGCTTCTTACTGAGTGGAACTGCGATTCCAGATTCTCGACAAGAGTCAGATTGTCGGAAGCATGTTCCTGAGGATAAATTGAATAGCAAATACAATCATTTCCTGTTTCCCCGGGTCTGTTATGGTTAAGTTCTGCAAAATTTGCATTGGTTCCCGTTGCTATTTTAACATCAGGATTGACTTTTCTTAATAGTGGAATTACTTCGGCAGCAAGTTTATCAGGAGTGGAGGGAATGGAACAGTGATGCAGCAGAAAATTTGCAATAGGGACATGACGGCGGGAGTACCAGTCAATGAAGTTATTTATCTGTTGATGTACATTATCATCAAAGAAGAGGGCAAATTCTGTCCGGTAACCCAGGTCAAGTGCTTCCTGACAGAACTCTTCAGCCTTGAACTGCCAGCCGCTTTTCCACAGATGAAGGTCGACCCTGTAGTGATCAAACTTAACCGATCGGAGTACCTTTATTTCCCCCGGAGTCAGTGGAGAGGAACGGCTCGACCTGCAAATCCCGACAGAAGGGATCCTGAGCTTTTCATCAGGCGAAATTTTAATGATTGTTGAATCGTTCAGCATAGTCATGAGTTATTCTTTGCGGAAGATCATCTGCGAAATCCTTCACTTGATTCAGCAAAGATGCGGTAAAAAATCAGAAAGTGACATTCCTGAGGTATTCTGCTGCTGCCGATTGTGTAATAAATCTTCTGCGGGTAAGCATGTTTATAAGAGTTTGATTTCTAATACTTCGGTAACGTCCAGGGCTCTCTGTAAACCGGTGTGATAAGCTTATTAGCAGCTTCGCTGTTTGTAAATTTCACAGCTTTATCGTCCCAAATCAGCATAGATTCACCTGTTCTGGCTGCGATGTTGGGTATATGGACATGCATTGCTGCCGCCCTTCCCGTTTCGGGAGGGCAGGCAGGCTTATTCCTTGATTTAATACAGTCTATAAAGTTGCGTACATGATCACCATGCGATTCCTTTCCTTCAGTAAAGTTGTACTCTTCTGTCTTTGGCTTTTTCCCAACACCATTCCCTTCCGGGTATATTATAAGTCTGGACCGATCGGCAACCATAGTTCCATAATCTCCGATAAAGGTCAGTCCATAAGGTGAATCATAGGGACCATTCTGTACTCCGGCTGTCATGTCCCAGTTTATTACATAATCTGCTTTTGGGTAAATTACCGTCATTGAATCGAAGGTTTCGCGGCTTCTGGGTTCATGGTAGGTATTTGCACCATAAACAAGCACTTTTTCAGGCGGATTGACAATATCCTTTGCCCACAGCCCGATGTCGAGCAGATGCACACCCCAGTCGGACATCAGTCCGCCGCCGTAATCCCAGAACATGCGCCACATACCATGGAATCTGGTCTGGTTGAAGGACCTTTTGGGGGCGGGTCCAAGCCACATATCGAAATCAACACCTCCAGGCACCGGCTCATCAGGAACTATGGCCTGGCCAACACCGTACTCAAAGTTTGCCCATATATTGGTTCGTCTCAACTTCCCTATCCTGTTCCCTTTGATCATTTCCATTGCCTTCTGAAAAACGAATCCGCTTCTCTGTTGCTGCCCTACCTGAAGAATGCGGCTGTTGTGGTATTTTGCCGCATTTAGCATGATATTGCATTCTGCAATTGAGTTTGCCATTGGTTTTTCGACATAAACGTCCTTACCTGCCTCGAGGGCATAAACTGTCATCAGACAATGCCAATGGTCGGGAGTTCCGATAATGACTGCATCTATATCCTTTTTTTCCAGCAATTTGCGGAAATCTTTATACAATTCTGGTTTCTGGTTAAAGGTTTTAAATATTTCAGCTGATCTGTCATTCAATACTTTGTCGTCAATATCACACAATGCAACACAATTGACTCCCGGGTTTGAAAGGTGATGCTGCAGAATGCCAAACCCCATGTTTCTGCAGCCGATCAGCGCTACATTCAGCGTATCTGATGGTGAAATGTTTGATTGTCTGGCAATTGAAGGAAATACTGATACCAATCCTGCTCCTGCGGCCGTCATCGCCGTTCTGCCTATGAATTTTCTGCGGTCCATATAAGATTTTTAATAGATTGAATTGTAATTAACTTAACAGAGTAGAATCAAGTGAATTGACAACCTGGCGTTGGGGTTAACACAAAACTATTTAACCCTGCCTGCTTTCTAAACCCCTCGAATTCGAGGGGTTTAAAATTCGGGTTATACATTAATTCCCAAAATCCCAAAAGCTCAATTGTATTTCTGTTTCTCAGCCAATTTTGTATGATTGTATCAGTATGAGAGACATCTTTGTGCCGGGCAATATCTGTCAATGAAGTATAGTCGTTGTTTTCACCTTGACAGACTGTAATTTCAGTGCCTTTTACATTGATTGTTTTTTTCTTTGCCATAATTCTTTGTTGAAACTTTCGGAAATAATTATTTCAGGATTTAAAACTTATGGTTTAGTTACCTGAACCTCATTAGATATTTTTTCTTCTTGATTAAACCATTGTAAGCAATCTTCATAACATCAAAGTTACAAATAATAAGGTTATTTTCAGCACATTTTAGAACGTTTCAATGCCATTCCGATAGCTGGCTGGCGCCGGTTGAAAGTAAAAGAGCTGGAAGAGTTCCCGGGTATACGTCTTTCTTTTCTTTAAAAGATGGATAAAATAGTATTTTAAATAGATAAAAATTATCACTTTTGACCAATAATCATAAAAAGTCAGGTTTTGGGATGAAGATTAAAGTAAAGAATACAATTATAAACTCGGCATCC
>JBAQCK010000149.1:0-7282 GCA_049294075.1 Bacteroidales bacterium | reverse complement strand
CCGGAAAGCAGGGGGAGACAATTCCTCCATCCGGATGAGATGAGTAAACAGAGCAGTAAAATAAAACAAAAGCGGATTAAAGAAGCAGAGACAATTATTATGACGCCCGGATGGCAGGACAGAGCGTATGAAAAATGCCCTGCGGGCATTTTTAGCGAGGGGCCGGAAAGCAGGGGGAGACAATTCCTCCATCCGGATGAGATGAGTAAACAGAGCAGTAAAATAAAACAAAAGCGGATTAAAGAAGCAGAGACAATTATTGCGACGCCCGGATGGCGGAATTGGTAGACGCGCTGGTCTCAAACACCAGTGGCAGCGATGCTGTGCCGGTTCGATCCCGGCTCCGGGTACTCCATAAGCCTCTTAACACACAGATGTTGAGGGGCTTTTCCATTTATGGGATACAAATAGGATACAAAAAACGTCTGATTTGATCATTCTCCAGTGACCAGGACGGATAGTCTCGCATTTTTGGGTAGCGTTCAAGATCATCCTGCAGCCTAAAGCGTCGAAATCCTGACTTCTTAAGAATTTAACATCACTCAGGTGATAATCTAGATTATAATTCTTAATAATCTCACCTGAAGAGACATTGAAGTCAAGTAATTAAAAAACTATACGGGTGAATACCTGTATAAGGGACAATTCTGCCGGATCAATGTGAGGGAAGAAATATTATCTTTCCGGAAGAATAATATTTCTCCGGATCGATTTACGGATGCATATATGAATAAGGTACAACCAGAAATGGAGAAACAATTCATCATCCTGGCAATCTCCCTGTTCCTCACTTTGAGTGTATCGGCCGTCAACCCTGCGGGAGAAAGAGACAGCATAATAAATGACGGTCCCTGTTTTTTTCTCTCTAATGACACTCTCAGGGTCATGTGGATTGAAAACAATATCCTGCAACAGGGAAATATATTACGCGGCAGGACTGCTGAATTTAATGTTCCCGGGGGTCTTACCGGTAAATACGAGGATCTGATAAAGCCTTTCAGGATAAAGCCTGATTTTCAACAGAGGTACAAGAGCATCGACAGCATAGCCGTAATCAGCGATCTGCATGAAAATTACGTTACCTATCTTAATCAACTGGCAGCAAACGGAATAATAGATAAAGAGCTGAACTGGAAATTCGGTAAGGGTCACCTGGTATTCCTCGGTGACGCTTTTGACAGGGGAGACCAGGTGACGGAAATCCTCTGGCATCTCTTTAAAATTGAAAAACAGGCTGAAAAAAAGGGCGGACGGGTCCATTTCATTCTCGGAAATCATGAGTTGATGATCCTGGCCGGTGACCTGATGTACATTCATGAAAAATACAGGAAAGTCGAAGCCATCGCCGGAACAAGCTATACCGACCTGTATTCGGAGAATTCAGTTCCGGGCAGGTGGCTCCGCTCGAAACCGGTAATGATCACAATAAATAATATCCTGTTTGTTCATGCAGGAGTCTCACCGGAACTCGTTCAAAAAGGGATGAAAATAGAACAGATCAACCAGCTTTCTTACGAAAGGATTGTAGGGAAGGAAATTGATCCTGACCTTGAAAATGAAAATGTGAACCTCCTGAACGGTAACGATGGGCCCTTGTGGTACAGGGGATACTTCGCAGATACAACTTTAAACACAACAGGCCTGGATTCCATCCTTGGCTTTTATGGTAAAGAGCATCTCGTTGCCGGACACACGCCGCAAGAAACTATTTTAACCCTCTTTGGAAATAAGGTAATAGGAGTCGATACAGGAATGGGGTACGGTCAGCCGGGGAATATGCTGATTTATAAGAATGGCCGTTTTTATAAAGGGTCAAAAAAAGGTGTGAGGACTGAATTATAAGGCCTGTTCCCTGCCCGTATTTCAGGACAGTGATTTAGGCCGGAAGGATAAATTTTTATTTGTTGCCTATATGGAAAAGACACCCAGAATTGCCTCCATAGACATTATGAGGGGACTTACCCTCCTGCTCATGCTGTTTGTCAACGACCTCAACATGAAGGTGGCCCCCGCATGGTTGGGCCATATGAAGGCTGACTTTGACGGGATGGGGCTTGCCGACTGGGTCTTTCCGGGGTTTCTGTTTATCGTGGGGATGGCAATTCCTTTCGCCCTGTCAGGAAGGATAAAAAAGGGAGAAACAGCCTGGAAAATATTTCTTCATATAATAGTCCGGACGGTAAGCCTGCTCATCATAGGCGTACTGATGCTCAACACCGGAAGAGTCAATCCGGAGACCACGGGAATGGGTAAGGACCTGTGGGCACTGCTGATGTATATCTCGGTCTTCTTTGTCTGGAATGACTATCCGACGGAGAGCAGAAAACTGCTTTTCACAATACTGAGGTCTGCAGGTGTGGCTGCCCTGATTTTTCTGGTGATAATCTTCAGATCAGGCAGCGCTGATGATCCCGGATGGCTGGTAACCGGATGGTGGGGAATTCTTGGACTCATCGGCTGGGGCTACCTGACAGCATCGCTGATATACCTTGGAACACGTGATTCAGTAACCGGAACCGCAATTGCAGCAGTTTTCTTCCTTTTCATGAATATACTCGATGCCGGAGGATTTCTCGGATTCCTCGATCCGGCCAGACCGGTGCTTGGTATTATCATACAAGGGAATGTGCCCCTCATAGTACTGACTGGTATGCTTGCCGGCGTCCTTTTACGGAACATGAAGGACTCGGGCAGTGAACGCATCATATTGGTATTTATCGCACTGGGGATATTCTCCCTGGCGATCGGGTTTATTCTGAGGAACTGGTTCATTATTTCAAAGATACAGGCTACCCCAAGCTGGGGAATGATCTGCAGCGGGATCAGCTTCCTGGTCTTTGCTTTGATTTACTGGTTGGCAGATGTGAAGGAATGGAGAAGGTGGGCAGGATTTGTCAGGCCTGCAGGAAAACACTCGCTGACCACTTACCTTGCCCCTGATATCCTATACCACGTAATCTGGATGACGGCCCTCCCGGTTCTGATCTACAAACAGTCGTCAGAACCATTGGTAGTTATCATTGGCTCTATCGCGTGGGCGCTCTTAATGGCAGGACTGACCGCCCTGCTTGCAAAAATCAACATAAAACTGAAACTCTGACTATTTGCTGAGGATCTCCAGCAGCGGAGCGAAAGACCTTACCGTTATCAGATGGTCGGCAACCAGGTTCAGATATTTGTTCTGTGAATAGAAGGAGATGCCTGTACCGCACTCACGTATCATACAGATGTCATTGTCGCTGTCTCCGATTCCGGTGATGTTGCTGATATCGATCTCATAACTGGCTGAGAGCTTCCTGATTACATTCGATTTACAGTACTCATGACTACACTGGCTGTGCTTTGTGCGCAGAAAGTATGAAGGTATCTTAACTTCTCCTGTTGCCAGACTCCTGGAGAACTCAAGTTCATTTGCCACTGAAAAATCCATCCCCAGCTTATTCTTGATATGGTTTGTCACTACATCATAACTGTCACTGATAATGCCGCAGACATAACCTCTCCTTTTCAGTTCTGTGACAACCTCCAGGGCATCCTCCACAACGGGTATTGTGTCAACCACATCAATAATCTCCTTTACCGTATGACCTTTCATCAGGGTTGCGATGAGCTTGGTCCGCATTATGGCAGTATCATTATGGGTTATAATATTAATCAGCTCCTCCTCAAAACCCAGAATACCTGATGCGGTAGTGATAAAACTTCCTTTCAGTAGGGTGTTGTCCATGTCGAAGATCACCATCCGCTTCATTCCTTTCCGGTTTTCACGAAGGGCAAATTCCATCTGCGTCCTGATTGTACTCACCTTTTTCAGTGTTTCATCTCCCGTTGTCGTAAGAAGCTCTCCGCGTCTGATAATAGCCCTGGAGACCTCGAGTGACATCTGCGAAAGTTGTTCCCACGATTGCATCCTGTTTTCGATGTAGCCTATGTTTACCTCGGCAATACGGGCACCCGTCAGGTGCATATCTATAAGAATCCCAATGTCAACGCCATAGTCATTTTCGAGTTCAAGCCTTTCAAAAAAGTATCTTCTGCCGGCCACCATGCCGCTGAGAGGCTGTGAGAAGCGGCTCAGTTCCGGGAACAGGAGTTTAAGAAGTGGCTTTGCTACCAGTTCGGTCACCCTTCCCGCCTGGCGGGTGAAGACCGATTTGACAAAGTCCGCCGTGTCGTCAATAAGTGGCTTTGTCATAAGTTCAACAATATCTTCAGGATACGTGATTATGTCGGCATCCAGGAATAGTAACAGGTCATTCTTTGCGAACAGTATTCCCTCGCGCATGGATGCCCCCTTTCCCAGTGAAGTACTTGTATATACCGTAGCACCTGATTCACTCGCAATGGCTAACGTGTTATCCCCGGACTTGTCATCCATGACGATAACTTCTGAAACCAGCGGCGATCTCTTCACCAGCGAAATTACTGCGCCAATTGTTTCGCCCTCATTCAGAGCAGGAATGATAACTGTTATCATAGCATTTCCCCCTGTTTGTTAATATAAGTTCAGACAAATCAGGGCATAACTTAAACGTTTCCCGCCGGAAATCGTTTAAACTGTTCTATGCCGATCCTTTCCAAAAGTACGGGAACTATCTTATTTACGCTTATTGTATTCGCGTAGCATCTCCTCCCTGCTGACCTGTTTGCCGTGACCGGGAATGAAAATCTCACAACCGGTGTCAAGTATCTTCTTCCAACTACCGAAGAGGAGGTCAACATCATCGGCAAAGGGAGGGAAGGGTTTGCCCGGAGTGGTGCCGATGATCGAATCGCCGGCAAGGGCGACAACGTCGTCAATGACAATTGTAGCTCCTCCCGCTGAATGACCTGGTGTGTGAATTATATACCCGTTGATGCCGAACAGGTTCAGGTTAAATGTCTCACGGAAAATATGGTCAGCCTGGCAGGGTTCATACCTGAATGCAGGAGCGATCTTCCTCCCGATTTCAACAATCCCTTTTGTGATGGCATAGGTTCCTTCCGGTATCGGGGTATCTCCTGAAGCCAGTGCCTCACTCTCAGCCTCCTGAACGACAACCTCGGCACCGTATTCACGGGCAAGCCAGGCAGCATTGCCTGCATGATCAAAGTGAGTATGCGTCAACACAACAGCCTCCGGAACAATTCCCTTCCTTTCCAGGGCATGCTCTATCCTGCCACGGTCAAACGATATCCCGGTATCAACCAGTAGTGACCTGCTGTTGCGGGTCACAACATAGATATTGCACCTGGCCGGTGTCAGCCTTGTGACCGAGGTGCCTTTGCCTGTGTCAGGGATATCAATCACAGCACTAAGTTATAACACTTACTGGTTTTCGTTGACAACATAAACGGTAAACATTCATAACTTTGATCCCCGGACAAGAAATTTAAACAATGAAAACCATTCCCATTTACCAGGCCGATGCATTTACCCGGGGACCATTCACCGGAAATCCGGCCGCCGTGTGCGTACTGAAAGACCCTGTCACTGAAGATACGATGCAGAATATCGCAATGGAAAACAACCTTGCCGAGACTGCCTTCATAACCCGTGGAAAAGATGAATGGCTGATCAGGTGGTTCACGCCGGTCACGGAGGTGGACCTCTGCGGACACGCAACACTTGCATCGGCATTTATTGTGCTCAATATCCTTGAGCCGCAAAACGAAGAGGTTGTTTTCCGGTCACGAGTGATGGGAACACTCATTGTCCGGAAAAAAGGAGAGCTGCTCGAACTCGATTTCCCGACAGACTATCTTCGCGAATGCGCTGTTCCGGACCTTGTCAGAGAGAGCCTCGGGAAAACTCCTCTTGAAAGTTATATGGGCAGGAGTGACTACCTGCTGCTTTACGGCAGTGAATCGGATATCCTGACAATGAAGCCTGATTTCAAAAGGCTTGCCGCGGCTGAGGGCCGTGGAATAATTGTAACATCGCCGGGGTCGGACGTTGATTTTGTATCGAGGTTCTTCGCACCACAGGCCGGCATAGACGAAGATCCGGTAACCGGATCGGCACACACGACCCTGACCCCCTTCTGGTCAGCCCGTCTCAGGAAGAAGACACTCACTGCACGGCAGCTCTCGGCAAGGGGCGGATTTCTGGTATGCACCCTGGCTGAAAACCGGACCCTCATAGCAGGCTCAGCACAACTTTATCTTAAAGGGGAGATATACGTGTAACTTAGTGTAAAAACCATTAAGTTTGCGGTCGGATTAAAGGAAGATGATAAAGAAAGATGCCATTCACCCCTACGGGGAGAAGCAGGATCAGTTCGACCGACGCTACCTGCGCATGGCTGCCGTATGGTCCGAGAACTCATACTGCATCAGGAGAAAGGTGGGCGCGCTTATAGTCAAAGACAAAATGATCATCTCTGACGGGTATAACGGAACCCCGGCGGGATTTGAAAATGTATGCGAGGATGAGAACAATGTTACCAAACCGTACGTTTTACATGCTGAGGCAAATGCCATCACCAAGGTAGCCCGGTCAAACAACTCAAGCGATAACGCCACCCTGTATATCACCGACTCTCCGTGCATGGAGTGTGCAAAGCTGATAATACAGTCTGGCATCCGGCGTGTCGTCTACAGTAACCAGTACCGCAACCTCGACGGCATCGAGCTTCTGAAACGTGCAGGCATAGAGCTTGTCTATATTGACCTCGGAGAAAAGAAAAATGAAATATAACAGAGCTTACCTTCCGCTGATAATCGGACTTTCAGTTGCCCTGGGCATCGTGATAGGTTTCTACATGCCTCATCCCCAGAGCGGACTGTACACCAACTTCCCACCCTCAAATGACAAGCTGAGCCGAGTGCTTGATATCATCGAATCAGATTATGTCGACACCGTTAACCGCAATTCCCTTATTGAGGAAGCAATCCCTGTGATGCTTCGAAAACTGGATCCTCACTCGGTCTATATTCCTGCCACCGACCTTGCACAGGCAAATGAGCCGCTGCAGGGCAACTTCGACGGGATAGGTGTCTCATTCAACATGCTCACCGATACCGTCCTGATAATCAGTGCGATTTCCGGGGGTCCCTCAGAAAAAGCCGGCATCCTGGCCGGAGACAAGATTATCTATGTAAACGATTCTCTCATTGCAGGCAAAAAGATTCATGATGAGGATGTTGTCAAAATGCTCAAGGGACCGCGCGGCACAAAAGTCAACCTGAAAATTGAGCGCAAGGGAACAGACACATTGCTTCCTTTCACCATTGTACGCGATAAAATTCCCATTTACAGCGTTGATGTCTCCTACATGATGTCAGATGAGGTGGGGTATAT
>JBAQCK010000148.1:0-5030 GCA_049294075.1 Bacteroidales bacterium | reverse complement strand
CCCTCCCTGACGCCGGGGACTTTAGTCCCCTTAGAGGTCAAAGGGGGGCTGAAGCCCCCGGAGGGAGTGTAATTGTTTCCGGACAGCAGTTATTTTTACATCACATTTGGCATGATTTTTATTGTCTATTATTATTGATGTTTAATTTGTGTTTGGTAACTTTACATCACATGAAACCGGAAATTGATCTTTTTGCGATTTTGCCTGAAGATAAGGTGCCGGAAAAAGGCAGGATACTGATATCTGAGCCCTTTCTTCCTGACACTTTCTTCAATCGCAGCATCGTGTATCTTACCGATCACAACCCCAAAGGATCGGTCGGATTCATTCTGAACAAGAAGCTCGAAATAAAACTATGCGATGCAGTAACCGGTTTTGAGGGCTGGGACGAAAACCTGAATATGGGCGGACCGGTATCACCCGATACCCTTCATTACCTCCATGATCTTGGTCATATCGTTCCCGGCAGCATAAAAGTTGAAGGTAATATTTACTGGGGAGGAGACATCAACAGCATACGTAACCTGATCAGGACCGGCTCAGTGTTACCCGGTCAGATAAGATTCTTCCTCGGTTACTCCGGATGGTCGGCTGGCCAGCTCGAAAGGGAACTGAAGGAAAACTCGTGGGTTACTGCTAAAGTGAACCCCGAGGCAATAATGCAAAGCAGGGAATCCGACAGCTGGAAACGCGTTCTGAGATCATTGAAGAACAAGTACAGGATATGGGCAGATTTCCCCGAATCGCCCGATATGAACTGAAATTCACCATTCTTCCGGGTTATTCCACCGGCATCCTATAAGTGCAGTACTTTGTAGACAAGCTCCTTGAGAAGATCGCCCTGATCTGTCCCCGCATCCCCGAAACCTTTTGACTTCAGGTCGTAAGTCCTCAGAAGATTTATTATCCGGATCGTTTTCCCGATACTGTATTTCGATGCGGCCATCTGATAGTCCTTAACAAAAAAAGGATGGATCTTCAGGGCTGCCGCTGCATTGTTACTCGATTTGTCAGTGAGGTAATGGTATGTAAGAATCTTCGTGAAGAAACCAAAGAGCGAGGCAATGGTCAGAATTATCGGATTGTCATTTGGATTATGGCTGAAGTACCTGATTATCATGTTTGCCTTAAGGATGTTCTTTTCCCCTATAGCCTTCTGCAACTCGAAGTTGTTGTACTCCTTACTTATGCCGATGTTCTTTTCAATCAGAGAGGAGGTGATGACAGGCTTGCCTGACGGAAGCGTAATCAGCAGCTTATCAAGTTCATTTACAATCTTGTGCAGGTCGGTACCAAGATAATCCGTAAGCATGGCAGCCGCATCGGGATTTATCTTTATCCCCTTCGTCATAAGGTATCTTTCAATCCAGGGCTGTACCTGGTAGTCGCGCAGCCTGACCGACTCGAAATAGGAGCCCTGTGTGTCGAGCGCTTTGTAAAGCTTTGTCCTTTTGTCGAGCGTCTTGTATTTATAATTGAACACCAGTATTGTCGACAGCAGGGGCTTCTCAAGATAAAGGGCAATATCCTCGATCTTCTTCAGCACCTGGGCTTCCTTTACAATTACAACCTGGTGGGTGGCCATCATGGGAAACCGTCTGGAAGTCTCGATAACCGAACCAATAGTGGTTTCTTCTCCATAGAACACTACCTGGTTGAATGCTCTTTCTTCTTCGGTAAGGACTTTTTCCGCGATGAAATCAGTAATGATGTCAATATAATAGGGTTCATCGCCTGCAAGGAAGTAAACAGGCTTGAATATTCTGTTCCGGAGGTCGGACATTATCTCATCGAACGACGCCGGCATAATCAGAACCTTAGGTGTTTGACTGAAATACCGTTCTCCTTGATTTCCCTGAGAGCGTCAATGCCTATCGTAAGGTGCAAGTCGACAAACTTGCTTGTCACCTTTTTGTCGCTTGCCTCTGTTTTGATACCGGTCGATATCATAGGCTGATCGGATACGAGAAGAAGGGCGCCGGTGGGTATCTCATTGGCGAAACCCACAGTGAATATGGTGGCAGTTTCCATGTCGATTGCCATAGCCCTTGTTTTTATAAGGTATTTCTTGAATCTGTCGTCATATTCCCATACTCTCCTGTTTGTTGTGTACACCGTTCCCGTCCAGTATTCCTTGTTGTGTCTGTTGATCGCTGCAGAAATTGCACTTTGAAGCTTGAACGCCGGCAGGGCCGGAACTTCCATGGGCAGATAATCGTTAGAGGTTCCGTCGCTCCTGATGGCGGCAATGGGCAGTATAAGGTCTCCCAGTTTGTTCTTTTTTTTCAGTCCCCCGCACTTGCCCAGGAACAACACAGCTAAAGGAGCAATCGCGCTGAGAAGATCCATCACCGTTGCCGCATTAGGGCTTCCCATACCGAAGTTGATTATGGTTATCCCGTCGGCAGTCGCACTCTGCATGTTCTTGTCACGGCCCTCCACCTCCACCTTGTTCCATTTTGCGAACAATTCCACATAGTAAAGATAATTTGTGAGAAGAAAGTATTTGCCGAAGGTTTCAAGCTGCTTCCCGGTGTAACGGGGCAGCCAGTTATTAACAATTTCCTCTTTGGTCTTCATTCACATATCCTGTTTTATCTTTATCTCAATATATTTGAGTACTCAAAAGTACAAAAGTAAGTTGAAACAGTTGAATCTTCCGCCATATTCCTTTACCATAACCGGAAATGAGGGGTCCCGGATGATCCTGGATACCCTCAGGAGGAAGTTTGTAAGACTTACACCTGAAGAATGGGTGCGTCAGCATTTTGTCCGCTACCTGATCAGCGAAGGCGGGTATCCTCCCGGCCTGATAGGCATTGAAGTGATGTTCAGGTTCAATAACATGAAAAAAAGAGCCGACATATTGGTGCATAACAGGATGGGCGAGCCTGTCCTGATTGTGGAATGCAAGTCGCCCGATATAAATATATCCGATTTCTGCGAGGACAAGGTATATGACCAGATAGGAGGTTATAACCTCGGTCTCAGACTTCCCTTTGCAATAGTCACCAACGGCCTGGTAAACTATGCATTCCGCTTCGATCCTGAACGGAATCAGTATGTCCACCTGCTCGAAATACCTGTTTACAACGACCTTATTGCAGGGAAAAATGATTGATGTTACCTGCGCCATAATAAGAAACGAGGATGATAAGATCCTTGTGGTACAGAGAGGCGAAAAGACCGATCATCCTTTCATGTGGGAATTCCCCGGGGGCAAGCTAAACGAAGGTGAAAGTGAAGAGGGCTGCGTTATCCGCGAAATAAGGGAAGAGCTTACCATGGACATAGTGATACGCGGCCGCCTTCCCGCGGTCGAACACGATTATGGTCACAAACAGATCCGGCTAATCCCCTTCATGTGCGACACCCTCGACGATATTCCGTTTCTCACGGAACATGTCGCCTTTAAATGGCTTGCTCCCGGCGAACTTCTCAGTGTCGGTTTTTCAGAAGCTGACATTCCCGTTGCGGGAGAATACCTTAAATACATCGGCTATGAAGAGGGCTCACCCACAGAAATCCCAACGACTTCTGCTTTATGATGCTCAGGTCAGGATTTTCATCAATTGCAGTAAAGGCTTATTCGATGGAAATAATTTACCGGCTTGCACAGATCTACCCCGAACTGACAGGTGAACCGGAGGCAACAATAAATCTGCTTAAGGATGAGAAGTCGGCAGGGATCCTTGCAAAGGGACGTATCATTCTGCAGAGGCTCAAGGGTTCCACATAAGACCTGCTGATTGGTTCCGAAATTATTCGGAATAACTGATGCGAATATTTTCGCAACTGTCAGACAGGTAAATCTGCATATGTCACATGTTTTCATTATGTTTTTGTTGAAATCATGTGGATTAATAAGTTCAGTTTCTAATTGTTACAAAATTCTATCTGAGCTGTGTATTGTGGCCATGGACAATAAGCATTACTCGGACCAACCCATTTCTCATATCGTATGATCTTAAAATATACAATATCTCCTTCGGTTAATTTTCCCTTATATAATTTCGGATTAAAAGTGATTGTGGAACCAACAGGAAGCCCTCCGTTGTTGTTCATTCCTGCAATCTGTATGATATTGTTACATCCGTCCCCTTGATTCAGGTTTACAACCTGCCCTTTATAGCATAATGGATCCTGTTCATCCTCATTACATCCTGCATCTGTCACTAATAGCAACAGGAACAGAAAACAGGTTTTTAGAATGTTCTTTACCCCCGTTTCTTTGTGTCTTAAGGCTCTCTGATTTTAGTTAACTTACATGTTATTAGTTGATTGTGCTGTCTTCTTGTCAGAATCAGCAAATCGTCAGATAACTTATATTCAAATTTTCCGGACAGAATCCAGTCCCAGCTATATAAAGCGATTCTGCCACATTCATCAATAAATTCTATGGAATCATTGGACATCAGGTAATTCCCCTTGCCAAAATCAAGATCCCATGAGCCGGAATAAACGTATTTTATGCTGTCAAACTTTATTGTTAAACTGTTTCGTTTATAAATATTTGTCGAAAAATAATAACACTCTTTTTCTCCATAATAAATACCTGTTGAAAATTTTGAAATTCCATTATCATCCTTTTCACATGCCGGATGCCCCACGTCGTAGGCCTTCGATCATCACAATAAGACATCGCCTATAGTACATCGCCTATAATACATTAAACATTACTACTGCTTGTCATTAGCAAAACCAATATTTAACAATACGAAATATTTAGGAACGATTCATGCGATAATATTCATAATTTTTTTAACACTATGAGACAATGCCCAATGGGGCGCTGCCCCGCCCTACTAATATTACGTCCCTACGGGACTGTTGAAACGTGATGATTTCTGCAAAACGTTTTGCTGTCTGCTCGGAACCATTTCGCCCCATCCGGGGCTTAACGGGTTGTGCGGCAATGCTAAACGGGGCGTTGCCCCGCCCTACCAATATTACGTCCCTACGGGACTGACAAACCGGGGTGGTTCTGCCAAACCGGGCGTTGCCATGCCATGCAATATTAGGCTCAAAGG
>JBAQCK010000147.1:0-4269 GCA_049294075.1 Bacteroidales bacterium | reverse complement strand
CCGAATCAGTTATAGAAGCACTCGTTGCTGAAGAGGAGGAAGAAGTCGAGGCTGATGAGGAAGAATTGACCGAAGAGGATGATGATATCGTCGGCGAAGTTGAGGAGAGTGCAGAATAATGGTTCAGTTTTAACATTTAAAAGGATACAATACAATGGCTAATATAAGTTCTGCAGATGTTGCAAGGCTGAGGAGAATGACCCTGGCCGGCATGATGGACTGCAAAAAAGCTCTTGAAGAATCAAATGGCGATTTCGAAAAGGCTATTGAAATAATAAGGAAAAAGGGACAGGCTGTAGCAAGCAAAAGAGCCGACAGGGATGCCACAGAGGGAGTGGTACTGGCAAAAGCCAGCGCAGATTCAACAATGGGCGCCCTGATAGTTCTGAACAGCGAAACCGACTTTGTTGCAAAGAACGAGGATTTCATAGCACTGGCCGGTAAGATACTTGACCTTGCAATCGCTAAAAAACCTGCTGACCTCGCAGCCCTTAAATCACTGCCTCTCGAAAACTCGACAGTCGGCAGTAAGGTCACCGAATACATGGGAATTATAGGCGAGAAACTTGAACTTGCCTGTTATGAAAAGGTTGAAGCTGCTTATGTACAGGCTTATATACATCCCGGCAACAAGCTCGCATCCTTAGCCGGATTCACAAAGGCCGGCCTTGATGAACAGGTGTACAAGAATGTTGTGATGCAGATCGCTGCAATGAACCCGGTTGCCATCGACAAGGATGATGTTCCTGCCAAAGTCATCGAACAGGAGCTGGAAATCGGCAGGGAACAGGCTAAGCGCGAAGGAAAACCAGAGGAGATGCTCGACAGGATAGCACAGGGGAAGCTTGCAAAATTCTACAAGGAAAGCACTCTGCTCAACCAGGAATACATCAAAGACAACAAAATGAGCATCAGGCAGTACCTCGAGTCAGTTGATAAGCAGCTGAAAGTTACCGCTTTCAAACGCTACAACCTCAATCAGTAATTGTAAGTTCATATTTCAATATCAGAGTGGCGCCAACTGGCGCCATTTTTTTTGCTATATTCGTCACCGGCCGGATGTAAGTTTACCGGTCTCAGGTTGTTTTCACCAATCATTATCGCAATGAAACCCACATGTATTGCAAACACAAACACGCATGTATATAATTTCAGACATGTGGGTTCCATCAGACCATTAAAATCAAAATTATATACTGATGAAATACAACAGAATCTTACTTAAACTCAGCGGTGAATCGCTTGCGGGCGAAGACGGTCAGGGAATAAACAGCCGGGTTCTTGAAGAATATGCCAGACAGGTGACGGAAATTGCCGGCCTGGGCTGCGAGGTTGCCATCGTTATCGGGGGTGGTAATATATTCAGGGGACTCAGCGGAACCAAATCGGGTGTCGACCGCGTAAAAGGCGACCAGATGGGAATGCTTGCCACCGTCATCAACAGCCTTGCACTCGAAAGCGCGATCCGCGCATCCGGAGGCAGGGCAAAAGTCTTTACAGCTATCAGAATGGAACCCGTGGGAGAACTTTATTCAAGGGACAGGGTGACCGATGAACTCACAAAAGGAACCATCTGCATACTCTCGGGCGGAACCGGAAACCCCTTCTTCACAACCGACACCGCAGCCGTCCTCAGGGCCGTGGAGACTGGCGCTGAAATACTGCTGAAAGGTACAAGGGTCGACGGAGTATATACCGATGATCCTGAAAAAAATCCTGATGCCACAAAATTTGACACCCTCACTTTCGCGGAAGCTATCGAACGCCGGCTTAAAGTAATGGACTCAACGGCATTTACAATGTGCCGCGAAAACAATATGCCTGTCATCGTGTTCGACATGAACGGAAAGGGCAACCTGTTAAAGGTTGTCACTGGAACACGTACCGGAACACTTATCTGCAACTGAAAGAGTTATTCCATTCAAACTAATTTTTATTATTTTTGATTTTAATTAGCTTTCCCTGGAAACCGGCAGGCAATTTGAACGGAAGGAAAACAATCAAATAAATACAACACGCTGAACTATGAACGAAGAAGTTGAACTGATTCTCGAAGAAACCAGGGAAAGGATGCAAAAAGCTCTCGAACATCTGGAGAATGAACTTGCACATCTGCGTGCCGGAAGAGCAACTCCTGTTCTGCTCGATGGCATCACGGTTGATTACTACGGTGTAAACTCACCCCTTACCCAGGTTTCGAACATCAACACCCCCGACGCCAAAACCATTCTTATCCAGCCATGGGAGAAAAACATGCTCGGCGTGATAGAAAAAGCAATTTTAGCCGCTAACATCGGACTCACTCCCGTTAACAACGGTGAGGTTATAAGGATTAACATCCCGCCGTTGACGGAGGAAAGAAGACACCAGCTCGTAAAACAGGTGAGGAACGAGGGAGAAGTTGCCAGGATAAGCATCCGTACTGCCCGTAAATGGGCTCTGGATGAACTAAAAAGAATGCTTAAGGAAGGCCTCCCCGAAGATACCGAAGAAAATGCCGCCGAAGAAGTACAGGAAATGGTAAGAGACTTCACGGTAAAAATCGATAAGGTTATGGCAGTCAAGGAAAAGGAAGTAATGACGGTTTAATCCAAGCCTCTCGTAATAACAAGACGAAGCCGGCGGGCCTGCCACTCGCGCTTCCAGATGAAACCAATCCCGGTAAAATTCCACCGCCACGCTTATTTTTTACCATCAGCGAAATAAAACCTGTCTCTGATTTGTCTAATAGCTGAATGAAACTAAACAAAACAGAATTTACAGGTAATATGTAACCTTTATAATCAAATTATTTTTCAAATGAGAAGAACAATTATCACTACCGGTATTGTGGCAGCACTGATCATTGTTGCAATGATCATATTCAGCAGGCTTGGAAAGGGCAAGGAAACCGCTGTCAATTATGCCGTTGCTACAAGAGGACCTTTTGAGATTGCAGTTTCAAATGCAGGAGAACTTGAAGCCGAAAGATCGGTCGATGTCAAGGGTCCCGATATTATGCAGGCATCACAGCAGCGCGGAGGAGGCGGTCATGGAGGAATGCGCATTACCAGCTTTAAAATACAGGATATAGTTGCCGAAGGAACAGAAGTCAGGGAGGGTGATTACATCGCCCAGCTCGACAGAACGGATTATGACAACACACTGAAAACCGCCCTGGAAAACCTGAATACTCTCCAGTCGAACCTTGAAATGGCCATTCTTGACACAACTGTTTTGCTTACAAACCTGAGAGATGCAATCAGAAACCAGACAATTGCAGTCGAAGAGGCCGAAATAAACCTGCAGCAATCGAAATACGAGCCTCCGGCAACCATCCGCCAGGCTGAGATTAATCTGAACAAACAAATCAGGGCGCTTGAGCAGAGAAAGAAGAACTACGAACTCCAGAAAGCCAAGGCTCTTACAAATATAAGGGACAAGAAAAGACTCCGCGACGAAGGGCAGGAACTGGTGAACAGCCTCCAGAACTTCCTTGCACAGTTCACAATAACGGCGCCTTCTTCAGGGATGGTCATATACAAGGAAGAGTTCAACGGAACAAAAAGGAAAGTCGGCTCGCAGGTAAATCCGTTCGACAGGGTTATAGCAACCCTCCCCGACCTGACTTCAATGATCTCAAAAACCTATGTAAGTGAAATTGAAGTTAACAGAGTCATGCCCGGACAAAAAGTAGTTATAACAATCGATGCTATTCCTGGCAAGTCCTGGACAGGCTCAGTCATGAATGTTGCCAACATCGGGGAACAGCTGGGTAACTCCGAATCAAAGATGTTCGAGGTCCTTATTAAAGTAGACGGGAATAACCCCGATCTCAGACCGGCAATGACAACCTACAACAAAATCATCATCAACAGCTTCGACGATGTAATCAGTATACCCACCGAATGCGTCCATGCCGACGCCGACGGTATTCCGTACGTTTATAAGAAGAACAAGACAAAGCAGATTGTCGTCCTGGGTGAAATGAACGAAAAGAATATAATTGTCAGGGAAGGCCTTGATGAAGGAACCCCGATCTACGTGATCACTCCCGAAGAACCGGCCAAATTCCGCCTGGTGGGACAGGAACTGCTTGCAAAATCAGAATAGCAGGAACAAGAAGAATGACTCGTCCTGAAAAAAGTATACAGATTAATAATTAGTGCCTGCAAGAAAACTTTCAATTAATTGGTTTACAATGGTTTGTTGTTAATAACTTGTTTGAATCTACTTGTGTTTTTCTTTGGTTGTTTTGCCAAAAATACAGATATTCAGGCTGTTAAACAA
>JBAQCK010000146.1:0-10329 GCA_049294075.1 Bacteroidales bacterium | reverse complement strand
CTTGAAAACTCTCCATGAATCCGTCACATGTATCTCGTGCCACGACTTCTGTGCAAATGCTTCCACGATTGGATCTGCTTGTTTTTCCTCCTTCATAACCTGATTTTTGTTGAATCCAAATATAAATAAAATCTAATCATTGAGCTCATTCTCAAGAAATCTGGCAGTGTGACTCTCCCTGCAGTTCAGAAGCTCCTCCGGGGTACCGGAAAATATCAGGTCCCCTCCATTCTTTCCTCCCTCCGCTCCAAGATCGATTATATAATCCGCCATTTTGATAACATCCATGTTATGTTCGATGACAATAACGGTGTTTCCCCTGTCGATCAGTTTATTCAGCACTTCCAGAAGGACCCTGATGTCTTCAAAATGAAGACCTGTGGTGGGCTCGTCAAGTATGTAAAGCGTCTTACCCGTATCCTTCCGCGCCAGTTCAGTGGCCAGCTTAATCCTCTGTGCCTCGCCTCCCGACAGAGTTGTAGACTGCTGTCCGAGCCTGATGTATCCCAATCCGACATCCTGAAGTGTCTTTATCTTATGATAGATCGACGGGATGTTGGCAAAGAATTCGACGGCCATATTTACTGTCATATCCAGAACATCGCTGATCGACTGTCCCTTGTACTTGACCTCCAGTGTCTCCCTGTTGTACCTTTTCCCGTTGCATTCAGTGCACAGCACATAAACATCAGGGAGAAAATTCATTTCAATGGTCTTAACCCCTGCGCCCTCGCAGCCTTCGCATCTGCCCCCCTTCACGTTGAAGGAGAACCTGCCTGCGCCGAATCCCCTGATTTTTGCCTCTGTGGTCTGCTCAAACAGCTTCCGTATGTCGGTGAAAACACCAGTATATGTTGCAGGATTGGACCTTGGTGTTTTGCCAATGGGCGCCTGGCTCACTTCAATTACCTTGTCGAGATGTTCGATCCCCAGTAAATCCTTGTACGGAAGCGGAGTCTTCCCGGAGTTATGGTACCTCCTTGCCAGCGCCGGGTGCAGTGTCTGGTTCACCAGTGACGATTTACCGCTTCCCGACACACCTGTAACACAGATGAAAGTGCCAAGAGGATAAACCACATCGACATTTTTGAGGTTATGCCCCGATGCACCGGTCATAACAAGATACTTACCGTTACCCTGTCTCCTTTCGACCGGTATAAGGAATTTATGGCTATTGTTCAGGTAGCCTGCCGTCAGAGTGTCAAAAGTCTTTATCTCGGCCGGCGACCCCTCTGCCACTATCTCTCCGCCGTGCCGCCCTGCTCCCGGACCCATGTCAATTACATGATCCGACGACTGAATCATCTCCTTGTCGTGCTCCACAACAATCACCGAATTGCCTGCATCCCTCAGCTGCTTCAGCGAGGAGATAAGCCTCCTGTTATCCCTCTGATGAAGTCCGATGCTGGGCTCATCAAGTATATATAGTACATTCACCAGTTTCGAGCCGATCTGGGTTGCAAGTCGTATCCGCTGACTCTCCCCTCCCGAAAGTGTCCTTGCTCCCCTGTTGAGCGAGAGGTAATCAAGCCCCACCTCGACCAGGAATCCAAGCCTCGCACGTATCTCCTTTAGTATCTCGGAAGCAATGATCCGCTGCTTCTCCGACATTCTCTCCTCGATATCATCCATGAATGCCGACAACTCCCTTATGTCAAGTGAAGCAAGCTCTCCGATATTCTTCCCGTCGATACGGAACCAGAGAGATTCTTTCCTCAGCCTTGTTCCGCTGCACTCCGGGCATGTATCATACTGAACATACTGATCGCGCATTCTCGAACCGTTCTTCTTGCCGTTTATAACCTCTATGTTCCCCACGAAATTAACCACTCCCCCAAATGTCATGAAATAGTTGGAAGTCATCCCCAACGGGGTGTTTGAGAGTTTGAGTATTTCATCCGAGCCGTAAAGCACCTTGTTGAGGGCCTCTTCGGGGATATCCTCTATAGGGGTGTCGAGGGTGAATCCGTTCGTTTCGGCTATTGCTTCTATCTGCCAGAATATCCAGACATTCTTATACTTGCCAAGTGGTTCTATGCCTCCCTTCCTGATGCTGAGAGAAGGATCGGGAATCAGTTTCCTGATGTCAATGCTCGATATCTCACCCAGTCCGTTGCAATGAGGACAGGCTCCCATTGGAGAATTGAACGAAAAGGTATGCGGTGCCGGTTCGTTATAGGAGATACCGGTAACCGGACACATGAGATGGCGGCTGAAGTATCTCGGCTCAGGTGTGTCTGCTTCAAGAACCATCATCACACCATCGCCCTGGTCGAGCGACATCAGTACAGAATCGTGCAAGCGCTTGTCGGTCACTTCCCCTACCCTGAACTTGTCGATAACGAGCTCGATATTGTGAGTCTTGTACCTGTCGAGCTTAAGCCCGTGAGTTATCTCCTTTATCTGGCCATTGATCCTGACATTAAGGAATCCCTTCCTGCGCATCTGTTCAAAAAGCTCCTTGTAATGTCCCTTCCTGCCTTTCACCATGGGCGCCAGGAAAAAAATCTTTTTGCCGGCATACCTGCTTCTCACAAGCTCGAGTATCTGATCGTCGGTGTACCTGACCATCTTTTCACCGGAAGCCCAGGAATAGGCTTCCCCTGCCCTGGCATAGAGAAGTCTCAGAAAATCATAAATTTCGGTGATTGTACCTACCGTCGACCTCGGGTTTTTGTTTGTAGTTTTCTGTTCTATGGAGATAACAGGGCTCAGACCGGTTATCTTATCGACATCGGGCCTTTCCATTCCCCCAAGGAACTGACGCGCATAGGCCGAAAGTGTCTCCATGTAACGCCTCTGCCCCTCCGCGTAAATCGTGTCGAAGGCAAGCGACGACTTTCCGCTTCCGCTCAGGCCGGTGATTACAACCAGCTTGTTCCTGGGAATTGTAACATCTATGTTCTTCAGATTGTGAACCCTGGCTCCGTATACCCTTATCTCTTCCTTCATCACAATGCCAGCCTCTCCGTTATCAGTCGTTTATACCTTCATATACCCGTGTACGCATCCCCTCATCCGGTATCCTGATCAGGTATTCCTTGTTCGGACGGGGGGAAAAGTAAGGTTTCCTGAGCCACGGGTTGAGGTACTTGAGCATTTTGTAATTTGTATTGTATTTCGCCGCGAAATCCGAGAAATCAGCTATGGCAGTGTCTACCTTCACCTCACGGTACGAAAGAGGGGGATAAAGGTCGCTTTTGTCTATGTCAAATCCGAAGCGGGCCGGATCGGTTATTACCAGCTTGTATGCCACAACCCTGAAAATATACCGTGCTGTTTCCTCATTAAGCAGAAGATCGTAGTAATTGTTCTGCCTCTGAATTCCTGCCTGTTCGTCAACTGATCCCCTCCCTCCGTTATATGAAGCTGCGGCCAGCGTCCAGTTGCCATACTTCTCATAGGACTTCCTGATAAAACCGCATGCAAATTCGGTTGACTTCTCGAGATGATATCTTTCATCTGTGACATTGTTTATTTCCATCCCGGCTTCCCTTCCGGTAGCGGCCATAATCTGCCAGAATCCGGTTGCGCCGGATGGCGACACCACGTTGTTGAATTCGCTCTCTGCCGCCACAAGATATTTAAAGTCATCGGGGATACCGTTCTCCATAAGAATCTTTTCAATCACGGGGAAATACCTGTATGCCTTCTTGATTATCAGGATCGTTGAAGAATGCCTGTATGCGCTTGTAAGCAGTTCGCGGTCGAGGCTCTCGCGTGTGTCAAAATTCTCAACAGGCATCCTTTCACCTGCAAAGTTAACCTCGTCAGGTAATTTGTAAGGCCTGTTGAACACTGCGGAATCAACTGACGAAACGGGCTCATGGCTCCTTGCAAAACTCTTAAAACTCTGGTTAACAATAAATACTGAAACGGCCAGACCAACCAGACCGAGTCCAAAAACAAGTGATCGTATGTTCGATTTAATCATGATAAAACTACGGGTGGTAAAACAAAATGCAAAGGTAGTTATTTTACGGCTTAAAAATAAGCCGGCACTATCCCATAATGAACAAAAAGCGTTAAAAAGGGTGAAAAGGATTGTCAGCTGAATGAAGCTAAATCAGAAGCGGTACGACAGGCCCGAGAAGATACCGAATGAATACGGGTTTGCAGAGATGCCGCTTATGCTGCTGAAGGGATTCAGATAGTAGCGGAATGTAGGTTCGAGGTTGAGAGAGACTTTATCAGAGATGGTGTATTCCATTCCCATCCCCAGTGAACTGCTTACGAGGAAGCTGTTCAGTCCGGCTGTCTTTCCGATATCATACTTACTGCCGCCGATCATGGCATGCACCGAATTGTTTACAAGAAGATTATATGACATCCCGCCGATAAGGTTGAAGTCGATTACCCTGTCAACGACCTTGTACCTTAACACAACCGGCATCTCAAGGTAGCCGAAATTCTGGAAAAGGGAGTTGTCGATCAGGGGAAGGCTGGCCTTTACCGGATCGAACACATCCATGGTGTATATGGTGACAACCCTTTCGCTCATGTTATCAGTAAGGAACACATCCGGATTATCAGTCTGAATGAGCCCGGCAGAGGTATGAACCTCAAAGTTGTGGTCGCCCTTTGTATAGTCAAACTGGCGGAAACCGGAGAATGATTGTATGTTATCTACCTCGTTGCCCACGGAGGAATAGTAAAGGCCCGACTGAATACTTAGCTTACGGCTTATCTTATATGAGAATCCCACCCCTCCTGAATATGATAACCTTGACTGTTCGAGAGGGAAACTACCGGCCATTTCTCCGCCTGGGCTTCCGGGCCTCATGTAATACATGGGAGAAGCCATTGCATTCAGCGTCCATCTGTCATCCTTTTTAACGGCCTCTTCGATAACAGGCTCATAAACCGGATTGTAGAAGGCGTTTGATTCGTTGGTGACCGTCCCGGGACGGCGAAAGCCGATAAGAGAGGAAGAGGCCTGGAGGTTGCTGCTGAATTCGGGAGGACCGGCTTTCGTAACAAAAGCCTGCAAGCCGGCCTGACCATCCGTCGAATCAGCATTCGTTCCGGTGAGCTGAGCAGCCTGCTGCCCGAAACCCGGGGAAGCAGCCAGCCTGTCGCCTGAAGACGCTATCCTTACAAGAGCCGGGTCAGCCGGTACGGCCTGACGGAATATCTGATCCTGACCAAAGGAGATAACAGGTTCATTGAACGATGAAGGAATCTGCCGGCTCATCCGGTAAGCCAGGAAGCTTACAGACAGCAATATTGCAATAAGGGCTGCAGTTCTGAGGAATACAAGGGATCTCTGCTTCTTCCTGATTATGGGCAGAATGTTGTTCCATACGTCTGGCGGGGGAAGGACCTCAAAATCTTTAAGTCCGTTCCTGAATAGAAGATCGATATTTGCCCTTTCGTCAGCCATTTACTGCACTGTGTTTTATTCCAGTATATAAACTCACCTTCTTCTGAAGAATCATCCTCGCCCTCGACAGGTTTGATTTTGAAGTGCCCTCGGAGATATTTATCATCTTGCTTATCTCCTTGTGCGAATAGCCTTCAATTGCAAACAGGTTGAAAACCATCCTGTATTTAGGCGGAAGCTGTCTTATGATGTCCAGAAGGTCAACCGCGTCAAGCCCCGAGTAATCATCATTA
The DNA here is from genome assembly GCA_049294075.1 of Bacteroidales bacterium. Taxonomy (GTDB): domain Bacteria; phylum Bacteroidota; class Bacteroidia; order Bacteroidales; family VadinHA17; genus LD21. The sequence goes on along the minus strand of JBAQCK010000146.1, from coordinate 4,713 downwards.
TCAGGATCCGCATCCGGCTCCTGAATCTGATCAATATCATCAACCCTGAAAAGATTATGCTTGCTGCGGAATTTCCCGAGAGCGGTGTTGACCATTATCCTGTGCATCCATCCTTCAAAAGAACCTTCATGCTTGTAATGGATGAGGTTGTCAAAAATCTTAATGAATCCTTCCTGAAGTATATCCCTCGCCTCATCATCATTACCGGAATACTGGAGGCACACCGCGTAAAGCCTCGCGGCATGACGCCTGTACAGAAGTTCCTGATCCCTTCTGTTGCCAGCCAGACAACCTTTGATTATATTTTTTATATCAGGCACAGTTCAACGCCTTTTGAACATATAAATATAAACAATATATGTCTGATAAAACATGGCAATTCCATAAGATTGATGAAAAAAACTGCCAAAAGGTTGCGTCTAACCCTGAATAAACAGATCTACAGATGTATCACTTCCCCGTAAGCGGCTGCCGCAGCTTCCATAATGGCCTCAGACATTGTGGGATGCGGGTGGACAGACTTGATTATTTCATGGGCAGTGGTTTCAAGTTTCCGGGCAACCACAAGCTCGGAAATCATTTCCGTTACATTTGCTCCGATCATGTGCGCTCCAAGAAGTTCACCATAAGCCGCATCGAAGATCAGCTTCACGAATCCGTCTCTGGTTCCCGAGGCGCTTGCCTTGCCGGAGGCTGTGAACGGGAATTTACCCACCCTGATTTCGCGTCCTGCTGCCTTAGCCGCTGCTTCAGTCATTCCGCAGGAGGCTATTTCCGGAGTGGTGTAAATACACGACGGAATGTTAGAATAATCAACAGGTTCCGGATCGAGACCGGCTATCTTTTCAACACAGGCAATCCCTTCAGCCGAGGCTACATGAGCCAGCGCCGGACCGTTTACAATGTCGCCTATGGCATGAATACCGGGAACATTGGTGCGGTAGAATTCATCCACAATCACTTTTCCCTTCTCAGTTTTTACACCGGCCGCCTCCAGACCGATTCCGGTTATGTTGGTCTCAACTCCAACTGCCGAAAGTACTATATCCGTTTCCACTTCCTCATATCCCTTCGACGTCTTTATCCTTACCCTGCATTTATCACCTGAGGTATCGGCCGACTCAACGGACGAATCGGTAAGAACCCTCATCTTTATTTTCCTGAACGACTTTTCAAGCTGCTTTGAAACTTCCTCATCCTCAAGGGGAACAATCCGTGGCAGAAACTCAACAAGAGTCACGCTGGTCCCGAGTGTCTGGTAGAAAGAAGCAAACTCGCTCCCGATGGCTCCTGAACCAACCACCACCATCGACTCAGGCTGGACAGGCAGGGTCATCGCCTCACGATACCCGATTACCTTCCGGCCGTCCTGCTTCAGTCCCGGCAATTCCTTCGATCTGGCTCCGGTGGCAACTATTATGTTCCGGGCCGAGTAACTCTTTTTGGTTCCGTCATCCGCCGTGACTTCCACTTTGCCGTCACCAGACAGAACCCCGAAACCTTTTAAAAGCTCAATATTATTCTTGCGGAACAGGAACTGAACACCCTTGCTCATCCCCTCGGCAACACCCCTGCTCCTGGCTATTATTGCCCCGAAATCAGCTTTCGCCTCACCGCCTGTCTTTATGCCGTACTCCCCGGCATGAGTGACATAATCAAAAACCTGCGCACTCTTCAATAATGCTTTAGTAGGGATGCATCCCCAGTTCAGGCAGATTCCGCCTATCTCCGACTTCTCCACTACAGCCACTTTCATCTTCAGTTGTGAGGCCCTGATGGCAGCAACATATCCGCCCGGCCCGCTTCCTATTACCAAAAGATCATAATCCATGTCTGATTTCTTTATTATTATTCAATAATTTTTTATCGTAAAACAATATCTCAATTATTGTTATTCAATAATTTTTTATTGTTATTTTTCAAATTCAGCCCTGTTATCCTGCATACCAGCTTTGCTCCGAGCCAGATAATTACAAGAGTGAATATTATCGTAGCCCCCACCGGTATACCCGCGTAGTATGAAATCACATATCCTGCAGCTGTTCCCGCAAAGGCTGCCACCATCGACCATACAACTATTTTTGAATATTTTCTGGTGAAAAGCATTGCAATATTCGGCGGTATGGTAAGCAATGATATAACAAGAACAACTCCGGCCATCCTTATGTTCAGAACTATCGTAAGAGCTATCAGCGATGTGGTGACATACCTGAAAAGGTTAACGCGGGAAGTGAAGGTCCTGGCATACTGCTCATCAAATGATATATAGAGTATCATTCTGTAAAACACCGTAAACCAGATGATGAGCACCGCCGACATTATTCCGAGGGCTATGATGTCGCCGTAAGTCACAGTTAAAATACTTCCGAAAAGATAGCTTATCAGGTTTGGTGCATACCCTGGTGTCAGGTAGATGAAAATAATCCCGATTGCCATTCCAAGCGCCCAGAGGATGCCTATTGCCGAGTCTTCCCTGATCTTCTGCCGAAGTGACAGGTACTCAATGCCAAGAGCCGACATAACCCCGAATACTGCAGCTCCTGCAACCGGGTTTATACCGGCGAAATAACCTATTCCGATACCCCCGAACGATGCATGGGTGATTCCGCCGCTGAGGAAGACCATCCTCCTTGATACAATATATGTCCCCGCCAGGCCGGCGGTGATGCTGGCAAAGAGCGCTCCCAGAAGGCCCTTTATAACAAACTCATATTGAAAAATACTTCCTTCCAACGATCAGTGTTTTTTTAATACAGTATGAGGAACTTCACCGTGTGTTATAAGCTGAATGGGGCAACCGTAACTGAGAAGCTCTTCATTGGTTATTTCTGATGAGGGATGATAATGAAGTTTCCTGTTGACGCAGGCAAACGACCTGACATGCGACGAAATGATCCCGATATCATGTGAGACCATCAGAATGGCTATCCGACTGTTCAGTATTCTGAGCTTTTCATAGAAGTCGTTCTCAAAATTAGAGTCGACAAAATTACCCGGTTCGTCGAGTAGAAGCAGTTTCGGATCGCCGATCATGGCCCTGCCGAGAAACACTCTCTGAAGCTGACCTCCTGAAAGCTCTGAAAGCGGGGAATCCGAAAGCTGACTCAGGCCCAGCTCATCAATCACACCCGCTGCCTTACTTCTGTCGGCTGCTGACATCACAGCAGCAAATCCCTTGTGCATCATCAGTCCTGACAGTATCACATCAGTAACCGTAACAGGAAAGCTGTGATCACCAGTCGAAATTTGCGGAAGATAACCTATTCTCCTTCCCCCCTGTAACTCCTTGCTGAAAACTATCCTTCCGCTGATGGGAACAAGTCCCAGGATGGCCTTAAGAAGTGTGGTCTTTCCTCCGCCGTTCGGACCGATCACCCCTATGAAGTCGTTTGCCGTCACACTCAGGCTGGCATCCTCAATAGCCTTGAATTCCCCGTAGGAAACAGAAACCGAAAACAATTCAAGAAGGGGTTCAGACATATCAGTTTAATTTAAGGCTTCTTCAAAACCGGTTTTAAGCAGTTGTATGACAGCCGTTGTGGAGGAATACCAGTCGCCGGAAAGTGGATCAAAGACCTCCACCCTGCAGCCAATCTCATCAGCCACTGCCCTGGCGTTCCTCGGGTCATACTCCCTCTGTACCAGTATCATTTTAATGTTTTCCTGTCTTGCGATATCGATAAGTTCCCTGAGTTGCGAAGGAGACGGCTCCTTTCCCTCGTTCTCGATAGCGATTTCCTTCATCCCGTAATCCCGCGCAAGATATGCCAGGTTGGGATGATAAATCATGAAGGTTCTGCTTCCTTCAATAACCGAAAGCTCCCTTGCCATTGAATCCACCCGGCCGATCTTTTCCAGCAGGACCCTGTAGTTCCTTTCATACTCTTCACCGTTAACAGGGTCAAGCTCCGCGAGGAAATCCCTTACTGCCAAGGCCATCTTCATGGCGCATAACGGGGAAACCCAGTAATGCGGATCGGCGCCCTCACTGTGCTCCCCTTCATGATCGTGATGATTTTCAATGGGGACGATGCTTTCTCCAAGGTTAAGCTTCTTCATGGATTTGTTTATCTCCGAAAACCGGTCCATCCATGTCATTTCAAATCCAAGATAACCGTTGCTGATATAAGCCTCCGACCTCCGGAGCCTGTCAATCTGATCGGGATATGGTTCGTATATATGAGGATTGGCCCCTGCAGGGACCATCACATTCACAGTAAAATTATCTCCTGCAATCTGTTCCGTAAAGTAGCCGAAGGGAGCAATACTGACTGAAATAATCCTCTCCCCGGTTTTAGCCTGCCTTCCACAGGCTGAAATAATCAAAATAAAAAAAAGGAATGCAGCTCTCTTCATAACAAATGTTTCAGCAGGTACAAAAATAACACATAAGGCGGGAAAAGGTTTATGTGTGAAAAATAAATTACGGGATCAAACTCAAAGTGGGGGGTAAACTACTGCTTGTAAATGGCAGAATCAAGGAATTGAGATCCCTTGCAACGGGTACTGCACTTTCAAAAGGAGACCTTTGCCCAATCAGTGCAGATTGAATGAGATCCCTCGCCTTATAAGGAAGCCGCATGTTTGAGCAGTGCACATTCAAAGCAAACCATTTGTCCAGGCACTACAGATTGAATGAGATCCCTCACAACGGGCCCTGCACATTCAAATCCAACCGTTTGTCAAAGCACTACAGATTGAATGAGATCCCTC
>JBAQCK010000145.1:0-2454 GCA_049294075.1 Bacteroidales bacterium | reverse complement strand
TTATTATCAATAATACCCCTCTCTGTCTTATGCCTTTAAGTCTGCAAGAAAAAGACCATCCTTCCCTGCTGTATATATTTATAAGGTATGCAAATGATGCCTGATCCTTTTTTAACAGGAAATTTATTATATTTGTCGCCTGATTTAAAAAAGATCAATTTTATCCAAAGAAGATATCATTCATGTCAGCACTTCAATTTTTAAGGGAAAAGGCAGGTGTAATGGTTGCCGTAGTTATAGGTGTTTCACTGTTCATCTTTGTAATCGGTGATTTTTTCAGCGGCGGTACCAGTCAGTCTGCAAAGGCAAGAAAATATTATGAGATAGGAACGATAGGAGACGAATCGCTTTCCTATCAGGATTTTGAAACTGAAGTATCGAATCTTGTTGAGATCTACAGGCTTTCAGGCAACACAAGCATTGATGAGGCTACAACCGAATCGATAAGGGAGCAGACCTGGCAGAAAATGATCCGGGAAAGGATCCTCGACAAACAGTACAGGAAACTCGGGATAGGCGTTAGTTCCGAAGAAGTGGATGAGCTTGTGCTCGGAAACAATCCTCACCCTATTGTCCTCCAACTTTTCACCGACCAGCAGACAGGCGCATTCAACAAGTCGGTTCTTGTCAACTTCCTGAAAAACACCGAGGTTGATGAAACAACCAACAAATACTGGCTCTTCTTTGAAAATGAGATTGTAAACGACAGGCTTGCCACCAAATACAATACACTGGTCTCCAAAGGACTTTATGTTACATCCAAACAGGCGGAATTTGACAGGGATCTTTCAGCATCGACTGTGGATTTCAGTTACATAGTGAAGAACTATTCCTCAATCGCCGACTCCCTGGTCAAAATAACCAGCGCCGACATAGAATCGTACTACAACAAGCATAAGGAGAGTTTTAAGAAAACAGCTCTCAGGGATATGGAATACGTGACTTTCGATGTTGTTCCCTCAGATGAAGATGTAAAACTGGCAGAGGACTGGATCAACAATGCCAAAAGTGAATTCATGGCAGCCGAGGATCCTGTCCAGTACATAAACCTCACTGCCGATACAAGGCATGTCGGATTTTATGTCCCGCTCAGCGAAGTACCGGCACAGCTCTCGGATTTTGTCAAAACAGAAGATCTGACCGCAGTTTTCGGACCTTATAACGAGGACGGATCACTGAAAATAGCTCGCATTCTGGATGCAGCCAACAGGCCCGACTCGGTTCACGCCCGTCATATCCTGATTTCAGCCGGTCAGACACGCAGCCTCACTGATGCCAGAACAAAAGCTGACAGTCTCGTTAAACTTATTAAATCGGGAACTTCATTCCCTACACTGGCGATCACCAATTCTGACGACCAGGGTTCCGCCCAGCTCGGAGGCGATCTTGGCTGGTTCCCTGAAGGAATGATGGTTGTCCCCTTCAATAACGCCTGTTTCTCAGGGAAAAAAGGCGATATTGTGACTGTTGAAACCACATTCGGCGTGCACATCATCGAAATCCTTGCCCAGTCAAAACCTTCACGAAAATATCACATCGGGATTGTCGACAGGAAGATAATTCCCGGATCGATGACTAACCAGAGAATTTACAGCGATGCAAGTCAGTTTGCAGGCACCGGCAGCACATATGAAAAATTCAACCAGGCAATAACTGAAAAAAAACTGACGAAAAGAGTAGCCAATGATATTACACCCCAGCAAAAGACACTGCCGGGTCTGGATAATCCCCGGAACCTTGTGATATCATTGTTCCAGACCGAACAAAACAAAATAGTACTTGACAACAATGATCAGGCTGTTTTTGAAGTCGGCGATAAATACGTGGTTGCTTACTGCACAAGGATAACCGAAGAGGGAATAGCACCGATGAAAGATGTTGAGAACGATATCCGGTTCCAGGTATCAAAGGAGAAAAAGGCTGAGATACTGTCATCTGAATTTGAAAAGAACAGCGGTTCAGGCAGGAGTCTTGATGATATTGCCTCCTCTATGGGTCTTTCCGTTCAGGAAGCAACACAGGTTACTTTCAGGTCGTATTCGGTTCCGGGCGCCGGAGCTGAACCTGCACTTATTGCAGCAGCTGCAGTATCAAAGCAGGGAAGCGTTACCGGACCGGTAAAGGGAGAAAATGGAGTCTATATGCTTTCCGTTAACAACCTCACCCAGACCAGCGACCAGGACCTTGACATGCTTAAGGAAAGGCTCTCCGCCACATACCAGATGAGAGGAAGCTACGAGGCATATGAAGCCATTAGGCAAGCGGCGAACATCGTCGACAAAAGATATAAGTTCTATTAGCAGTAGAACAGATAAAAGTTCTGATAGCAGTATAGCCGGTTTGCCGAAAGAGATTTCGCAAACCGGTTTCTTTTTTTGCAGAGATAATGCTTCTGCTGCCATATTTGTATGGCAGCAGAAGCGGTCGGCGAGAAAGAAGAACAGGGCACAGGGC
>JBAQCK010000144.1:0-11554 GCA_049294075.1 Bacteroidales bacterium | reverse complement strand
GATTTAATTTCTTTTTCAATTTCAGGAATATTCTTCCTGATTCTGGCTTCGCGTACCACTTCTTCCGTTTCGTCCACAACTTTTGAAACAAGTTCTTCTTCTCCGGTCAGCAATGCATCTTCTACTTCCGGAAGAATTTCTTCATCAATACCTTGTGTCACAGGCTTTTCTTTGGAGTCCCTGGCTTTGATCTTTTTTGCGGTCTTCAGACCATCATCTTCAATTTCAACCTTTTCGTTCTTGACAGGTTTCTTTTTGCTTTCAATCATAATAGTAGTTAAAAAGACTAATAATTAATAAGTTAGACATTATTTTGCTAAAAAAGTGGTTGCAAAGTTATGTTTTTTTATTGACATGTTGCAATATAATTGAGAATTTCGTGGTTAAGAATGAAGCTGTCAGCTTTCAAGGAGGGCTGCTAAACGCTGATTGCTGATTGCTGATCGCTGATTGCTGATCGCTTTTGTTATATTTGTACAACTTACACTAATAGAAAGATATGAAGATTGCAGTTATAGGAACGGGTTATGTTGGACTGGTAACGGGGACATGTTTTGCCGAGACTGGTGTGAATGTTGTTTGTGTTGACAACGATCTGAAAAAAGTTAAATTGATGAAGGACGGGAAAGTGCCCATTTATGAACCCGGGCTGGAACCGATGATGGTTAATAACATTGAAAAAGGAAGACTCTCATTCACAAACAGCATAGAGGAAGCGATTGAAGGAGCGGAAGTGATCTTCATTGCAGTTGGAACTCCCCCTGATGAGGACGGAAGCGCTGACCTGAAGCATGTGCTTGCGGTTGCCTCTGAAATCGGGACATTGATGGATCATTATGTAGTAGTTGCAACAAAAAGCACAGTACCGGTCGGAACTGCTGAAAGGATCAGGAATACCATAAAGGATAAACTTGCAGAGAGAAAGGCTGATATACCGTTTGATGTTGCATCGAATCCGGAATTTCTCAAGGAGGGTTCGGCAGTGGAGGATTTTCTTAAGCCGCAAAGGATAATAGTGGGAATCGACAGCGAAAGGGCCGGTGACCTGATGAAGAAGCTTTACATGCCTTTCCTCCTTAATAACCGGACAGTCATATTCATGGACATTCCATCGGCTGAACTGACCAAGTATGCAGCTAATGCCATGCTGGCAACCAGGATAAGCTTCATTAACGAGATAGCAAATCTCTGCGAACTTCTCGGCGCTGATGTGAACAGTGTAAGAAAGGGCATAGGAAGCGATCCAAGGATAGGAAACAGGTTCCTTTATCCCGGAATAGGCTATGGTGGATCGTGTTTCCCTAAGGATGTCAAGGCAATTCTCAGGACCGCTTCAGATATGGGCTATGATCTGAAGGTAATATCGGCGGTTGAAAAGGCAAATGAATTTCAGAAAAATGTAATATTCAACAAGATAAACAAGCACTTTAAAAACGATCTTCAGGGAAAGGTACTGGCTGTATGGGGTTTGTCATTCAAACCGAAAACAGATGATATCAGGGAGTCGTCGGCATTGTACCTTGTTAATAAGCTGATCAAGGCAAAAGCCGATGTTAGGATCTACGATCCGGCTGCCATGGAAGAGACCAGAAAACAGCTTGGAGACAGGGTATATTATGCAAAAGATCCATATGATGCAATAAAAGGAGCTGATGCGCTGGCGCTCATGACCGAATGGGCTGAATTTCACCTGCCCGATCTCGGGAAAATGGCTGAATTCATGAAAGAAAAAACAATTTTTGACGGAAGGAATATATATGATCCGGAAGAGTTAAAGGAGAAGGGGTTTGGGTATTATGGGATAGGAAGGCGTTGACGGGATTGCTTCGACCCGCGCTTCTCGCGGGTCTCGCAAGGGCGGGATTGCTTCGACCCACCGGGAAGGCGGGTCTCGCAATGACTTTAGAAAGATAGTTTAATTGTTAGATAATGAAAGGAATAATACTGGCCGGGGGTTCAGGGACTCGCCTCTACCCTATTACTATGGCGATTTCGAAGCAGATGCTTCCGGTATACGACAAGCCGATGATTTATTACCCGCTGTCGGTGCTGATGCTGGCCGGAATAAGGGAAATACTGGTAATATCCACACCAAGGGATCTGCCAGGTTTCAGGGATCTCCTGGGCGACGGCTCTTCGCTGGGAATTAAATTCAGCTATAAGGAACAACCATCACCTGACGGCCTGGCGCAGGCCTTCATTCTTGGAGAGGAATTCATCGGCAACGACAATGTTTGCATGATACTCGGTGATAATATTTTCTACGGCCATGGCTTCGGGGATGTCCTGCTTAAGGCTGCAGAACTGACAAATGGAGCAATTGTTTTCGGTTATTATGTCAATGATCCCGAACGATACGGAGTGGTTGAATTTGACAAGGATCTGAGAGCCGTGAGCATTGAGGAAAAACCGGAGAAGCCTAAATCAAAATACGCGGTTACAGGACTATACTTTTATGATAATACAGTGGTCGGAAAAGCGAAATCGCTCAAACCATCAGCAAGAGGCGAGCTTGAGATTACAGATCTCAACCGCCTCTACCTCAACGAAGGATCTCTCGAGGTGCGCGTGATGGGAAGGGGAATGGCATGGCTCGATACCGGAACCTATGAGAGCCTGCTTCAGGCAGCCAATTTCATAGCAACCCTTGAACAGCGCCAGGGATTAAAGGCATCATGTGTTGAAGAAATTGCATTCAAAAGAGGGTTTATCAGCAGGGAACAGTTAATTTCGCTTGCAGAACCGGTAAAAAAGAGCCAGTATGGCAAATACCTCCTTAAAATTGCAACAGAGGAGATTGACGGGTTCGCAACATTAAGATAGTTACTCAGGTGTTGAGTTAGGATTTGCCACAGGCTCCTTCCGGAAAACAGATTATCCGGTGTACCGGAAAGCCGGACACTAATCAGTTCCGGGAAGGTCAGGAAAATTTAAGATGATTCAGTTAGACCAATGAAGATAACAGAAACAGGATTCGAGGGATTATATATAATTCAGCCAAAGGTATTCAGTGACAGCCGGGGCTATTTTTTCGAAAGTTTCAAGCTCGAGACTTTCCTTATGGCGGGTATCCCGTTCAATCCTGTCCAGGATAATGAATCACGATCGGTGTATGGCGTGATAAGAGGGTTACATTACCAGTTGAATCCATTTGCCCAGGCCAAGCTTATCAGGGTAGTGGTTGGGAAAATCTATGATGTTGCGGTTGATCTGCGGAAGAACTCCCTGACATTCGGTAAGTGGTACGGTGTTGAACTCGATTCGGAGAATAAGACGCAGTTCTTTATTCCCAAGGGCTTTGCTCATGGATTTTCAGTGCTTAGCGATATCGCTGTGATACAATACAAATGCGATAATCTGTATCAACCTCAGTATGAAAAAGGTATTTCAGTGAAGGATCCTGATCTTGCAATTGACTGGAAGATTGAAGCTATTGAACCGGTAATAAGCAACAAGGATCAGAATCAACCCTGCTTCAGGGATGCAGAGATGAACTTTTAGTCAGTCTATATGGCAGTAATATTAGTAACGGGAGCATCAGGTCAGCTTGGAAGCGAAATAAAAGCTGCATCCGGACACTATTCGGGATATGAATTCATTTTTACGGATGCAGATAATCTGGATATCACCGATTCTATTTCTGTTTATGACTTTGTTGTCAAAAATCAGCCCGAATGGATCATCAACTGCGCTGCTTACAATTTCGTTGACAAGGCAGAGACTGACTCTGAAAATGCATTCAGGATCAATGCAACTGCAGTAAAGAACCTGGCTGAATCGATCAAAGGAACTGAAACCAGGCTGATCCATGTATCGACCGACTATGTTTTCGACGGCTCCTCAAATACTCCCTATAATGAAAACTCAGCGGTTAATCCGCAATCAGCCTATGGCAGATCGAAGCTTGAGGGAGAGAGATTTGCCCTGCTGCATAACGGAACGATGGTAATAAGGACATCATGGCTTTATTCATCATTCGGGAACAATTTCGTGAAGACCATGCTCAGGCTTGCGAAAGAGAAGGAATCGGTCAATGTTGTTTTTGATCAGGCCGGAACACCGACATATGCAGCTGATCTGGCTGAAGCCATTTTATTTATTGTATCCGGGGTGATCAGGAATCAGATTGCATTCGTCGCCGGCACCTACCATTATTCAAACGAAGGTGTTTGCAGCTGGTATGATTTTGCAACAGAAATTTTCCTTGATGCAGGACTGGAATGCAAGGTGAATCCCATTCTTTCAAAAGACTTTTCATCAACTGTAAAACGGCCCTCCTACTCGGTGCTGGATAAAAGCAAGATCAAGGAGGATTATGGTCTTGAAATACCGCACTGGAGGAAAAGCCTGCTCAGATGCCTTGAAATAATGTTTAAAAATGACTATCTGAAATGATGTTTTTAATAATCAATTTTTGATTTTTAACCCCCTTCCCTCCCGATAGCTATGGATAGATTCGGCATTCTCCAGCATTATTTACCCCCTTCCCAACCTTCCCCCAGGGGGGAAGGGGCAAAGCCGTTTCCCCTATGGGGGATCCCGATTGGTTTCGGGAGGGAAAGGGGGTTAACGCGAATGAAATAACCAATTGACTCAGAAAAACTAACTGTAAATAACTGACATATGTTATCACTCGACCAAATCAGATCCAGAGCTCAACAATGGCTCGCACCTGAATTCAATGAAGAAACCCGCGGGGAAGTCAGGGAGATGCTCGAAAAGGATGAGAAAAAACTTGTTGATGCCTTTTACCAGGACCTTGAATTCGGAACCGGCGGATTAAGGGGAATTATGGGTGCCGGAACCAACCGGATGAATATCTACACACTCGGGATGGCAACACAGGGACTTTCAAACTATCTTATAAAAGCCTTCGGAAATACAGGAATCAGGGTTGCCGTTGCACATGACTGCAGGAACAACAGCAGGTATTTTGCAGAAACTGCAGCCGACATCTTCTCGGCAAACGGATTTGAAGTGTTTCTGTTCGAGGACCTCAGGCCGACTCCGGAATTGTCATTTGCAATCCGTCATTACAAATGCCGGAGCGGCGTGGTTATCACTGCATCACATAACCCGCCCGAATACAATGGTTACAAGGCTTACTGGGACGATGGCGGTCAGGTTGTACCCCCTCACGACAAGGGTGTTATCGAGGAAGTAAGGAAAATAACATCAGTTTCGCAGATCAGGTTCGGCAGCAGGAAGGACAAGATCAAAATCATTGGGAAAGAGACAGATGAGCTCTTCCTGAAAGAAGTGCTGAAGATGAGCATCAATCCTGAAATTAACAGAAAGCACACTGACACGGGAATTGTATTCACTCCTATCCACGGGACAGGAGGAACGCTGGTTCCGGCAGCTCTGAAGCTTTTTGGCTTCACTAACGTAATCACGGTACCTGAACAGGATGTTGTTGACGGCAACTTTCCGACTGTCAAATCTCCGAATCCGGAGGAGCCGGCAGCGCTTTCTATGGCAATCGACAAAGCTAAAAAGACGGGCGCTGAAATAGTTATGGCCACTGATCCCGATGCCGACAGGCTCGGGATAGCCCTGAGAAATCCGGATAATGAGTTTGTGCTTCTTAACGGCAATCAGACCGGTGTTCTGCTTATACATTATATATTATCGCAGTACAAGGCAAGAAACAAGTACAAGGGCAATGAGTATATCATCAAGACAATTGTAACAACCGATCTGATGGACAGGATAGCTGATAGTTACAATGTAAAATGCTATAATGTCCTTACCGGGTTCAAGTATTTTGCAGAACTGATAAAAAGGCTTGAAGGCAGGGAAAAGTTTATTGGAGGAGGGGAAGAGAGCTACGGTTTCCTGCCCGGCGATTATGTCAGGGACAAGGATGCAGTTGCATCATGCGCACTGTTTGCTGAGATGGCTGCTTTTGCAAAGGAAAATGGTAAGACTCTGTTTGACCAGCTTACGGATATCTATCTAAATTACGGCTTATATAAGGAAAAGCTTATCAATATAGTAAGAAAAGGTGCCGAAGGAGCCGGTGAGATAAAGGCTATGATGGCCGGTTACAGGACCAATCCTCCAAAGATGATCAACAACAGTCCCGTGGTAAAAATGAATGATTATTCAACCCTGGTGTCGACCAACTGTCTGACCGGGGAGACCGGAAAAATCGATCTTGTGAAATCGGATGTTCTCCAGTTCTTCCTGCAGGACGGTTCGAAGATTTCGGTGAGACCGTCCGGAACCGAGCCAAAGATCAAATTCTACTTAAGCGTAAACACACCTCTGGATTCAGCAGACAAGCTTGAGTCAACTGAAAGGCTGCTTGATCAGAGAGTATCAGGGATTATTGAGGATATGAAACTGGTGTGAAGGCTATGCCCCCAACCCCATGAAGGGGGCTTAAAATACTTGTTTGGGATCAATTTTGGACCTTTAAGTAGGGATGGTTATTCACCTATAATCTTAACCAGCACCCGTTTTCTTCTTTTGCCGTCGAACTCACCGTAGAAGATCTGTTCCCAGGGTCCGAAATCGAATCTGCCGTTTGTAACGGCAACCACCACCTCACGACCCATGACCGTCCGTTTGATGTGCGCATCGGCATTGTCCTCGAATCCGTTATGCCTGTACTGGGAGTATGGTTTCTCAGGCGCCAGTTTTTCGAGCCATACCTCAAAATCGTGGTGCAGTCCTGATTCATCATCATTTATAAAGACGCTGCTTGTTATATGCATGGCGTTGACAAGGATCAGTCCTTCCCTGATGCCAGATTCGGAAAGGCATTTTTCAACCTCGGGGGTGATGTTGATGAAGGCTCTTCTGGTTTGTGTTTCAAACCAAAGTTCTTTTCTGTATGACTTCATGGCTGCAAGAATTTAATAATGATTCAATTGTTTAAGTAGCTGGTTATACGCCACGCGGCGTGCGGTGTGAGGTGGCGAAAGTTGATGTTTCTGCCAGTTTCGCACTTTGTAGCTTTTTTTGACCTTTGTGGCATTTGCGGAGGATATTGCGAGGAAGTGTTCAGCCTGTTCCGCCGTTAAGACATAAAGACAAACCGTTATTTGTCTTCGAATGGGCCTACGGTAATATTAAATACACCTTTAAATTTCCCGCGATAGACAAGGTTTGTTTCTTCCATAGGGTTTGAATTAAGATTGAGTTTTGTAAATATACAATCAGGGATCAATCCTGCAATTTTGAAGGAGAATAAATCTGATATTTTTGTTCAAGATCCCTCATCCCATAATTAAGGAGCAATTTGCATTCCCGGGAAAGTCCGGCGAACTATTGATTGAGTAGTGCTGACCTGGATGGCGGGATTCGGGATGACGTCAGTTAAGGGAGAAAGAAATCTTCTGTAAAGTTAACCAGGTAAACTCTGTCAGTCGATCGGGTAAGTGCAGTGTAGAACCACCTGAGGTAATCGATAGTGATTTCATTTCGATTGAACATCCCCTGGTCGATAAAGACCCTCTCCCACTGACCGCCCTGGGCTTTGTGGCATGTTACCGCGTATGCAAACTTGATCTGCAGGGCATTGAAGTAAGGGTCTTCCCTGACAGCCATGTATTGTTTCTGTCTGGTTTTAAGGTGCAGGTAGTCAGCCTGGATATTTTTAAAGAGTTCGCTGTTCCTGTCGGAAGGAAGCGCCGGGGTATCCATCTGCAGGACATCAAGCATCACTTTCGATACAATCTCCATGTCATAGTCAGGGAACCAGAGTTCCATTTCCGCGAACCTGAATCCATATAAATCTTCGTATTTCCTGATTTTCTTTATCTCAGCGATATCGCCGTTTGCGATGAATCGGTCGGGATCCTCCTCACTCGCTAACGAGTAATTATTCTTCACCACCATCACGATATCTCCGGGTGAAATCTCCTCCTCCCTGAAAAAGATCCTGTTACGGATTCCCTGGTTATAGCGGTTGGCCTGTTTGTTTGAGTTTACAACAATGATAGTGCCTTCGAGTCCGCAGGTTCCGTACGCGGATGATATCTCCTCAATCAGTTCCTCGCCCGACAGACGGATAACGTCGTTGAAATTTATGCAATCGAGTTTTGGCTTCTCAAGTGTCCTTTCTGCAATCTGGAATCTTATCTGAGTGGCATTCATCAGTATCCCGGATGTTTCACTTTGCCGGACCACCTCTTTCAGTTCTGTCGTTATCAAACCAAATCCGAATTCCTTAAGCGCATCCGGATCGAGAGCCGGGCTCAATACCGAGCCAACCGGAGGCAGCTGTGCCGTGTCCCCTACAAGGATTAGCCTGCAGTCGGTGCCGGAATAAACATATTCAACAAGATCCTCAAGAAGCTTGCCGCTGCCAAAAACAGAACCGTCATTTGAGCTGTTCGATATCATCGAAGCCTCATCCACTATAAAAAAGGTATCCTTGCTCAGGTTCCGGTCAAGAACGAAGCTTCCTATCCCCTCTTTCATCGATTTCTGGCGGTAGATCTTTTTATGTATCGTGAATGCCGGTTTTCCGGCATAAGATGACAGAACCTTTGCAGCCCTGCCGGTTGGAGCCAGCAAAACCGATTTCATTCTAAGGAGATCAAGTGTTTTGACTATGGCGCTGATAACGCTGGTTTTACCGGTACCGGCGTAGCCCGTTAGCAGGAAGATTACATCGTTATTATTATAAACAATATATGATGCGATCTTTTTAAGTGCTTCAGATTGGTCATCGGTTGGGGTGTTGCCAAGGTTCTTGCATAGACTATTAAATATTATTGTATCGCGCATATTGATAAAAGCTGGTGATTTGGAATTTGTGATTCGTGATTTGTGATTTGTGATTTGTGAAATTTACGAAATTAGTTTAAAACTCAACAAGCAACAACATGAAACAACCTGGCAGTTGGCAGTAAGACCGCGTACCGCATACCGCGTACCGCGCACCGCGTACCGCATACCGCATACCGCATACCGCATACCGCCCTCAGATAATTTCCCCCTCCTCCTTGCAAACACGTCGATATTTTCTACATTTGTTTGAAATCATTCCACAACATGCCTTTTCTGGAACTCTATGATGAGACGCTTGATATAAACTCGACCGAGAATTATGAGTTATCGGTGCAGGTGAGTGCTGATGATATCTCATTCTGCATCCTCGATTCGCTCAGGAACAAGTTCGTAATGTTAAGGTCGTATGAACCCGAGGATAATTCCAGGTTAGATCCGTACAGGCTGAATGAAATAATAAGAAAGGATGATTTCCTTACCAGAAAATTCAGAAAGACCAATATCATTACACCGACATCACGGTCGACCCTGGTTCCGGGACCTTTGTTTGAAGATTCGAGAAAGGAAGAGTACCTCGATTTCAACCAGAAAAAAAATGAAAGGGAGAGAGTGATGATCAGCAAGATAAAAAATTCAGACATTTATACGATCTTTTCGCTTCAGGAAGGTTTCGCCGACCTGCTTAAGGGACTGTTTCCGGAAGGTAACATCATGCATTCCCTGAAGCCGCTGTTTCAGTATGTCCACTTCAACCGCAGGTCGACCGGCAACAACATCCATATTCATTTTGAAAAGGATTATTTCGACACTGTCATTTTTGATCCGAATGAACTGAAATTCTGCAATACCTTCCATTTCAAGAGCAGATCGGATATTGAGTATTTTGTCCTGTATGTTCTTAAGAAAATGAATGTACGACAGGACGAGACGGTCTACCTGAGCGGCAAGACGCAGGAAAAGGAAGCATTGCTTCATGGATTCTCCCAATATCTGACTGATGTCAGGTTTGCCCTTCCCCAGGGAAATTATACATTCAGTTACGTCTTACGTGAGGCGGAACTTCACAGGTTCCTGTTACTATTCAGTGCGGTAAATTGCGAATAATCGGAGGACAATATAAAGGAAGGATAATCAGTCCGGCTGCAGGATTAAAAGCCCGGCCGACCACTGATTTTGCAAGGGAGAGCCTTTTCAACATCCTGAACAACAGAGTTGATTTTGAATCAATAAGCGTGCTCGACCTGTTCTCCGGGACGGGAGCAATTGGATTTGAATTTGCCTCGAGGGGAGTTGAGGTGGTACATATGATTGAAAAAGATCATAAACACATTTCAGGGATAAGGCAGAACATTGAAAAAATAGGAATCACAAATATAAAGCTGGTTCACATTGATGTGAAGGCTTTCCTGAAGACATGCAAATTCAAATACGACATAGTGTTTGCTGATCCACCTTATGATCTGGGCTGGCTGGCAAACATACCGGACCTGGTGATCGCGTCGGGGGTAATGAAAGCTTACGGATTCTTCATCCTGGAGCATCCAAAGGCAATTAGTTTCGGGGATCATGAATCATTCTTCGAACACAGGAATTATGGCAGTGTGAATTTCAGCTTCTTTTCCTCCTCCATTGTCTCTGAATAGATTAACCCAGGCAACTTTTTTTGCTTATATTTGTTAATTAAGTTGTTAACCAGATACGCTTAAAATTTATTGATCATGAATCTAAGATTATTACCTGCCGTTCTGATAGTATTAGTGGTTTCATTAAATTCGTGCAAGGAAAAAGAAAAGACATCTGACATGAACATACTATACATTCATCACAGTACCGGAGGTGTAATCTGGCAGGGAGAAAAAGCTTCAATTATTACAAGAGCAGCCCGAAAAATAAGTTCAAAGTTGGCAGAAGCAGTTGGCAGTAAAGCTAAACTGCCATCATTATTTGATAAATACAACCAGGAGAATAACAAAAACTACCTGATTAAGGAAATTGCTTTTCCAAAGGCAGTACCCTATGGGTGGCATAATTATCCCTATGATTACTATGACATCTGGGTAAAGCATGCAGGAAATGAACCATATATGGAGGAACCGACTCTGGAAATACTTACAAAACAGTATCAGGTAATTTCATTCAAGCACTGCTTTCCTGTAAGCAATATCCAACCTGACAAGGATTCGGCTGACATAAATTCTGATTACAAGTCGCTGGCCAATTATAAGCTTCAGTATGGTGCACTAAGGGATAAGCTGCATGAATTTCCCGGCACCAAATTTATTGTCTGGACGGGAGCCGCTCAGGCAAAGGGAGCAGTTTCGGAAGATCAGGCCCTCAGGGCGAGGGAATTCTTTACCTGGGTCAAGGAAGAATGGGATTTGCCCGGGGACAATATACATATCTGGGATATCTATGAACTGGAAACTGAGGGTGGCTTATACCTCAGGGAAGAATATGCCACATCGGATACAGACTCCCATCCTAACAGCGTCTTTGCCTCAAAAGCAGTCGGATTAGTGTTTGACAGGATAATTGATGTGATTGAGAACAATGGCACGAGGACAAACCTGAAAGGTGAAAAGATCTGATCTGCAGCTTCTTTTCAATCAGTTTGATTTTTTAGCCGTTTAAATTTTGACTAATCAAAAAATCCCTTATTTTTGCATCGCGATTTTAAACTGGTGCGGTAGTTTCCCGAAGTATCGGGATTAGAACACCTGCCAGAGTTGATTGAAAGTATTGGTGCGGTAGTTCAGTTGGTTAGAATATCGGCCTGTCACGCCGAGGGTCGCGGGTTCGAGTCCCGTCC
>JBAQCK010000143.1:0-17223 GCA_049294075.1 Bacteroidales bacterium | reverse complement strand
ATCTTTTTGCAAGTTAGAATCATTGTGCGGTTCCCCTTTTTGTTTACCCCCCATCCCGAAACCTTCCGGGACCCCTAAAGGGCTACTCTTTGTACATATCTTTTTGTTAGTCGGGATTATTTTCCATCTCCTTTTCGTTCTACCCCCCCACCCCCCTAAAGGGGGGCTCTAGTCTACTAGTTTACAATTATTTATAGGGGTGAATCGAATGATAATACTAGCACCGCATAAGCTATCGATTCGAAAACAGCAAACTTTCTAAAGGTGGATAATTCTTTGACTTGTATATCGCTCATTATTAGGTCTTAAACCCCCTTTAGGGGGCAGGGGGTAAAAAAGGCTTTAGGGGGGCAGGGGGGTGAAAATGGCAGGAGTTGTAGAAATAAAGAATTTCAATAATCAAGATGTGTCAAAATATTAGGGTGCAACCGGAGCTAAGTTAACCACTACAAGGTGTCAGCTCTGCAGGAGCTGAATATTTTTTATTACTTTTGCATCCGGGATCCAACTAAGATTCATAATGGAAGACCAGGAAACAGCGAATAACGTCCTTCAGGTCGATGTGGAGCAAATCCTTTATTCAAAGAACCCGGCTCTGAAGAAGGTGATCCCGGGCTTTCTGTTCAGATATCTGAAGAAGATCGTTCACCAGGATGAGCTGAATGTATTCCTGCAGAAAGCAGGTCATCTGAGGGACGCTGAATTCATATCTGCAGGGCTGAAAGAATTCGCCATAAGCTACAGGGTTACCGGAAGTGAGAACCTTCCGGAAAAAGGCAGGTATATTTTCGTTTCAAACCACCCGCTGGGAGGGCTCGACGGACTGGTTTTCATCCACGAACTTTCGAAATATTATCCGGAAGTTAAATTCCCTGTTAATGATATTCTCATGAATATCAGGAACCTGTCGGGGATTTTTCTTCCGGTCAACAAGCACGGCGCCCAGGACAGGGAGGCTGCCGTTGCAATAGAAAACGCCTATGCGTCCGAAAGCCAGATCCTGTATTACCCGGCAGGATTATGTTCGCGGAAGAAGAAAGGAGTCATCCGCGACCTTAAATGGCATAAAAGTTTCATAACCAAAGCCGTGCAATACAGAAGAGATATTGTCCCTGCTTATTTTTCCGGCCGCAATTCCAATTTCTTCTACAACCTTTCAAATATCAGAACCTCTCTTGGAATCAAGGCCAACATCGAAATGCTTTATCTGGTCGACGAGCTGTTCAGACAGAAGGGAAAGACAATCGACCTGGTGTTCGGGAAACCTGTCCCGTGGCAGACCTTCGACAGGACAAAGAGCGCTTCAGAATGGGCTGAATGGGTGAAAGAAGAATCATATCAGCTTCAATCGTTTATCTTCTGACAATCAAAGAATCAAAAAAAAATTTATTTTTGATTGGTTTTTCAGTAAGAACCTGAGAACCATAATAACAGTAAGGACAAAATGAAACCAGTAGCTGAACCTCTTCCAAGGGATCAGATAATAGCGGAACTCACACCCGATAAGATGCTCCGGCGTACCAACAACGGGAATAATGAGGTGTATTTTTTTGATCACAGGAACTCCCCGGCTCTCATGCATGAGATAGGAAGGGTCAGGGAGATCACATTCAGGCATGCGGGCGGAGGAACAGGCAAGGACATCGACCTGGATGAATTTGACACCGACCCTGAGGATCCGCAGAAACAGCTGATCGTGTGGGACCCGGATAACAAGGAGATGATAGGAGGATACCGGCTCTATTTTCCTCCGAAGGGATGCACGAAATGCGATGTATCAAAGCTTGCATCTTCATCCTATTTCAACTTCTCTGATAGATTCCTGAAAAAATACTACCCTCACATGATGGAGCTGGGCCGTTCCTTCGTCCATCCTGACTACCAGTCAAGGGCTATGGGAAGGAAAAGCCTGTTTGCCCTTGATAACCTGTGGGACGGTCTGGGAGCTATCATCCTCGAGAACCACCATCTGAAGTATCTTTTCGGCAAGGTGACCATGTATCCCCATTACAACCAGAAAGCCAGGGATATGATTCTTTATTTCCTCAAGAAGCATTTCGATGACCCCGACAATCTGGTAACACCGGTCGACCCTGCCAACATTGAAATCAACAGGCAGGAAATGAAGAATATCTTCAGGGGATGGAGATACAAAGACAACTACAAGATCCTTTCAAGGGAGGTGAGAAACCTGGGAGAGACGATTCCTCCCCTCATTAATGCCTATATGGGTCTGTCGCCGACAATGCGAACCTTCGGGACCTTTATAAACCACAAGTTCGGCGAAACAGAGGAGACTGGAATACTGATAACCCTGAGGGATATCTACGTGGAAAAGATCAACAGGCACCTGGCTTCATACAAGAACGACTACCTGATCACCTGGTTCTCCCATGGAAATCAGTAAGCCCTCTCATTCCTGCCCTCGAAGTAATTTATAAATGACTGGTTGGCCACCTTGTTGCCTCCGGGAGTGGGGTAATTGCCCGTGAAATACCAGTCGCCGGTATGCCCCGGACAGGCCTCATGCAATCCTTCCACCGACTGGAATACAATTTCAACCCCGGCATGTATTTCTTCCGATTTCAGAAGGTCAGCAATCTTCTGCGAAATCACATCAGGGCAGAATGGCTTGTATATCTTCCTCACCAGGTTCCTGATTTCATCTATTGGCTTAAGTATCTCCTCTTTGGCTTCGCCGTACACCTCCTGCAAGAGCTGACCCCTGCCTGATTCGACAAGAAGCTCCACTGCAGCCCTGAAAGCTATCAGGTCGCCCAGTTTTGCCATATCGATTCCATAGCAGTCGGGATATCTTAACTGCGGAGATGAAGACACTATCACTATCTTCCTGGGATCAAGGCGGTCGAGGATCCTGATAATACTTTTCTTTAGTGTCGTGCCCCTTACAATTGAGTCGTCAATAACCACAAGGTTGTCGATACCTCTTCTTATCACTCCATAGGTAACATCATAAACATGACCTACCAGATCATCCCTGCCGGCATCCTCAGTGATGAAAGTCCTGAGTTTCACATCCTTTACTGCAATTTTCTCGACTCTCGGCCTGCGGTTTATTATTTTTTGAAGCTCCTCACGGGTAAGATTATCCTTTCTTTCGATAATAGCGTTGAGCTTTGACTGGTTTATATAATCCTCAACACCCTTGATAAGTCCGTAAAAAGCGCTTTCGGCGGTGTTCGGAATATATGAGAATACCGTGTTCTCGGTATCATAGTCAACAGCCTTAAGAACCCGTTCGGTAAGCAGTTCTCCCAATTTCTTCCTTTCCCTGTAGATCGCCTTGTCGGTGCCTCTCGAGAAATAGATCCTTTCAAACGAACATTTCTGCGGCGCAGCCTCGTCCCTCAGCCTTTCCATGGATACATCGCCCGAAGCCCTGGCAATCAATGCGCAGGCCGGCGGCAATTCTTTCACAAGATCGGTACGGAGATTGAAAACAGTCTGTATTACAGGACGTTCTGAAGCCACAACAATAATATCATCGTCGACATAATAGAAAGCAGGCCTGATACCGGCCGGATCCCTCATCACAAAAGCATCACCGTGCCCCACAATGCCGGCCATCACATATCCTCCGTCCCAGTTGCGGCTTGCCTTGCTCAGCACGGTCGCCAGATCGAGGTTGCTCTCAATCAGCGGGGTTATCTCACGCTTTGTATAACCCTGCTCCTTGAACAGCCTGAATACCCTTTCATTCTCCTCATCAAGCCTGTGACCGACGTTTTCGAGAATTGTAACGGTATCAGAAAAATCGATGGGTGTCTGACCGAGTTCTACAAGATTTTTGAATATCTCACCAACATTCGTGAGATTGAAATTTCCGGCCATTACCAGACTTCGTGATTTCCAGTTGTTTTCACGGCTTACCGGATGCACGTAATCGATATTGTAGTTGCCAAAAGTGCCGTAACGAAGATGCCCGAGATACACATCGCAAGCAAAAGGCACATTCCTCCTGATGAAGGCCGGATCGGAAAATTTATCAGGATTCTTCCTCTTAATGTTTACAATATCATCATAGATAAGATCAAAAACTTCCTTCAGGGGATCCGGCTTATTTGACCTCTGCCTGAAAATATACCTGTTACCCGGACTGACATTCAGCTTGATGCCTGCTATTCCAGCTCCGTCCTGCCCCCTGTTGTGCTGCTTCTCCATCATCAGGTACATCTTCTGGAGGCCCCAGTCCCACGACCCGTATTTTTCTAAATAGTATTCCAGTGGCTTTCGCAGTCTGAGAAACGCGATGCCGCATTCGTGCTTTATATTTTCACTCATGATTGGAGTTAATTCAGATCGGGAAAATTTATGATATCGGGTACCAGGATCGCGTCCGGAAATACTTTCCGGATCAGCATCAGATCTCTTGTGCCTTCAATTCTTGTCCTGTAATCACCAACCCTTATTTTGTAATAGCTTGGCCGGTCAAAAGTCGCATAGGATACTATATCAGGAAATTGTCCGATGAATTTGGCTCTTATCTTTCCTGATTCCTCCCGTGCATTCTTCTCTGAACTGTTATATATCTGAATTCTGAAGCCCTCCATCCCGTTCACGCGCATGTTATAAAGGATGTACCGGCTGATCAGGGTGTCAATCCGCGGATCGTGATTAATAGTCAGTGTACCTGATCCGTAGCGTATATCATCATCGCGGAACAGGTCGGCAGTCGAAGTGACCTGCTGAGCCGCGCAGAAACCGGTCGAAAAAATTAAGAAAAACAGTATTATAATCTTCCTGCCTATCATTGTAAAATTTTTATCCGAGCTCGTTGGCCTGCTCGTCGGTGATCTCCAGGTTATGATACACGTTCTGGACATCATCATCATCCTCAAGTACCTCGATGAATCTCAAGACCTTCCTGGCCGATTCCAGATCAAGCGTCTTGGTTGTGTTAGGGATTCTTTTAAGGCCTGCTTCTTCAGGCTCAATACCAAGTTCATTAATCTTCTTGTTTACACTGCCGAAATCCTCCATGGCACATGTAATTGTGAAAGTTTCATCGTCATCTTCAAAATCCTGTGCTCCGGCATCAATCAGATCAAGTTCAATGTCTTCCATAGAAATGCCCTCCTTGCTAATAGTGAACACGCCTTTTCTCTCAAAGAGAGAGCTCAGTGAGCCGTTTGTCCCCAGCTTGCCTCCAAGCTTGTTGAAGGTCGATCTGACCGAAGCAACCGTGCGGTTGTTGTTGTCTGTGAGGCATTCAGTAAATATTGCTATACCGCCTGGCCCGTAACCTTCGAAAGTGGTCTCGACATAACTGTCAGCATCAGCCCCGGAAGCTTTCTTAATGGCCCTTTCGATATTATCCTTGGGCATGTTTGCCCCCTTGGCATTCTGAACAGCCAGCCTGAGCCTTGCGTTTGTGTCAATGTCGCCGCCGCCTTCCCTGGCAGCAATCATTATTTCCTTAATGATCTTGGTGAAGATCTTTCCCTTTTTGGCATCATTCGCACCTTTCTTCCTCTTAATCGTCGACCATTTACTGTGACCTGACATATAAGTTGCTTATTAATTTCAGATGCAAAATTAAATAATTCTTCAATACATCATTCATTGTATGTACTTTTGCCGTCAAAATCCGTGCCTGATGAGGAAGATTGTGAGGAATGAGGTGTGAGGTGTGAGGCGTGAGGTGTGAGGCGAAGACGGAAGACAGAAGACCGAAGACAGAAGAAGAAGAAGGAAGAAGAAGAAGGAAGAATGAAGAACCGAGGAACGAGGAACAAAGAACGAGGAACAAGGATTGAGGAATGACCAATAAAAAGGTATACATAGAAACCTACGGCTGTCAGATGAACGTTGCTGACAGTGAGGTGGTTGTGTCTATTCTTTCGGATCAGGGATATATACACACAGACAATATAAAGGAAGCGGAGCTTATTCTGATAAACACCTGCTCAATCAGGGATAACGCCGAACAGAGGATATGGGGAAGGCTCAAGGCAATCGGGCATCTGAAGAAAAAGAACCCCGGAATAGTTATCGGGCTTCTGGGATGCATGGCTGAACGGCTAAAGGAGAAAGTACTTGAAAAGGAGCATCTGGTTGACCTTATTGCCGGACCTGATGCCTACCGCGACCTGCCCTCGCTGATTGGCGAAGCAGAGTCGGGGCACAGGGCGGTTAACGTGTTGTTGTCGCGCGAAGAAACCTATGCTGACATTTCACCTGTAAGGATGGACCTTAACGGGGTAACATCTTTCGTTTCGATAATGAGAGGTTGCAACAACATGTGCGCCTATTGCGTGGTGCCTTACGTGAGAGGAGCCGAAAGAAGCAGGGATCCTGAATCAATAATAAGTGAGGTAAAGGATCTCCGCGACAAAGGCTATAAGGAAGTTACCCTGCTCGGACAAAACGTTGATTCATATGGCTATCTGGCCGGAGACCACAAAATTTCATTCCCGGAACTACTCGAGAAAGCGGCTCTGACCGATCCGATGATAAGAATCCGGTTTTCAACATCGCACCCCAAGGATCTGTCGGATGAACTGCTTCAAACAATGGTCCGGCATCCGAATATCTGCAGGCATATTCACCTGCCTGCCCAGAGCGGAAGCAGCCGGATCCTGAAGCTGATGAACAGGGAATACTCGCGCGAATGGTATATGGACCGGATCAGGGCCATCAGGTCAATTATCCCCGATTGTGCAATTTCAACAGATATAATTACTGGTTTCTGCACCGAGACGGAAGAAGACCATCTCGAAACCCTGTCTCTAATGGAGTGGGCAGGATACGATTTCGCCTATATGTTCAAGTACAGCGAGCGACCCGGAACCAAAGCCTCCCGGAAACTGAAGGATGATGTGCCCGAAGATGTGAAGACAAGACGACTGAATGAAATAATCGCCCTTCAGAACAAACTATCAGCCTTATCGAAGAAACAGGATGTTGGCAGGATTTTTGAGGTTCTGACAGAGAATATCTCAAAAAGATCGGCAAGCCATTTGTCGGGAAGGACATCACAGAACAAGGTTGCCGTATTCCCGGGAGAGGGCAGGCACACCGGGGAGTATGTCAATGTCAGGATTAACGGATGCACACCCGCCACTCTTCTTGGGAAGATCATTTAACATTTATTAATTGTGAATTGAGTAAATCAGGCTTAACTTGCATAAAAATATAAAACTATAAAATGAGAACGAAAATTGTTTTCCTGATTATAATGGCGATGGTTTCCTTAAATATAGCCTCAGGCCAGAAATCAGGTAAAAAAATGAAGATATCCGGTCACGTTGTTGACGGAACTCTGACTCCGGTTGCAAATGCAATAGTGATGCTCGACGGAGAAAAAAGCAACGTTATGACCGATCAGAAAGGTCATTTCAAGATTAAGGTGAAACCGGGCAATACCAAAGTCGGAATATTCACAATGACAAACGGGATTCTGGAAGAACCACTCGACGGAAGGAACACCATCAATTTCAAATTTGAAGGTTCAGTGCCTGTCCAGGTTATGGAAACCGATCCCCTCGATGAAGAAGTTGATATCGGTTACGGGTCGGTAAAGAAAAGGAGCATGACCGGCACAGTGAACAGAATTGACGGCACAAATCCCAAATACGCGTCGTACAGGAATATCTACGACATGATCAGGGGAGAGGTGGCAGGAGTGCAGGTATCCGGAAACAGCATCAGGATCCAGGGTGTGGGATCGCTGACGCTTAGCACAGAACCGCTCTATGTGGTCGACGGCAATGTGGTAAGCTCCATCGGCGACATCCAGCCATCTAACGTAAAATCGATTGAAATCCTTAAAGGCGCGTCTGCTTCTATTTACGGATCACGCGGAGCCAACGGAGTCATATTGATAAAACTTATCGGATCGGACGACTGATAAGGATCCTGTCAGCTTATTCCTTTTTCCTTAAAATTATACTCAGCTCATCAAGCTGCTTCTGCGATATTTCAGAAGGTGTATCAAGCATTACATCGCGGCCCGAGTTGTTCTTGGGAAATGCAATGAAATCGCGTATTGAATCCTGTCCTCCAAACATCGCCACCCAGCGGTCGAATCCGAATGCAATCCCCGCGTGAGGAGGAGCTCCGTATTTAAAAGCATTAAGCAGGAATCCGAACTGCTCTTTTGCCTCCTCGTCGGTGAATCCCAGAACCTTGAACATCAGCTTCTGGACATTTTCGCTGTGGATCCTTACCGACCCCCCTCCTATCTCCACCCCGTTGATTACAAGGTCGTAGGCATTTGCCCTTACCTTTCCCGGATCGGTCTCCATAAGCTTCAAATCTTCAGGATTCGGAGAGGTGAACGGATGGTGCATGGCGTAAAAGCGCGATGTCTCCTCATCCCATTCGAGCAGAGGAAAATCAACCACCCACAGGGGAGCAAACACATCTTTTTTTCTAAGGTTCAGCCTGTTGCCCATCTCAAGCCGTAATTCGGAAAGAGCAGTGAGAGTGTTTTTCCTGTCACCCGCCAGGATCAGAAGCAGATCGCCCGGTTGTGCATTTGCCTTCTCAGCCCAGAGTTTCAGATCTTCAGGAGAATAGAGCTTGTCGGCTGACGATTTCAATGAACCGTCGGCGTCATATTTCAGGTAAACAAGACCTTTCGCCCCTATCTGAGGCCTTCTTACAAATTCAGTGAGTTCGTCGGTCTGTTTCCTCGAATATTCCGAGCACCCATGGGCACAGATACCTCCTATGTATTCTGCGTTGTCGAACACCCCGAAACCATGACCTTTGACAGCCGCGGTCAGATCTGAAATCTTCATTCCGAAGCGAAGATCAGGCTTGTCGGATCCGTAGTACTCCATGGCTTCAGCATAGGAAAGCTTCAAAAACCGCCCGGAGAACTCCACTCCCTTTATCTTTTTAAAGAGATACCTTGCAAGTCCCTCGAAAGTGTCAAGTATATCATCCCTTTCAACAAACGACATTTCACAGTCGATCTGTGTGAATTCGGGCTGCCGGTCAGCTCTCAGATCCTCATCCCTGAAGCATTTGACTATCTGGAAATACCTGTCAAATCCGGCAACCATCAACAGCTGCTTGAGTGTCTGGGGCGACTGCGGCAGAGCGTAGAAAGTTCCGGGCTGCATCCTCGAAGGCACGACAAAGTCGCGGGCTCCTTCGGGTGTGGATTTAATCAGAACGGGTGTCTCAACCTCAACAAAGCCGATAGAATCCATATAGTTGCGGACCTCTCTTGCAACATTATGCCTGAGAATGATATTGTTCTTGACACTGCTCCTGCGAAGATCGAGATAGCGGTATTTCATCCTGAGTTCTTCTCCCCCGTCGGTATCCTCCTCAATTGTAAATGGAGGTATTTCGCTGCTATTGAGAATATTAAGCTCCTCAACCCCGATCTCTATCTCTCCGGTCGGCATTCTCAGGTTCTTATTGCTTCTCTCCCTGACCTTTCCGATGGCCTGGATGACAAATTCCCGTCCCAGCTTCCTTGCCTGTCCGCAAAGCACACTGTTCGCTTCCATATCGAATATGAGCTGTGTAATGCCGTACCTGTCGCGGAGATCCACAAAAGTCATCCCTCCCAGATCCCTCGATTTCTGCACCCATCCGCAAAGGGTGACATTCTTTCCGGAATCAGCCAGTGTCAGTTCTCCGCAAGTATGTGTTCTGTACATTTTTCTTGATATTAGGTCCGACAAAAATAAGAAAAAATGATTTCCTCCCCCGGTATGACAGCTTCCATTCTGGCCGGCTACCCGGTGCCTTTGACCGGAAAGAACCATCAAGTCTTCAAATGATGAAGCGTATTTAAAAATCAAACCTTTTTGAGGCACCTGTGGAAAGAACAGGTTTTATTCCTAAATTTAAACTGTTATCCAATTCCCCATGACTGACAGCAACGACGAGCGTTTTATGCATGCCGCCATTGACGAAGCCAGGAAAGCGCTCGCCCGGCAGGAGGTTCCTATTGGCGCCGTGGTGGTTTGCGACAATATGATAGTTGCACGGGCACATAATCTTACGGAGACATTGAATGACCCCACCGCTCATGCCGAAATGCAGGCAATAACAGCCGCAACAAACTGGCTCGGAGGCAAATACCTGACAGGTTGCACAGTCTACGTAACCGTTGAACCATGCGCGATGTGTGCCGGTGCGCTTGGCTGGAGCCAGGCCGAAAGGCTGGTTTACGGGGCTTCTGATCCCAAAAAAGGTTACACTCTAATCAAAGGTCAACTACTTCATCCAAAAACAAAGGTGCTGCCGGGTATTCTCGATGCAGAATGCAGCAGCCTGATGACTGATTTCTTCAGATCCTTAAGATCCAACTGATAATAATCCAATCAAAAAAAATATCAGCCATGACGACAGACAACGGCAAATCGGTAATTAACCAGAAGATCCTGAAAAGAACGGTTATCATCCTCTACCTGGCCTTCCTGGTACTGTCCCTCGCCGCCAATATTATTAAATTCCCTCTCCTTGGGATGTCAAAAACCACCTGGCTTTTACTGGCCACCTTTATTTTCCTTGTCATTATCCTGATCCCCATCGTGCTCAACTATCAGTATATCTTCTTCACCGATGAGGGGAACATGCTTGTGTTCAGGTATTACAGCACCGGACTCGTAACCGGTAACAAGAATTCGGTTGAAATTGAAAAGAGAACTTTTTCGGGATTCACAATCGATAAAAGTCTCTTCGGGCTGATCCAGAGCATCACTCTTTACCAGAGAATGAAGGAAGGTGTTGCAAAATATCCTCCGATCCATATCAGCGCCCTGAAGCCGCGGCAAAGGGAGGAAATTATAAAAACCCTTACTTCATATGCACCAAGGGTCAAAGGGAAAAAGAGGTCATAATATGAGTTAAATCATTTTTAATGAATAAAGTAGAGTTAAACTTTGAGACAATTAACTTCGGTTAAACGCAGGAATAAGGCACCAGGCTACTGCCGGTTTGAAACAAAAAACCACCAGCCGCTTACTGCCTCCTGTTAAAAAAATGAAAATTGATTGAAGACATTAACTTCTTTATTCCATAAACAAAAAATCCAAAAAACATGAACGTAGATAAAATCATGAACAACCTCGAGAAAAAACATCCCGGGGAACAGGAATATTTACAGGCCGTGAGGGAAGTGCTCGAGTCGATCGAGGAGATTTACAACGAAAACCCGCAATTCGAATCAGCCAATATAATCGAAAGGATTGTGGAACCCGACCGGGTAATCACATTTAAGGTACCGTGGGTTGATGATGAGGGCAATGTGAAGGTTAACCTCGGCTACCGCGTTCAGTTCAACAATGCCATCGGACCTTACAAGGGAGGACTCCGCTTCCACCCCAGCGTCAATCTGTCAATCCTCAAATTCCTGGGTTTTGAGCAGATATTCAAGAATGCACTTACCACCCTGCCTATGGGCGGTGGAAAAGGAGGATCCGATTTCGATCCGAAGGGCAAATCAAATGCTGAGGTGATGAGATTCTGCCAGTCGTTCATGCTCGAACTCTGGAAATATATCGGTCCCGAAACTGACGTTCCCGCCGGTGACATTGGCGTGGGAGGCCGCGAGATAGGTTATCTGTATGGGATGTACAAGAGACTCAAGGGCGACCATACCGGCGTTCTGACAGGCAAGGGAAGCAACTGGGGAGGTTCGCTCATCAGGCCCGAGGCAACAGGATTCGGAGGCATCTACTTTGCCCAGGAAATGCTTAAGACGAAGAATGAAACTCTCGCAGGAAAAACAGTTTCGATCTCGGGGTTCGGAAACGTGGCATGGGGAGCTGCACTCAAGGCAACGGAACTTGGAGCCAAAGTGGTAACCATTTCGGGTCCCGACGGCTATGTCTACGATCCTGAAGGCATCTCCGGGAAAAAGATCGATTACATGCTTGAACTCAGGGCATCAAATCAGGATATTGTGAAGCCTTATTCCTATGTTTTTGAAGGAGTTGAATTCCACGAAGGGAAACGTCCGTGGAAAGTGAAGGTCGACATTGCCCTCCCGTGCGCAACCCAGAACGAACTTAACGGAGAGGATGCAAGAACACTGATCAACAACGGAGTCCTCATGGTTGCCGAAGTATCAAACATGGGCTGCACCCCTGAGGCCGTGGAGGAGTTCCAGAAAAATAACATCCTGTTTGCTCCCGGAAAGGCTGTTAATGCCGGCGGCGTAGCTACATCAGGTCTCGAAATGACCCAGAACTCCATGAAACTGAGATGGAACAGCCAGGAGGTCGACAGCCGTCTTCATGAGATCATGGTCAATATTCACGGTCAGTGCATGAAACACGGGAAGAAACCCGACGGTTCGGTCGATTACGTTAAGGGAGCCAATATTGCAGGGTTCCTCAAGGTGGCTAATTCGATGCTGGATATGGGGGTGATATGACCTGATTGTACGAGCCCTTCCTTAAAAGGAAGGGATAGACAAGAAGAACCAGATAAGCATAATTTTTTGCAGAGACCCTTCCTTTCAAGGAAGGGTTTTTGTATATTAGCATGTCTCAATTGCTCGTGCTATGCCGGAAGTTTCTTTAAAGCATAAGATTGCTTTAAGTCTTATTCCACGCATCGGCGACATCAGTGCCCGTAAGCTTGTGTCGCATTTCGGAAGTGTGGATGCCATATTTGAGGAGCCGTACCGGAACCTTGTGAAAATACCCGGTATCGGATCGGGACTGGCGAAATACATCAGCGACCGGTCGTACCTTAAAGTCGCGGAAAAAGAGGAGGAATATGTTATAAAACATAATATCAGAACCTTCTTCTATCTCGACAACGATTACCCTTTCAGGCTCAGGCAGTGCGATGACTCGCCGGTCATGTTCTTTTTCAAAGGCAGCTGTGACCTCAACAGCGCCAAAATACTAAGCGTGGTTGGCACAAGAAATGCAACGTCACGCGGCAGGGAATTGTGCGACAACATAATAGGATCGCTCGCGGAAAGGCATCCCGATCTTATCGTGGTGAGCGGACTGGCTTACGGGATCGACATCGCGGCCCACAAGGCAGCGCTGGCTCACAATCTGCAAACCATCGGGGTGCTCGGTCACGGGTTCCTTACAATCTACCCGTCAATCCACAGACCGACAGCAGAAGCGATGCTTAAAAAAGGAGGACTGCTTACCGATTTCGTCTCCGGCACCCTTCCCGAAAAAAACAACTTCATTAAAAGGAACAGGATAATTGCCGGGCTTTCAGATGCAACCCTGGTAGTCGAGTCGGGCAGGAAGGGAGGAGCTTTGATTACCGCCGACATTGCAAATTCATACAACAGGGATGTATTCGCAGTTCCAGGAAGACCCGACGATCAGTGGTCAGCAGGATGCAACGAACTGATCAAAAACAACAAAGCCTCTCTTGCAGAATCGGCTGAGGATATTGAAAATCTTCTGAGATGGATGCCCGACAAACCCAGTAAACCTGTTCAGGCAACCCTCTTTTCGGAACTGAACGAATCGGAGCAAAGGATCTATGAACTTATAAGCAAAGAGGGCGAACTTACTATCGATCAGATCTGCAGGACCCTCGATATTCCAATAAGCAGGCTCTCCTCCCAATTGCTTCAGATGGAGTTCAGGGGACTGGTAAAGTGCTGCCCGGGGAATGTCTATCGAAGCTAATAAATTAAAATACATCAACTTCTTCATAAAATCATGTAAAAATCACTCTCCGCTTACTTTTATTTGGCTATTACCCATAAATATTTACATTTTACAGGTGAAGTATATTTAATATTCCATGGTTTTTCTAATTTTAGCACCCTGATTTCTTATTATACCTTTGAAAAATGGATCCAAGAGTACAGCAATTCATGGCTATGATCAAAGCCAAAAACCCTGGTGAGAATGAATTTCATCAGGCTGTTCAGGAAGTTTCGGAGTCACTGATTCCGTTCATCGAAGAGAATCCAAAATATAAACATGCAAAGATACTTGAGAGAATAGCGGAGCCCGAACGCACTATAATTTTCAGGGTTCCATGGCTCGACGACAAGGGAGATGTCCAGATCAACAGGGGATTCAGGATAGAGATGAACAGCGCAATCGGTCCGTACAAGGGAGGCCTGAGGTTTCATCCCACCGTCAATCTTGGCATCCTTAAATTCCTTGCCTTTGAGCAGGTTTTCAAAAACAGCCTTACAACCCTTCCCATGGGAGGTGCAAAAGGAGGATCGGATTTTGATCCCAAAGGAAAATCCGACAATGAGGTGATGAAATTCTGCCAGAGCTTTATGACAGAGCTTTTCAGGCATATTGGTCCCGAGACCGATGTCCCTGCCGGCGACATAGGTGTCGGAGGCCGCGAAATCGGTTATTTGTTCGGCCAATATAAAAGACTAAAGAATGAGTTCTCAGGGGTTCTCACCGGAAAAGGAATAGAATGGGGAGGCTCACTGATCCGTCCGGAGGCAACTGGCTACGGTGCAACCTATTTTGCCCAGGAGATGCTTGCAACAAGGGGAGAATCGCTTGAGGGGAAGATCGTTTGCATTTCAGGATCGGGCAATGTGGCCCAGTTTGCCGTTGAAAAAGTTACCGAACTCGGAGGCAGGGTGGTTACCATGTCCGACTCAAACGGATTCATCTACGATCCGAAGGGAATCGACAGGGAAAAGCTAAACTTCATAATGGACCTGAAAAATGTAAGGCGCGGCAGGATAAAGGAATATGCAGTTAAATACGGCGCCGAGTATTTCGAGGACAAAAGGCCGTGGATCATCAAATGCGATATTGCCATGCCTAATGCCACACAGAATGAGATCAGCAGGGAAGAAGCTGAAACCCTTGTGAAAAATGGCTGCAAGTGCGTGGTTGAAGGCGCCAACATGCCCTCAACGATTGAAGCTGTCGAAGTATTTCTCAGGGCAGGAATTCTGTACGGTCCCGGAAAGGCGGCAAATGCAGGAGGTGTTGCAACATCAGGGCTGGAGATGACTCAGAACTCGATGCGGCTCCCATGGTCGCGCGAGGAAGTGGACGAAAGGCTCCGGATAATCATGAAAAATATCCACAGCACATGTGTCAGGTACGGCAAACAGGATGACGGTTTCATTAACTATGTAAAGGGAGCCAATATAGGAGGATTTGTGAAAGTGGCCAATGCAATGGTGGCACAGGGACTCGTCTGATGCAGCTTATTGATACACATACTCACATTTATTTACCCGAATTCGACAACGACAGGGATGAAGCAATAGAAAGAGCTGTTAAGGCTGGTGTTGTAAAACTGCTGATGCCGAACATCGACGCCTCATCAATCGACATTATGCTGGCTGCAGAAACCCGTTACCCGGGGGTCTGCCACCCGATGATGGGATTGCACCCCACCTCAGTTTCCGGAAACTACGAGGAAGAGCTTGAAGCCATTGAGGATGCTGCCTCTTCGGGGAAATTCATTGCCATCGGCGAGATCGGGATAGATCTTTACCGGGATAAAATACACCTGAAGGAACAAATCACTGTTTTCAGGCGGCAGGTTGCCCTGGCAATCTCATCTTCACTGCCTGTCGTGATCCATTCACGCGATTCCTTTCCTGAAGTATTTGAAGCGCTCGAAGAATTCAAAGGATCAGGCTTAAAGGGTGTCTTTCATGCATTTACGGGTACACCCGATGATGCTGTCAAAGCCATTGCGATGGGCTTCAAGCTTGGCATCGGAGGCATTGTAACCTTCAGAAATTCAGACCTCCCCGGCATAGTAAAGGAAGCCGGACCCGAAAATATAATACTCGAAACAGATTCACCATATCTTGCACCTGTGCCATACCGTGGGAAAAGAAACGAGAGTTCTTATCTTTGTCTTGTGAATGACAGGGTAGCTGAGATCCTTGGGATCACCCGGGAGAAATCAGCTTCATTCACATATGCGAACTCCGTTCAACTTTTCGGACTATAAAACAGAGTGTATGGCAGGCAAGAATGAGACATCGATCCTTCTGATTTACACGGGAGGAACAATCGGAATGGTCCATGACCCGGTAACAGGTTCCCTGGTGCCGATCGACTTCAAACAGGTAACCACCCATGTTCCTGAACTGTCAAAGTTCGGTTTCGACATTGAGGCTGTCTCCTTTGATCCCGTGAAGGACTCATCGAATATCGATCCTTCGATCTGGATTAAACTGGGCGAAATAATAGAAGAGAACTATGACAGTTTCGATGGCTTTGTGGTTCTCCACGGGACCGACACCATGGCCTACACGGCATCGGCGCTGAGCTTCATGCTTGAAAACCTGAGGAAACCGGTCATACTTACAGGATCGCAGTTGCCAATCGGACTTCTCAGGACTGACGGCAGGGAAAATCTGATTACCGCCATTGACATCGCTGCCGCCAGGGAAAACGGACTGGCGCTTGTGCCGGAAGTCAGCATATTTTTCGACAACAAGCTCACCCGCGGAAACCGCACCAGGAAATACAGCGCCGAGCACTTTGACGTGTTCAAATCGCCGAATTACCCGCCGCTGGTCCAGGTGGGAATTCACGTGAAATACAACACCAATCTTATCAGGTATTCCGATCCCGACAAGGATCTGGCAGTGCGGAAATCATTCGACACCAACGTGGCGATACTCAAGATTTTCCCGGGCATCGGCCGGAATCTGGTGAGGGCAATAATCAATACCGAGGGGCTGAGGGGACTGATCATCGAGACATTCGGATCGGGCAATGCGCCGACCTATCCATGGTTTCTTGAAGAACTGAAATCCTTCATCGAAAGGGGCGGGATCATCTTCAATGTAACGCAGTGTCATGGAGGAAGCGTGGAGATGGGGCTTTACGAGACGAGCAGGGAAATGCTGGCCGCGGGCGTCATCAGTGGGAAGGATATTACCTCGGAAGCGGCGATCACCAAGATGATGCACCTTCTGGGTGTTTCGGCCTCCAGGGAAGAAGTTGTAAGGAATCTGAGCCGATCGCTGGCAGGGGAGATTTCGTAGACATCTTATTACAGCCAGCTACAGCGTGCGGTACGGGGTACGCGGTACGCGGCATGCGGTACGGAGGCTATCGCCTATAATGCAATAAACATATTACTACTGCCAACTGATCGGCCTTCTTGCCCCCTATCCGCTACCCCCTGCCCCCTAAAGGGGGTTGTTTCGTTAGCTGGCTTTGCCATCTGAAGCTTTAGCGAAAGAGGGTTGCTGGTTGCAGGTTAAAAGATATTTTGTAACTTGCGCCGCTATTTTTCCGGAGAGATGCAGGAGTGGCTTAACTGGCACGCCTGGAAAGCGTGTGT
>JBAQCK010000142.1:0-19136 GCA_049294075.1 Bacteroidales bacterium | reverse complement strand
GCCTGCTCTTTCGCTTTGGCAAGCTCGCTTTCAAATCGTGTTCTGGCGGCGCCGCTCTTATAGTCGCGGTATTGCCTGTCGTGCATGGCCAGTTCAAAGAGTTCCTCTTCATTCCGGCCTGCATCCCATCCGTTTTTCTTCATTTCAGCCCTGTAGGCGGGAAGCTCATCGGGATAGGCATCCTGCGGATTACCTGTATAAAATTCCTTTCCCATTTTTTCGGCCAGACTGATGATCTCACTGCCCAGTTCACCGGGAAGCTTTCCGGCTTTCCCAAGGATCATGTCCCAGGTATTGTTGTCTATCATCCCGTATCTCTCCTTGCCGCTTGTCATCTGAAGTATATTCATCAGGGCCACGTTCTTCACGTACTGGCTGAACGGAGTTACCAGCGGCGGATACCCAAGAACGGGCCATATGGTTTCAACCTCCCTGAACAGTTTCACTACAAGTTCATCTTCTGTCAGCTCCCGTAGACCCTGCTTTTTAAGCGAGGCGTTTATTCCCTGGTGGACACCCTTCAGGTCAGCCATCATGCTGCCCATCATTCCGCCGGGCAATCCGCTGCTGATAAGCAGCGATGATATCTGCTTGTTTCTCGGATCGATGAAATATCCCAGGAAATCATCAATGAACGACTGAGTGAGCGATCTGACCTTCATGTATGCATCCATGTTGATCTCCGGAACATCAAATCCGGCATCATCCATTATTGCCCTGATCGCGATGACATCAGGATGTATCATTCCCCAGCTCAGAGGCTCCATTGCTACATCGAGATAATCTGCTCCGGCCCTTGCCACCTCAAGCATTGAGGCTACAGACATACCCGGACCTGAGTGGCCGTGGTACTCCACAATGATTCCCGGATATTTCTTCTTTATCTGCCTTACCAGTTCCCCAAGCGTCGCAGGCCTTCCCACTCCGGCCATATCCTTCAGGCATATCTCGTCGGTACCGTAATCGACAATGTGCCTGACAACATCCATGTAATAATCGACAGTATGAACAGGAGAATGTGTTATCGAAAGGGCTGCCTGGGATATCATGCCTGCCTCCTTCGCGAATTTTATCGACAGTTCGAGGTTCCTGTGATCATTCAGTCCGCAGAAAGACCTTGATATGTTAACTCCCTGAGCTTTTTTTACCTTGTACATCAGCCGGCGGACATCGGCCGGAACAGGGTACATCCTTATCCCGTTCAGTGCACGCTCGAGCATGTGGGTCTGAATACCGGCTTCATTAAAGGGCTTTGTCCATTCCCTGACTGCTGTGTTCGGATTTTCTCCGCAAAGAAGCTGAACCTGCTCAAAGGCACCTCCGTTAGTCTCGATCCGGTCAAAGCATCCCATTTCTACAATATGAGGGGCAACGGCTTTTAGTTGTTCAACGCGTGGCTGATACTTGCCCGACGACTGCCACATGTCGCGGTAAAGCAGACTGAACCGGATCTTGTTCTTCATGTTTTTTCTGAGTTTTCAGGGGCTTCCGCATGGACTGGAAATTGTCCTGCAGCAACCGGTTATGCTTACAAAGTAAGCTCAATTATTGCTGAATGCAACTGATTTTAATCAGATAATTAAAACGGTACGCGGCAGGCGGTGCGCGGTACGTGGAGGAAAGAAGCGCAGGGCACGGGGCACTGGGCAGGAGTTGGCAGTAACACCGCGTACCGCGCACCGCATACCGGCAAACCAGTACAAAAAAAAAGGAAAGATAGTTGGGAGTTATCTTTCCTTCATTAACCTAAACCTGATCGTAGAATGTGGCCGGACGGCCAAATAAAGAACGTTTACATACTATAGACGCCCGGGAAAACATTTTGTTGCAGGTTTTTATGTTAATGTTATGTTAACCAAATGTTAAATCGGGGGGTGTTGGTAATATTGCCTTTCCGTAAGAATAACTGCAATATTAATGATAAATCCCGGTTTTAACCTTTGTAATGAAGCTTAAACTTATTAAATTGCAGCGTTTTAAGGGTATATGATTTTAAAGCTTAAATACAGCTTCATGATGCAGCGTCTCGGACGAAGGCTATACCATTGCCTGATGTTCTACAGCCTGTAATCCCCGTGATTTGCATCCGGCTTCTTCCGGATGGTTTTCCCTCTTTTTTTAAGTTTGTTGTTGTAATGAAAGGATTGATTTTCAGTGTTAAACGGTATTCGGTCCATGATGGTCCGGGAATAAGGGTGACCTTCTTCATGAAGGGATGTCCTCTTTCATGCTGGTGGTGCCATAACCCGGAGGGAATATCAATGGAACAGCAAACTGTTGTGCAGACAAGGAAAGTAGGGGAGAAGGAATTTCAACGGGATGAGCAGGTGGGTAAATATTATTCAACCGGGGATATTCTTGAGATACTTGAACGGGAACGAATCTTCATTGAGCAATCGGAGGGCGGTGTTACATTCTCGGGCGGTGAACCGATGATGCAACATGAATTCCTTCTGGAGTCATTGAAAGCCTGCAGGGAACACGGCTTCAATACAGCTGTCGATACATCGGGTTATTCCTCTGCCGGGAGTTTCATTTCAATAATGCCATTCACCGATGTTTTCCTGTTCGACCTGAAACATCCCGACGATGCACATCATGTTGAATATACAGGGGTTTCGAATACCTGCATTCTTGAGAATCTCAGGATGATCATCGACAGCGGGAAGAATGTCATGATAAGGATTCCCGTTATCCCGGGGAAGAATGATGATGAAGCCACTCTTAATTCATTCCGCAACATGCTGATAAGTCTTAAAAGCGACAATCTTGTCAGGATCAGCCTCCTTCCATTTCACAGGATAGGAATGGCAAAATACAATAAATTCGGGCTGGAGTACAGAATGAATGATACGGTCGCTCCATCAACACAAAGGATGAACGATTTGAAGCGTTTCTTCTGTGAAACGGGGATTAAAGTAAAGATAGGGGGATGATGAAAGGAGTTGGCATCTGGTTTGACTTGACCCCCTTTCCTGTCCCGAAACGCGGGAAGCTTTGCCAGCCGCTCCCTCCCCTGTGTGGGGTATAAATAGTAGTGATTATTAATTTTATTCATTAGTATCGATAGTCATTAATACATAATTGAAAGGAAATGATACTGACAGAAAGGGTAAAGAGACTGAGAGAGCAGAGTCTTAATGCGGTGGAAAAGATAACCGCCGAAAGAGCGCTGCTGATCACTGCATTCTATAAAAGTGATGAAGCAAGGGAGGTTTCAGCGCCGGTTCGCCGGGCAAGGGCATTTGAGTACCTGCTCAGAAACAAAGCCATCTGCATAAACGAAGGAGAACTGATTGTTGGCGAACGCGGCCCTGAACCCAAGGCTACCCCTACTTACCCCGAGATAAGCCTGCATTCGCTTGAGGATCTGGAGATACTCGATTCGAGGAAAAAAGTTTTTTTCAGGGTGGATGAGGAGGTGAAAAGGATCTACCGCGACGAGATAATTCCCTATTGGAAGGGTAAAAGCAACCGCGACAGGATCATGGGACTGATGACACCTGAATGGCTGAGAGCCTATAATGCGGGCATTTTCACCGAGTTCCAGGAACAGCGCGCCCCCGGCCACACCGTGCCTGGAGGAAAAATGTTCCGGACCGGCTTTCTCCGGCTTAAGGAAGAAATAAGGGAAAGCCTTTCCCTGCTCGATTATCTTAATGATTTCGAAGCTTTCGACAAGGCGGAGGAACTGAAGGCCATGGATATTGCATGCGATGCCATAATCATGTACGCGGGCAGGCATGCCGACGAGCTTGAACGGCTTGCCGGTTCAGAGAAGGACAGCAGGAGGAAAAAGGAACTGTTATCCATGGCTGCCATATGCCGGAGGGTGCCGGCACATGCTCCTGAAACGGTGCATGAAATGCTCCAGCAATACTGGTTCATTCACCTTGGCGTCATAACCGAACTAAATCCTTGGGATTCATTCAATCCCGGCAGGCTCGACCAGCATCTTTATCCCGTTTATAAAAAGGAAAAGGAGTCCGGATCCATTACGGATGAAGAGCTCAGCGATCTTCTGGGATGTTTCTGGGTGAAATTTAATAATCATCCCTCACCCCCGAAAATGGGTGTCACGGCCAGCGAAAGCAACACCTACACTGACTTCTGCCTGATAAACCTTGGAGGAGTAAAACCCGATGGTTCGGATGCAGTAAATGAAATGTCGTATATCCTTCTCGATGTGATCAGGGAGATGAGAATACTTCAGCCCGGCTCAATGGTACAGATAAGCAGGAAAAGTCCCGACAGGTTCATTCACAAGGCCCTTGATATAATAAAAACAGGATTTGGACAGCCTTCCTGCTTCAATACCGATGCTATCATTCAGGAACTGCTACGGCAGGGCAAAAACATTGTGGATGCCCGTAACGGAGGTGCTTCAGGATGCGTCGAAACAGGCGCTTTCGGAACGGAGGCCTACTGGCTGACCGGCTATTTCAACCTTACAAAGATACTTGAGGTAACCCTTAACAATGGGTTCGATAAAAGAACAGGTCTGCAGATCGGACCGGAAACAGGGTTGGCTTCAGGTTTTAAGACCTTCGACGATCTGGTTGAGGCTTTCAGAACTCAGGTTAGTTATTTTGCAGGTGTCAAGATAAGGGGCAACAATGTGATAGAAAAGACCTTTGCCAGATGGCTGCCCGTGCCTTTCCTTTCACTCCTGGTCGAGGACTGCATTGCAAACGGCAAGGATTACAACGGGGGAGGAGCCAGATACAATACCACCTATATTCAGGGGGTTGGTCTTGGCTCTATTACGGATATCCTTACATCAATAAGGTATAATGTTTATGACAGGAAAAATTTTACCTGGGATGAATTGCAGAAGGCTGTTGATGCCAACTTTGAAGGGTACGACCAGTTGAGATACGACCTGATATACAACACCCCAAAATACGGCAATGATGATGATTATGCCGATCAGCAGGCTGTCACTGTGTTTGAGATCTACTATGATGCAGTCAACGGTAAACCATGTTCCAGGGGAGGGGTACACCGGATAAATATGCTGCCCACCACATCTCACGTCTATTTCGGCAGCGTGACCGGAGCCACGGCCGACGGGAGGAAAGCTTTCACCCCTCTGTCGGAAGGGATTTCCCCAAGTCAGGGTGTTGACAGCAACGGCCCCACTTCCGTGATCAGGTCGGCATCAAAGATCGACCACCTGCGGACCGGAGGAACTCTTCTCAACCAGAAGTTTTCCCCTTCGTTCTTTGAGGATGAAGAGAGTTACAACTGCCTGACATCGCTGATCAGGAGCTATTTCAGTCTCGATGGTCACCATATCCAGTTCAATGTGGTCAATGCCGAAACACTCCGTGAAGCCCAGAAACATCCTGAATTGTACAGGGACCTTATTGTAAGGGTAGCCGGATACAGCGATTACTTCAACGATCTTGGGGAGGATCTTCAGAATGAGATAATCCTCCGGACCGAGCACGAAACAGTGTGATTCCGGCAAAGGAACCTTAGGATTCCTTATTTCTTTTTGTCTTTAACCTCGTTGAACATCGATGTTGCCGTGGCTACGATGCCTGCAACGTCAGCAAGGTTTGCCGGAAGAATTATTGTGTTATTCTGCTTTGCAAGACTTGCGAATCCGTTAAGGTATTGTTCTGCCACCCGGAGGTTGACGGCGTTCAGACCGTTTTCTTCGGATATAGCCGTAGCAATGGCCCTGAGTCCGTTGGCAGTTGCCATTGCCACCTGCTCAATTTCAGAGGCACGACCTGCAGCTTCATTGATGCGTCTTTGTTTTTCTCCCTCTGACTTCAGGATGTATTCCTGCCTGTCACCTTCAGCATTATTTATTTTGGCCTGTTTTGTTCCTTCAGATTCTGCAATTACAGCTCTTTTTTCCCTTTCTGCCCGCATCTGTTTTTCCATTGCATCTTTAATGCTCTGCGGAGGCGAGATATTC
This sequence comes from Bacteroidales bacterium, assembly GCA_049294075.1. Lineage (GTDB taxonomy): Bacteria > Bacteroidota > Bacteroidia > Bacteroidales > VadinHA17 > LD21. The sequence goes on along the minus strand of JBAQCK010000142.1, from coordinate 13,204 downwards.
TTAACCTCATACCGGGTTACCTTAACGCCCCAGGGTTCACTTGCTTTGTCAACTGCGTCTACAATTGAAATGTTTATTGTTTCACGCTCTTCAAATGTCCTGTCAAGTTCCAGTTTGCCGATAACACTTCTCATCGTGGTCTGCGCTATCTGAATTGAAGCAAAGCGGTAGTTGTCAATACCATATGAGGCTTTCTGAGGATCCAGAACCTGAAGATAAAGAATACCGTCAACCTCAACTGAAATATTATCGCGTGTTATACATATCTGTGGTGCTACATCTATAGCCTGTTCTTTAAGGGTATGCCGATATCTTATTTTATCAATGAAAGGGATAAGGACCTGGAAACCAGCTGTAAATGTCGCTCTGTATTTTCCCAGTCTTTCGACAATGATAGCGGTTCTCTGGGGAACAACTTTTACCATCGAAGAAATCAGGATAAAAGCCAGGAGAATAATTCCAATAAGTATGAAGGTGCTGCTTGAAGCTGACGCTGCCAATGTAATTACTGCTGTCATTTTAATTATTTTTTTGGTTCAACGATTAATTTAAAATCTTCCTTTTCCTTAACAATAACTCTGTCGCCTTTATGTATAGACGAATCGGATTCTGCCTTCCATGACGCCCCCTTGAATTCGATCTTGCCGGTTTGTCCGGGACCGAAATCCATAACGGCAACAGCTTCCTTCCCGGTGAATTCATCCTCCACCTGCTTCGATAAATCATCCTTGCTGTAAAAAAACCGATTTTGTATCATCTTCCTCAGCAGTATGAGGGAAAGGACAGATGTGACGGCAAAGACAATGGCCTGAAGATTTATTCCCGGATTACCAATCAGGCAAAGAAGTGCGGTGACCCATGCCCCTACTCCGAAAAAGAAGATAACAAATCCAGGAAGGACCAGTTCCAGAAGGAACAATGCAAGTCCGATTATAAACCAGACAAGTTCCGGTTTTGAAAATAAAGAATCCATATTATTGATGTTTTATGAAATGTGTGATTGTTGTTTTCCTGTCAGGTAAAGATATGAAAAATCATGTTATACCCGCAGATCGGGCCCGGGATAGAAAAAGGTCAGATTTTTTTAGTCTTTACCCTCCGGCGAACAATGCAATATCAGTTTTTTTTCATAAATTATTACACAATTTTAAACCTGAGTCCAGATGGAAAAATTTTTTGATTATTTCGATGAAAGATACAGGCAATCAGTGCTTAACAGCCCTGCTTCCGAAGATGGTCCTGTTATCACCATATCCCGACTGACGGGATGTGACGCCCGGGAAACTGCCGCCCTTATTGTCGAAAAGCTGAATTCCATCCACAAGACGACAAAATGGAAATGGGTCGACAAGGATATTATCTTTTCGATCGCGAAGGAGCTGAATATCGATACGCAGCGTGTTGAGAGCTATTACAAAGGCCTTAAGCTTTCGAATCTTTCCGAAATGATCTTGGCTTTCTCCGGAGGGTTTGTAAGCGACCTCAGGGTCAAAAAGGCAATCAAGGATGTGGTGCTTTCCATTTGCAAGGAAGGCCATATTGTCCTGGTGGGAAGAGGAAGTGTATCCATAGCACATAATGTGAAAGATTCCTTTCATGTAAGGCTGGTGGCTCCTTATGAATGGAGGGTGGATAACGTGATGAGGAAAAAGGAAATGAGCAAGGATATCGCTCAGAAGTTCGTCACTGATACGGATGAGAAACGCGATGACCTCATCAGGACTTTCATGGATAAAAGGGTTAAGAACATCGAATGCCTGTTCGATGTGACCCTGAACAGACAAACATTCTCCATCGCTGCTATAGCCGATCTTGTGGTTTCAATGTTCGACCGGAAGGTGGCAGAGGGGAAAGCCGGAAAGGAAAAGATCAAATCGTTTCTCTAGAACTCGCTAAGTTCGCCGACTTTTTTAATGTGGACGCTCAGCCTGCTGTCGAGGCTCTTGCTGTAGGCATCCCAGTCAGTTATTGGCCTGCGGGCTACACCGGTATCCATAGCCGCTCTTGCCACACAGGTTGCCACACATGAAATAAGCCTCGGATCAAGCGGCTTTGGTATGATGTATTCCTTGCCGAACGAAAGGCTTTCGAGGTTATACGCCCTGAGAACCACATCCGGAACCGGCTCCTTTGCAAGCAGTGCAAGCGCTTTTGCCGCGGCCAGTTTCATTTCCTCATTGATAGTTGTGGCCCTGACATCAAGAGCTCCGCGGAAGATGTAAGGAAATCCGAGCACATTGTTTATCTGGTTTGGATAATCGGAGCGTCCGGTTGCAAAGATAAGGTCGTTCCTTACCGACATGGCATCCTCAAAGGTGATCTCAGGGTTTGGATTTGCCATTGCAAATACCACAGGGTGATCGGCCATTGAAGCCAGCATCTCCTTCGAAAGCATGTTGGCAGTTGAAAGACCAAGGAAAAGATCGGCTCCCTTAACGGCTTCCACAAGGGTGTCGATATCCCTGAATGTGATGAATTCCTGCTTGTATTTATTGAGATCCTTTCTCTTGCTGTTGATAACACCCTTGCTGTCGGCCATCACTATGTTCTCTTTCCTTACTCCAAGCTTCGTGTACAGCCTTGTGCACGATATAGCCGCTGCTCCTGCACCGCAGACAACCAGTTTCAGGTCCTCTATCTTCTTGCCCGTAATCTCGAGAGCATTCAGCAGACCGGCACTTGAGATTATCGCGGTCCCGTGCTGATCGTCATGAAACACGGGAATGTCAAGCATCGCCTTCAGCTTTTCTTCCACCTCAAAACACTCCGGAGCCTTTATGTCCTCAAGGTTTATGCCTCCGAAAGTAGGCGCTATCCTGGCACAGATCTCAACCAGTTTTCCGGGATCCTTTTCATCTATCTCAATGTCGAATACATCAATATCGGCAAATACCTTGAAAAGCAGCCCTTTCCCCTCCATAACAGGCTTTCCGGCCAGGGCCCCGATGTCGCCCAGACCAAGAACGGCGGTACCGTTAGAAATCACGGCCACCAGATTCCCTTTTGCAGTAAAGGTGTAAGCGTCGTCCGGCGTTTTCTCAATCTCGAGGCAGGGATAGGCCACGCCGGGTGTATATGCCAGACTCAAATCATATTGCGTGCAATAAGGTTTTGTAGGTATCACTTCAACCTTCCCGTGACGACCCCTGCTATGATAGAGGAGTGCATCTTCCCTGGTGATCTTTGGCATGGACTCTGAGTTTTATTTTACGAATTTACATTTTTTAAACTCATCTCTTTTGCATTAACGACAAAATTCAATACTTTCAGCAATTAAAACCTGATTCCCCATGGCCACCGATAAAATTAACATCTCCAGGATTTCCCCTGTTCTTATGGCTTTCTTCGTGATGAGCTTCGTCGACCTTGTCGGCATAGGCGTCGACCGCGTAAGCAAGGATATGAGCCTGAGCGCCACGGTAGCCCAGCTTATACCTTCGGCAGCTTTTCTCTGGTTCTTCATACTGTCGGTACCCGTCGGGGTTATGCAGTCGAGGCTCGGCAAGAAAAACATGCTTAACATCGGGATGGGAGTGACCGCACTCGGGTTGCTCGTCCCTTTCCTTTTTTATACATTCCCCATGGTGCTGGCAGGATTTGCTCTTCTCGGAATAGGTAATACAATTGTGCAGGTTTCTGCAAACCCGTTGCTGGTGGATGTGGTCCCGGGCAACAGGGCATCGAGCTTTCTAAGCTTCTCCCAGTTTGTCAAGGCTGTCGGATCGATGATAGGAGCTCCTCTGGCAGCATTCTTCGCGGCACAATTCGGCGACTGGAAGATTCTTTTCCTCGTATTTGGCATAGTCTCAATACTGGCAGTCCTGTGGCTTGGCCCGGCAAAGATTGAAGAACGAGTGACCGAAGGATCCAAAGCCACTTTTGCCTCGTCTTTCAAACTATTGGGCAACGGTTTTGTACTGCTTATGGTCCTTTCAATTTTCCTGGTGGTAGGCGTCGATGTCGGATTCAACTCAAACTCGGGTCAGTTTCTTATAAAAAGATTCGGAATTGACCAGACGGCAGCCGAGTCAGGACGAAGTATCTACTTCCTCGGACGTATGCTCGGAACCTTTGCCGGTGCGATCCTGCTGACAAAGATATCAACAGGCAAATTCTTCATGTGGACCTCCGTTCTGGGCATCATCTGCCTTACAGCAATCGTTCTTGTAAAATCGTCTGCAATGGCCTGGGTGCTTGTGTTCCTTATCGGCCTGGCTGTTGCCAACATCTGGCCTCTCGTCTTCTCGATTGTAATAGGCAGATATCCCGACAAGAGCAATGAAATATCAGGACTGGTGATGATGGCAATATCGGGTGGGGCTGTTATACCACTGCTCGTTGGCTGGGTAAGCGATATCAGTAACATATCTCTCGGAATGACATTACTCATCGCCTGCATGGTGTACCTTTGGCTGGTTTCGGTCTACTGCCTCAAAAAGCAGTGATCGCGGGATACATGAAAAAACTGTTTGTATTTTCATCCTGAAACCTGCATATTGCAGGCAAAAAGGAATTAAACCGGATGTCCGGTTTACTATTCAGGGAAATAATACTTTACGAAATTGATAATAATATGAAGAAAGAAAATCTGGGCCGGCGTGATTTCCTCAAGAAGACCACTGCCGCTGCATTCGCTTTTACGGTTGTTCCACGACATGTTCTTGGCGGACAGGGATATACTGCGCCAAGTAACCAGTTGACCAAGGGCATTATCGGCGTAGGGGGCATGGGCAGGGGACATTTCGAGTACGAAGGAACCCGCCTCCTTGCAGTGTGTGATGTTGATAAGAATCACCTCGATCAGGCTATTGCCCTGGCCGGAGGCAAGATATCCGGTTACCGGGATTTCCGGGAACTGATTGCCAGACCGGAAATCGATGTCGTTCACATCGCGACACCTCCCCACTGGCACGGGATAATGTCAAAGATGGCTGCAGAAGCCGGCAAGGACATCTGGTGTGAAAAACCAATGACAAGAACCATTGGAGAAGGTATAAAGGTGGTTGAGGCAGTCAGGAAGACAGGCAGGATGTTCCGCCTCAATACCTGGTTCAGGTTCAAGGATCAGTTTTATGGTCTGGGCACCACGGTGAAGCCTCTTAAGAAGCTGGTTGACAGCGGAGCGCTGGGATGGCCCCTCAAGGTGACAGTAAGCGGAATAACCGGCTATGACTGGAAATTCTACTGGAGCGGCCTCCATAATCTGAAACCGGAACCTGTTCCTTCTGAACTGGATTATGATTTCTGGCTCGGCCCGGCTCCCTATAAGCCATACAATGCCGAAAGGGTCCATTCAAAATTCCGCGGCTACTGGGATTACGACGGAGGCGGACTGGGCGACATGGGTCAGCACTACCTTGATCCCGTGCAGTATCTGCTCGGGAAGGATGACACCGGCCCCATATCGGTCGAAATAGATGCCCCGCAACAGCACTATGATGCGGTAGGATCGTGGCGCAGAATTACCTATACTTATGCTGACGGGTGCAAGATCATACTCGACGGTGAGAACCGCGACAAGGATGCCGCTTATATCGAAGGACCGCATGGGAAAGTATACAAAGGCTTCAGGTCAGATGTAAAGGATATGCAGAAGCTTATCGACTCACTGCCTGATCCTGAACCACAGATAACCACTTTCTCCGAATCGGTAACTACAAGGAAAAAGTTTGCCCTGAATGAATCGAACGGCCACAGATCGTGTACGGTGGTAAATCTCGGAATAACTGCCCTGCGTCTTGGGCGGAACCTGAAATTCGATCCCGATAAACAGCAGTTTATTGATGATGATGGTGCTAACAGGCTTATTAACCAGCCCATGCGGGGTGAATGGAAAATTTAAACAGATCGTAATAAGAATCCCGCATCCCGGGGAATCCAAATTCCCGGACCAGCGGACTCAGTCTGATCATTAATATCAAAAAAAACAAACATGAATATAAAAACAATCATACTTGCATGCTTAACCCTTCTGGTTGCATCGGGAACTTCTTATTCCCAGGACAGAAGGACTTTGCAGACAAAGGTTGCGGATCTCCTTGCCCAGTTCCCGGCCAACGACCTGGCGTACACCGATAAGCTGATGGGCGATATGCTGGCCCTGGGCGAAGAAGGCATAAAGTTAATCTGCAATCAGGTTATTTCCGCAGGCACCGGTGACGATACACGGGCACGGTTTGCTGTTGAAAGCCTCTCAAGATTCCTTTCTCAGAAAGGAAAGGAATCGGAGAGAACCTCGTGGGAGAAGGTTTGCATTGCTTATGCCACCTCTCAGAAAGATAACGGGGTAAAAGATTTCTTCATGAAGCAGCTCCAGACAGTGGGAGGGGATGCTTCGGCTGATGCGCTGAAGAGTTACCTCTCTGATAAAGAAATGTGCTACCCGGCCCTCGCTGCCATCCAGGCTGCCGGCGGAGCAAAGGCCGAGGTTGTGCTGGCTGAAGCCCTCCGGAACAGACAGCTTCCATGCGCCGCAGCGGTGATGAATACACTGGCTCTGATGGATTCAAAAATTGCTGTTAACGAATGCATTGCATGGGCCTCCGACATTAATGTCAATACCCGCTCGTCAGCCCTGAACGCGCTGGCCGGCAGCGCGAGCCCCGCGGCTCTTCCTGTTCTGATGAAGGCTGCAAAATCGGTGTTGTACCGGTGGGAAGTCAGCGGAGCAACTGCCTCCCTTCTTAAATACGCACAGAACGTTGCAAATAACGGCGATCTGAAGACCATGGATAAGATATGCAGGCTTGTGATGGCCAAAAGCAAGGATAAACTGAACGTGCAGTACAAATCACAGGCTCTTGCAATCTATGCAGGCTTTCATGGATTCGATGCTTTCGATGTTCTTAAAAAAGCCTCGGAGTGGCCCGATAAAACGTACAGGAATACTGCTTATGAGGCTTCCCTGGCTATTCCCGGGAAAGAGATCATTTCCGCGTGGATTTCGTATTATCCGAAGGCAAAAACCGATGCAAGGCCTGAAATAATTTCCATGCTCGGCCGCACCGGCGACGAATCCGTAAACGCGATCATCTCAATTGCACTGCAGGATGAAGATTACAGGGTAAGGGCAGAGGCCGCGGCAGCCATCGCGGCTGTTCGCGGACCGGCTGCAGTACCCGAACTGATTGAATTTATGAAAAATGCAACCGGGCAGACCGATCAGGAGGCTGTCAAGTCAGCCCTTATGTCTGTTTCAGGAAATAAGGAGATTGCCCTCCTGAAACCTGTACTTAAGGATGGTTCCTCAATCGCGAGGAAAACAGCTATCGAACTTATGGCATGGAACAAGGGAAATGAATACTTCAGTGAGGTTCTTCCTTTTGCCTCTTCACCGGAGGAACCGGTTCGCACTGCAGCAGTTAAGGCCCTGTCGAGCCTCGCGGGACCTGCCAATCAGAATGATCTTATAAACCTCCTGAATTCTGTTCAGGATAAGGCCTGCATTGCCGATCTTCAGTCAGCGCTTGCATCAGCTGCAGCCGCTATCGACGACCCGTCCTCGCGTTCCGATGTAATTCTCGCGGCAATCAAAAACGGCACGGCAAAGGAAAGACTCATTCCCGTGCTTGCCACTACAGGGGGAAAGGATGCTCTCGACCTGGTTCTCAACGAATTTGAGCTTGGAAACCCGGATATGAGGGATATTTGCTTCAAAACACTGACATCATGGAGTGATTACACTGCTACATCAGCCCTTTATGAGATAGTTGCTTCGCGCAACAAGACTTTTGAGGACCAGGCTTTCAGGGGATATATAAGACAGGTCAGAACAGCTCCTGTCACCGATGAGCAAAAACTCCTTCTGTACCGGAAGATACTTCCTTTTGCCCTCAGCGCTGAAAGAAAAAATGAGATACTGACTCAGCTTGGCAGGCTCAAAATTTATCAGGCATTGTTCCTGGCCGGGACTTTCCTCGATGATCCCGAAACCTCAGCAGCAGCTGCATCTGCCGCGATGGTAATTGCTCTTCCGTCGGCAGAGTCAGGCACCGGCATGTATGGTAACATTGTAAGGGAGATATTGACGAAGACAGCACAGAAGCTGACCGGTCCTGAAAGCGAATACAATAAGGAAATGGTTGTCAAATACCTGGCTTCCATGCCTTCTGATGAAGGATTCAAATCAATGTTCAACGGCAAGGATCTGACCGGATGGCAGGGTCTTGTAGAAAACCCTGTTGTAAGGTCAAAAATGAGAAGAGTTGACCTTGAAAGGCGGCAGGAAGAGGCTAATCTGATGATTCCTGCCAACTGGAGTGTCAGGGATGGCTGCATCTGGTTCAACGGAAAAGGAAGCAACCTTTGCTCCGTCGAGGAATATGGCGATTTCGAAATGCTTGTCGACTGGAAAATTACAAAAGACGGCGACAGCGGGATCTATCTCAGGGGAACACCGCAGGTGCAGATCTGGGACACATCCAGGACCGATGTCGGAGCCCAGGTGGGTTCGGGCGGCCTTTACAACAACCAGGTTAATCCTTCAAAACCCCTGAAGGTGGCCGATAATCCTGTCGGAGAATGGAATACATTCAGGATAATCATGGTGGGAGAAAAGGTATCAGTGTGGCTTAATGGTGAACTGGTTGTCGATAACGTGACAATGGAAAACTACTGGGACAGGAAAATCCCGATCTTCCCAAAAGGCGCCATCGAGCTTCAGGCACACGGCACCGACCTGGCTTTCAGGGATATTTATGTCAGGGAGATCAGCGACAAGGATTATCATCTGACGGCAGAGGAAAAATCAGAGGGCTTTGTCTCATTGTTTAATGGCAGGAATCTCGACAACTGGGTTGGAAACAAGCAATCGTATGTTGTGGAGGATGGGATGATAGTTATTAAACCTGAAAACGGAAGCGGGGGAAATCTCTATACCGCCGGGGAGTATTCAGATTTTGTCTTCAGGTTTGAATTCCTTCTTACTCCGGCGGCCAATAACGGACTCGGCATAAGAACCCCTCTGGAGGGTGATGCCGCCTATGTGGGTATGGAACTGCAGATTCTTGACAATGATGCGGATGTATATGCAAAGCTTCAGCCTTACCAGTACCACGGCTCAGTTTACGGAGTAATCCCTGCCAGGCGCGGCTTCCTGAATCCCCCTGGCCAGTGGAACTACCAGGAGGTGTATGTCAAGGGAACGCACATCAAAATTACCCTGAACGGAACAGTGATACTCGACGGAGATATTGCAGGACCGCGCGACAACGGCACTATGGACAACAATGATCACCCCGGACTGAAGAACGCGACGGGACATATAGGTTTCCTCGGACATGGTTCGGTGGTCAAGTTCAGGAATATAAGAATAAAGGACCTTTCATTATAAAAATATCCTTCCCATGAAGATCAGAATACTCATCCCCGTCCTTCTGGCAGCCATTTTAAACGCCTGCTCACAGGCCGATCCGCCTGAGCCTTACGGACCACTCCCTTCAGAGCGGCAGCTTGCCTGGCATGAACTTGAATATTATATGTTCGTTCATTTCACAGTAAATACTTTCACCGACAAGGAATGGGGTTACGGCGACGAGAAGGAGGCGGTTTTCAATCCTTCGGCCCTTGACTGCCGCCAGTGGGCAAAGACCGCAAGTGAAGCAGGGATGAAGGGTATCATCATCACAGCCAAGCACCACGACGGATTCTGCCTGTGGCCCTCGGCACTGACAGAACATTCGGTTAAAAACTCCCCATGGAAGGATGGAAAGGGTGATGTACTTAAAGACCTGAGGGAAGCCTGTGATGAATACGGACTTCTTATGGGTGTCTATCTTTCACCATGGGACAGGAATTCAGCAGTGTATGGAACCCCGGAATACCTGGTCTATTACAGGGACCAGCTGCGGGAACTTCTTACAAACTACGGTGATATCTTTGAAGTATGGTTCGATGGCGCCAATGGCGGTGACGGTTATTACGGCGGTGCAAGGGAGACCCGCCGCATCGACAACAGAACATACTATGACTGGCCCAATACCCACAAAATTGTAAGGGAACTCCAGCCCGGAGCAGTCATGTTCAGTGATGCAGGCCCTGATATAAGATGGGTTGGCAATGAAAGCGGAATGGGAAGCCTTACCAACTGGTGCCTCCTGAATAAGGATGAAATGTATCCCGGCGGGGATTTTGCAAGAATCCTCGGGGAAGGACATGAAGACGGAAACTACTGGGTACCTGCCGAGGTAGACGTGTCAATCCGCCGCGGCTGGTTCTATCACGAATCACAGGACTCCATGGTCAGAAGTCCTGAAAATCTTATGGAGCTATACTATTCATCCGTGGGGCGCAACAGCAACCTCCTTCTGAACGTTCCTCCCGACAGGAGAGGCCTGCTGCACGAAAATGACGTCGCCTCGCTTATTGGATTCAGGGAACTGCGGGAGAAAGAGTTTGCCATCGAACTTGCAGCCGGTAAAAAAGCTGCATCTGATGTGTCAAGGGGTAAAGGCTACAAAGCCGGCAATGTGAACGACGGAGATCCCTCCACCTACTGGGCCGCTCCCGATGAGGTGACAAGCGGCAGTATTGTTATCGATCTCGGAACGGAAACCGGGGTGAACAGGATACTGATCCAGGAGTATATAAGACTTGGACAACGTGTTCAGGAGTTCCGGGTGGAAGCCTTTGCTGACGGATCATGGCAGACACTGATCGACGGAACTACAATCGGCTACAAGGTGATACGGAAATTCCCCGTTGTGAGTACATCAAAGATCAGAGTGACAATATCAAAATCAAAGGCAGCTCCTTTGATCTCAAATATTGAACTCTACAGGGCTCCCGGAGAATAACAAAAATTATTAAGAGAGAATACGTTTATTTCAGGGGCTTCAGCTCTTCCGGACTGACTTTACTATTTTGAGGGTGTCTGCCACCTTTGCTGCCATCCCGTCCCAGTCCTTTTTCTGAATAAACTCCCTGGTGATCAGGTTTGAGCCGATACCTACACACGAAGCTCCTGCATCAAACCACTCCTTGAGGTTTTCGACTGTCGGCTCCACACCTCCTGTCGGCATGAGGTTCGACCACGGACATGGCCCCTTTACTGCTTTTATAAAATCAGGTCCGCCTACCGACATGCCGGGAAATACTTTTATGTATTCTGCTCCAAGCTCTTCTGCATAGTTCACTTCCGACAACGATCCGCAACCGGGAATCCAGAGGATTTTCCTCCTGTTGCATACCTTCGACATATCAGGGTTTAGAAGGGGCGAGACAATAAAATTAGCGCCCAGCTGGATATACAGCGATGCAGTGCCTGGATCAACAACCGAACCTGCTCCCAGCATCATCCCGGGTAATTCCTTAATTGCCCATTTATTGAGATCGCTGAAAAGCTCGTGGGCAAAGTCGCCCCGGTTGGTGAATTCAAATATGTTGATCCCCCCTCTGTAACAAGCCGATATCACGTTCCTGCATATTTCGGGATCCTTCTGATAGAAAATCGGAATGATGCCTGTTTCCTGCATCCTTATTATTACTTCAATCCTGCTGAATTTTGCCATGGTTCTTTAGATGTATCTACAAATGTACCAAAAAAACCATAGCTGCAAATAATATGGTACTGCCTTGGTGCCTTAACGCCTTCATGCCTCGCGCCTCTCGCCTTCTCCCTTTCTCCCTTTCTCCCTTTCCATTTATCTATTAAATCTCTATCTTAGCTGATCATTTTTCAAAGATGGCCCTGAACTATATCTGGATCGCATTCTTCCTAATCGGTTTCATCGTTGCTCTCGGGCAGCTGATATTTTCCGGCAACACAGCGATATTCAATGACATGATCAATTCAACCTTTGCCAATGCAAAGACGGGTTTCGAAATATCGCTTGGCCTTACAGGCGCCCTCACCCTGTGGATGGGACTGATGAAGGTGGGTGAGAAAGGCGGGGTTGTCGGTATGCTTGGACGACTCTTCGGTCCGTTCTTCGAAAAACTCTTCCCGGAACTTCCCAAGGGCCATCCTGCATACGGATCAATGATACTGAACTTTTCCGCCAATATGCTGGGGCTCGACAATGCTGCCACTCCGATGGGACTGAAGGCCATGAAGGAGATCCAGGATTCAAACCCTAAAAAGGATACCGCCTCAAACGCACAGATCATGTTCCTGGTCCTTAATGCATCAGGCCTCACTATAATCCCGGTCAGCATCATGGTCTACAGAACTCAGCTGGGTGCCGCCAATCCTGCTGATATTTTCATTCCGATCCTTATAGCAACTTACGTGGCAACCCTTGTGGCTATGATAAGCGTTGCGGTTGTCCAGAAGATAAATCTCCTGGATAAGGTCATCCTGGCTTATGTGGGCGGTCTGACGGCAATTATTGCAGGTATAATCTACTATTTCAGTTCCCTGCCAAGGGAACAGATAGCAAATGCCTCGACCTTTGCAGCAAACTTCATTCTTTTTACAATAATAATCGTGTTCATTATCCTGGCCTTGGTAAAAAAGGTGAACGTTTATGATGCATTTATTGAAGGAGCGAAGGACGGATTCGGAGTGGCTATAAAAATCATACCCTTCCTTGTTGCTATTCTTGTGGCAATAGGAATATTCAGGGCTTCCGGAGCCATGGATTTTATAATTAAAGGCTTTGAGCATTTTTTTGCCTGGCTGGGTTTTGACACCCGCTTCACCGGAGCTCTTCCCGTAGCTTTCATGAAACCACTTAGCGGAAGCGGTGCAAGAGGACTTATGATCGATACGATGACAACTTACGGGGCCGATTCCTTCCTGGGCCGGCTTTCATGCACACTGCAGGGAGCAACGGATACAACTTTCTATATTATAGCTGTGTATTTCGGATCGGTGGGAGTGAAAAATACGAGGCATGCCGTTGGCTGCAGCCTGCTGGCTGACCTGGCTGGTGCAGTTGCGGCAATTCTTGTTGCATATCTGTTCTTTGGGTAAATCCTGATGAAACACCGGTTCAAAAGGAGGAGATTTTTTATACTTGGTGCCTTTGTGTCCGGGTGGCAAAAAAAATACCGCCAAGGCGCTAAAACACTGAGATTCACTAAGTAAATGTGTTAAGATTGTAATTACACAAGATGTTTAACTATATTATATATTTATGAAACCCACATGTATCAAATACACAAACACGTATGTATATAATTTTCAAACATGTGCGGTTCTCCCGCATAGGCGGGAACCTTTAAAATAAATTATATACGGATGAAAAAGGATCTCATACTTTCG
>JBAQCK010000141.1:0-15919 GCA_049294075.1 Bacteroidales bacterium | reverse complement strand
GGGATATCGGGATAAATCCTTTTAAGGAGCATCGGCCTTAAGGATGATCCCGGCTGTCTGGACCAGAACTGCCTGATTACCGCCTCCCGGAAGATGTCGTACCCTGCAAGTATCTCGTCCGATCCTTCTCCGGTGATGACTACTTTGATGTTGTTATCCCTTACCAGTTTTGACAGGATAATCATCGGAGTGGGGGCAGTGCGGGTGAGGGGTGTCTCTGAATGCCACACAACCCCCGGGAATGCCTCTGCAATTTCTTTTGATGAGCAGGTAATTGCCTGATGGTTGGTATTAAGGTATCTTACAGCCTCCTCCTGGTACATGCTCTCATCGAAGTCCTTATCCTCGAATCCAATTGAGAAAGTGTTCAGGATTACCGGCTCAATATCTTTGATGTAAGCAACAGTAGTGCTTGAATCGATTCCGCCGCTGAGGTAAGCTGCCACTTCGACATCTGCCCTGAGCCTTATCCGTACAGCGCTGGTGAACAGCTCGTTGAACTGCTCGAGAGCCTCCTGGAGTGAAAGGTCGGCACGATTCGGACCAATATTCAGTTCCCAGAACTTTTCAGTTTTGAGTCCATTACGACCGAAGGTCATGAAGTGTCCCGGTGAGAGCTCATAAATGTCTTTGAAGGCCGTTCCGGGTGTAAGAGCTGTCCAGAAAGTGTATATCTGGGAGAGGCTCTGCGGGTCCAGTTCCCTTTTAACTTCACGATTGCAAAAGAGCGCCTTTACTTCAGATCCAAAATAAAGAACGCCATTGGCTACAGTATAGAATAGCGGTCTGATCCCGACCCTGTCGCGCGCAAGAAAAAGCTCCTCCTTCTGTTTGTCCCATATGGCGAAGGCAAACTGTCCGTTAAGCATGCTGAGGCATCGTTTGCCGTACATGGCATAGAGGTTGACCAGCACTTCGGTGTCAGACCGGGTTTTAAGCCTGACATCTTTTTTTTCAAGCTCCTCTCGTAGTTCAATATAATTGAATATTTCGCCGTTGAAGACTATCCAGTACCTGCCAGAGATGTCGGAGAGGGGCTGCTGGCCGGTCTGCAGATCGATAATGCTTAACCGTACGTTGCCTATCGTGGACGTGGGGCAATGATAGATACCGCTTTCGTCAGGGCCCCGGTAGCTGAAGGAGCGGAGCATCGTCCCAACGGCAGAGACTGTGTTGGTTTTGCCGCGGTAATCGATTATCCCGGCTACTCCGCACATTCTTAATTATGGCTTTTTCTCTGAATGAACTCAGATATTGCGTTTATCGACTCGAAGTTCTCTTCGATAAGATCTGAATCAACAGTCTTTATTCCAAACTCCTCCTCCAGGAAGGTGATAAGCATGATGAATCCCATGGAGTCAAAAAAGCCTTCCCTGAAGATCAGAGACTCATCCTTTATTTTATTTGCATCAGCATACGAAGTCTGAACAATATAGTTTCTTATTTTCTCGCTAGCTGTTGCTGTGTCGATGGTCATAACAGTTGATATATGTTTGATAATAAGTTGATATTCAATAATTATTGTTTATAGTAATTGTCGTAACGTCCGTACCTGCTCTTCTTAAGGTTCAGGTCGTTGAAAACGATGTCATAGTTACTTACATTGTTTGTCCGGAACAGGTTCAGGACATCATTGAATACATCCTTCCGGGTATAATCGTTCCGGCATACAAGCAGGATATAGGATGCATATTTTATCATCAGCGTTGCATCAGCAACCAATCCCGCCGGAGTAGAGTCTATTATTACATAGTCAAACTGTTGTTTCAGCTCCTCAATCAGGCTGTCGAGCACACCGGCTTCAATCAGCTCTGAAGAATTCGGCAGTACCGGTCCGGCAGGAATGAACCAAAGATTATCAATTTCAGTCTTCTTGATTATCTCATTGCTCCGGGCATTCTTAACCATATAATTTGAAAGGCCAACCGAGTTTATGATCTTCAGTTTCTCATGCAGTGTAGGTCTGCGAAGGTCACAATCGAGGAGCACTGTCTTATGACCCACTGATGCAATTGAAGCTGCCAGGTTGCTTGATACAAAGCTCTTTCCATCCTGTGGTTGCGAGGATGTGACCATAATAACCTTCTGCGGCTCTGATCTGAACTTCAGGAAGAGGCTGCTGCGCAAATTCCTGAATGATTCTGCTATCGATGATCCGGGGTATTCTTTTACGACAGCCTCGGTCTTATAATAATTTGTGTAAATCAGGTTCATCACTGGCTGCCCGATCATATGTTCGACATCCCTCACCGATGAAATCTTCTCGTTAAAGAAGTTCCTCAGAATGATGTATATAGTTGGGATCATGAATGCCATGAACAGTGCAATCAGCCAGTTCAGGCTGGTCCGTGGGGAGATAATTGCTGCGGTCACATCCCGGGCAGGTTCAAGAATTTCATAATCGGGATAATTGGATGCCATTGCTATTGCAGCTTCTGACCTCTTCTGCAACAGGAAGGTGTAAATTGCATCCGTCAGGTTGAACTGTCTCTGCATGCTGACCATGTTGAGTTCGGTCCTTGGCAGTCTCGATATCTCATTCGACAGTTTGCTCTCCCTGTAATCGAGCTCGTTCTGTGTCAGATTAAGTGTATTCAGGTTGTTCTTGACATTTTCAAGGATGGCCTGCCTCTGAAGTTTGATTTTGTTTTCAATCTGGCCAAGGAACAGGTTCTTTTCGGCATTGTTGCTCAGAATGGTTGATCTTTGTGCGTTCAGGGAAAGCAGTTCCAGAACCAGTGTGTTCATTATGGGGTCAACCACATTTGCGGCAGAAGGAGGGGCAAGTCCTGCCAGATCCTGGTTTTTGTCGAAATAATCAAGAATATAATTATAGTATCGCTCCTGTATCTGAAGGGTTGATCGCTCGTTTTGTATCAGATTCATCTGCTCCAGTGCCTGCTGTCCCTGGTAACTGAGGTCGGTGACCTGGTGGGTCGACCTGTAATCACGAAGTTTATCCTGAGACATTGAAAGGGAGTCTGAGATTTCGGAAATCTGTGAATCGATAAAGGTTATGGTATTGACAGCTATCTTATTCTTCTTTGACAGGTTTTCGTCGAGATAAGATTGAATATAATTATTAAGGAAATCAATCGTCAGCCTTCTGTTTTCTCCGTTAAAATAAACATTGATAAGTGATGACCTTATGCTGACAGGTTCAACCTTCAGCCGTTTCAGATAAGACTTTGTCAGATGGTCCAGATGATACAGCTCAAAATAGGATTCCGTTTCCTTTTCGCGTGCAGCATTATAGAAATCTTTATTCAGGGCGATGGAAAACTTGAAGTTGTGAGCCGAAACGGTCTCGTTGAACCTGCATATAGTGTCAACTTTTACAATGTTTTTATCGCTGACAATTGCATTGTCGATATAATTGTAATAGGCTGCCTCATCTTCCGATGCAACCAATCTGTATGATTGGTCATCGAGAATGTCAACCCGGAATTTTGTATTAATCGGCTGAATATGAGATTTGTCGATAATAACAGTATACGGATTCCCAAGATAAACCTGTGAGGGCTTCTGGAAAAGGTTGTTTTTCCCGGTGAAATAGCCAATCTCCAGGTTCAGGTTTTTTATGGTTGTGGCTATAAGACTGAAGGAGTTGAGGCTGTTTATATCGTTCTCGAGGTTCCTTGATTCAGCCAGGGCGCCCAGGCCGCTGAACAGGTCATTTGATCCGAGCAGGGAGGAACGCTTATCCTGAACAGGACCTATAACAGAATTGACCTCGTAGACAGTCGGTGAGAACTTGTTTGCCAGGAAGGCAATAAGAAGGCATACAAAAAAACTGGCGATATAAAGATACTTGTAAGATAAAGCCTCAAGTAAGAACTCTTTAATGTTGAAGGCTTCGCTCTGTGAATCATTTTGGTTTGTCATTGTGACTTCATTTATTAGGGCCGGAGGCCGGCAAACAGCAGAACAGCAATTGCAGTCGATATTGTTGAAAGTATGGTTGAGTAGGTGATATTTGAATAGCTGGTGGAGACTGCCTTCAGAGGTTCTACGACAATCACATCGTTTGGCAGCACATAATAGTAGCTTTTGTTTGCAATTTTAGAGTCCGCGAGGTTCAACCTGTAATGTGTTATCTTTCCATCTGTATTCCTGATGAGAATCACGTTCTTCCTGTCTCCATATCTTGTAATTCCTCCCCCCAGACTAAGAGCTTCGTAAATATTAAGTTTATCCTGTGAAAATGGATAAAGACCCTGTCTGGCCACCTCTCCCATGACAGTCACCTGGTTATCGACGAATTTCACAATAATAGATGTGTTTGCCACATAATCGCTTAGAGCTTCCTGGATTCTTACTGATGCTTGTGCTGTTGTCAGAGAGGCAACATTGATATTACCAACGAAAGGAAAGTTGACATTTCCCTCTTCGTCAACGAGATAACCGAGAAGACCTGAGCTTACGCCATAACTCATTGATCTCATTTCTTCATTGGTGTTAAAAATCTGGCTGGTCTGAAGATCAATACTGAGAACCCTGATATACAGTCTGTCAAAGGGCATGATCAGTTTCTGGGTTCTTGGATTTGCCGTTGGCACCCCTATTTCTTCCACATCGTTAAAATATCTCAACTGGGTTATTGGCACACAGGCACCTGCGAAAACTGCGAGGAGAATTACAAATAATGACAGGTTAAAGCTTGGCTTCATTCTATTGATCATGTTATTTATCTTTTATTTTCTAAAGTCCTGTTTTATGGAAAATAGTCTTTATTGTTTTCAACAAAATTACAAAATCCAGTCTCAGCGACCAATTATCGATATAGGCAAGGTCCAGCTCCATCCATTTTTCGAATTTAATACTATTTCTGTCAGGTTTGACCTGCCAGAAGCATGATAAGCCCGGCTTGACAGAAAGCCGTCTTAACTGCCAGCGTTCATACCGGGTTGTCTCTTCAGGAAGTGGCGGTCGTGGTCCTATAAGCGACATCTCCCCCTTAAGAATATTGAAAAGCTGAGGCAGTTCATCGAGTCCTGACTTGCGCAGGAATTTACCGATTTTTGTCACGCGCGGATCATCTGCTATCTTAAACGCCGGTCCATCAGCTTCGTTCAATTCCTCGAGTTCTTTTCTCAGTTCATCGGCATTGGCCACCATAGTCCGGAATTTGTACAGCTCAAATTGTCTTCCCCGGAGACCTACACGGGGTTGTTTATAGATTGCCGGGCCCGGAGAACTCATCCTGATCAGGATCGACAACCCTATGAGCAGCGGAGACAGGATAATTATTGCAAGTAAGGAACCGAAAATATCCATAATTTTTTTTATTCCCAGTGCATACGTGTTGTGTGGGACATTAATGAACGTAAGGAATTTGCGTTCGGCTATCTCGGTTTTAACAGCATTTGAGAGAGCCAGTTTCTCATCCCGATACATCAGGCTGAAGACAACGCCAAGCTCCTCGCATGAACGCACAATCTTCCTGATCTCGGAGGGCAGGATTTTGCTTTTGATATAGAGAACCTCATCGATCATATCCACCTCCATGAGGTCGTTCAGGACTTCAATGTATTCCTCAGGAAGGATTATTATTGATTCCTCATACTTTTCCTTAATGACATCCGAACTGGTAAATATGGCCACGATTTTATAACCCCATTCCTTATGCTCCAGCAGGCTCTCTATAAAGGGAAGTGAAGAGGTGTCAGCTATCAGCACAACATTCAGGTAGTTGAAGCCCTTTGCCCTGTACTGTTTGAAAACCTTGTACTCGAAAATACGAAGAGTGAAAAGGAAAATGAATCCAAAAAACGGTATGAGGACGATGAAGGTTCTGGAGACAGTATATAGTTTAAACAGGAAGTAAAGTAAAAGCATTAACAGGAAAATGGCTCCGGCTGACAGAAGGTATTCCCAGAAAATGGAAATATTCTGCTTCGTACGGGGTATCTCCGTTGCTTTCAGAAGGTACATTACCAGGAGCCAGACAGGGGTGACTCCCATGAACAACAAAAGGAATCTCCTGTCCATGAAAAAGAAAAGTCCTGTGCCCGTGCTGGAATAAATGATCAGGTAAGCAGATTCAAAAGCCAGGATAATGGCAAGGATATCAAGTGTGCCCAGGATAAAATTCAGGAGGTTCCATTTCTTGAGAAACGGGATAATGTGCAAACGATATAACGTACTGAATATATCCATCAGCAATTCTTCCTTTTAGTCAGTTTCCGGAGCGGGTTCTTTTATTTAACGCCCGATTCAGGTTATTTATTCTCTCAGGCAGCAGGTTTAAATTTCTGCCTGTAAAAGAATTTCAATCCCATGATCTGCCTGATTGTTAAGCGTTCAAAGGCTATATGCCAAAGTCCCGGTTCATGCAGACAGATCATAAAACTTCAATGTAAAGGTAATCCTATTTGAGGCTGCAGGCAAGTTTCAGACTTTGTACAATTCGCCTTTGGGAGTAGATTCGAAGAGCAATTTTTGACGTTTATCAATTCAATAGTATCATTGATACTACGGAATATCGCTTTTGTCAAATTCAGATGTTTTTTACAAAGCTGTCATGGATAGTTCTCAATTATTTTATAGTGTTATTTGTTAACTAATAGGATATCAATCATAAGACATTGATCAAGGGGAGATTTATAGGATATCCTTAAATATTGCCATTTTTGACCAATACAGGCAAATTATAGATAAAGATCCTGTCTTGAAGTGTCTGATTCCTTGATGGATGTAGCATCTGGCTCAGGCAGGGGAGGAGGTTGAGGCCGGGAGCAGCTCAAGTATAAAGTTTACTGATCTGCTGTATCTGGCACCTGGCCATACCATTTGAACAACGCCGGGTCAGTCTGAAATCATTGCTATTTGAACAATGCCGGATCAGTCTGAAATCATTGCTATTTGAACAACGCCGGGTCAGTCTGAAATCATTGCTATTTGAACAACGCCGGGTCAGTCGAGCGAATGTTGTTTTTGAATGCCACGACAAATGCCTGGTTATATCCATTTTGTCGGCAAACATTCTGCAATTTACCCGCCCCGGACATTGTGCTGAATTCTCCTATGGTTGTCCTGTACGCGCCCTGGTACAGGTATTCGAAGGATTTATAGGTTTTACCGGCTACTGTAATATTTTGGCTGCCTACAGGTCTTGTGTTTGCCAGAATCTGAACTCTGTAAACCACAATGTCTTTCTTCTCCTCTGATTTTGCGGATGCTACAGTTTTTTGTGGTGGTGCTTTAGCCTCTGTAACTGCTGAGGACTTTTGTGAAGGTGGAGCAGTTTCTTTAACTGCTGAGGGCTTTTGAGCAGGTGCAGCGGCATCTATAGCCGCTGAAGATTTTTGGGTCGGTGAAGTTGTTTCTTTCTTTTCGGCAGCTATCTTTTCCGGTTCCACTGTTTTGGCAATTGCTTTCTGTCCGGGGGCAGGTGATTTTTGTTGTGCCTTCTCAGGTACTGACATCGCTACCGGCTGAGAATTTACCGGTTTTTCATCCTGCTCACGGGTATCGATACCTGCCAGAGCAAGTATCTGGTATGACAACTCAGAGTCTGATTTTTTGTCTGGTGACAGACTTGTTGTTACCGAAAACAATTGCATTCTGCCCTTTCCTGATTTCGCCCTGGACGTATAAAAAGCTGATTGCTTGTCAGTTCTGCTGACTGTAAAAGCCAATTCGTCATCCTTTGAGTTTATAGTCTTGGACAGGTTTACAGGCTTTAACCATCCGCTCCCATTATATGTACAAACGAAGATATCATATCCGCCTTCACCAGGCATGCCGTCAGAAGAGAAGAAGAGATTATTTTCGGTGTCAAGTGAGGCAAAGAGTTCGTTTCCTGATGAATTTACATGGTTCCCGAGATTTTCAGGAGTGCTCCATTTTCCATCTTCCAATTTTGACAGGTAAAGATCAAGTCCGCCATTGGAGTCCGGCATATCTGAAGAAAATATCATGAAATTTCCGTCAACGGACAAAGTGGGATGGGAGTAAATAAAATTTCCGTCACAGAAATTGAGAGGTTCTCTATCTAAAACCCAGTCATTCGATTTCAGTGTTGCCTTGAAAATTTTTTCCCTGCTGCCCTTGTCGGGGATGAGGCTCAGGTACATGGTGTTGTAATCCTCTGTAAATGTTGTTGCTTCGCTGGGAAAAAGTTTTGAGGATGAAGGGAGGAAAGGCATATAGCTTCCCGGCACTGTATCCATAACAACTGCCATGAAGGTTTTCAATGACCCGAATGAGAGATGTTTATCGGGAATTTTTTCATCCCCTTTGGAGTATGATAGAAAGATTATTCCGTTCCTGTAAAACTGCACTCCGGATGAAGGAGCCACAATGTCAAGATGGAAAGGTTTGATTTTAATGTTATTTCTGCCCGCCGTATCAGAAGGGAAATTAACTTCAGGTACCCTGGAGCTGTACGGAGCTGCTGATACTGTATGACCGGTAAATGCTGCCACTGTTGAAATAAGCCATACCAGCATGAATATTGAGTTTCGCAGATTCATCTTCGCTGAATTTATTGATTACCACTGATACCTGTTACGGGAGGAAGTCGTGGTTCCTCCGAAATTCAGACCAGCAGCGATTTCAATGGTGAGGTCTCTCTTATAGAAAGGAACGTCCCTGGGTAAGTCCACCAGGGTTCCGACGTATAGTCGAGGAAATTTATACTGAAAGAAGAAAGTCAGATTCTTATAATCATGCAGGTAGGCGCCAACACAGAAGGCATCCATGTAAAGCTTAAGCATCGGATTATAAGTTTCCTTTTTCTCAAAGTGGAGGGAGTCGTCAAGATTTATAATCAGAGATGGCTCCAGGACAATATTCAGAGATCTGCTTAAAAGGAATTTATAGCCCGCAAGGAAAAAATATTGTCTTGAGACAGGGATGTCATAGATTGCCATATCGGCACTGTCGGTCATGTTGCCCAGGATGTTTGTCGCAGATAGGCCTGCGTAGAAACTCTGCCCGTAGAGGTAGAGCCCGGCATCAGCATTGGGGATAAAGTTACTTTTCCGTGGAGCCCCGATGTCCGGGATTGAGTCCATCGTATTGTAAATCCCCTTAATAGCGAGACCTCCTGACAGAAATGAAAGATTATTGTCATTCAGTGGAATATGATATGAAATTGCGGTACTGAAACCCAGGTTCCGGGACGTTCCCGTCACGTCATTAAAAAGTGATGCACCTGCACCAAACTTCGTAAAGCTTTTGGCAACAGGAGCTCCGAAGTAGCGGGGTCCTCTCTTTGCAATTCGCGAATTACCGCTCAGCAGTTGTGACATTTCCGGGCCCTGGATTGCTGCTGCAATGTCCAATGCCATATAGTCCTTGCTGCCTGCTATGGCAGGATTGATAATAAACGGAGTAAACACCCTGTTGGAAATAGGATGCAGAGGTGTATGCTGGGCAGCAGCATTGAATCCTGATAGGAAAAGTAAAACACACAGAATGGCTGCTATATGCTGTTTCATTTTGAAGTCGAAATATGGTTTCATAATGTCATAAACGGAAAATTTCGAGATAAGTTACTTTGAACCGATGGTAAAGGCTTTTTTATTTTGTTAACACAGGGGGTGTTATGAGAACGGGTTTTTCCTGGAGAAATCCGGCCGGCAGGAGATCTGGCTTTCGAATTCCTGCAGCCAACCCCTGGTGAAGCCTAAAGTATGAAATGTTCCAAGGACGGTTTCGTACTCCCTGCGGGTAATCGTGCGATAAAAAGATTTTCGATTTGCGATTTTCGTCCCGACGCTCCCGACTTCATCGGGACAGGTTCGCGTACGGGACTTTCCCCGCGTCGCTGTCTCAAATTTGCTATTTTCCGACTGGATAATTTCAGGTGGATAATACTGGGACATCAGCGAAATATGGAGGTTGGGAGAGAGCTCTTCAGAGATCAGTTTCAGGACACCGGTGCTGTTTTCGGCAAAGCCTGGGAGGACGAGATGACGAATGATGATGCCGCGGCGGGCGATGCCACGATCATCAGTGTGAAGGGTGGTCCCAACCTGGTGCATTATGGCTTGCAAGGAGGCAAGGGCGAATCTGCTGTAGTCAGGTGCCTGCGAGAATTCGTCAGCAAGTCGGTTATCCGAGTATTTGAAATCAGGCAGCCAGACATCAACCATGCCTTCCAGCGATTTGATTGTTTCCGGCAGGTCGTAACCGTTAGAATTGTATATTATGGTTGGATGATGTCCCCGCCTTCTGAGCTCTTCAATAATACGTATCATCTGTAGCACACAGTGTGAGGGTGAGACGAATCCAAGGTTGTTCTCTGAATGTGGAAGCAGTTCGATAATTGCTTCACATACTTCATCAAGGCTCATAACCGTGCCATGAGTCCCGCGACATGAGATCTCCCAATTCTGGCAGTAGAAGCATTGCATGTTGCAGGAGGGGAAGAATACATTCACAATACCCTTTTCGCCGGAAATGGGGGGCTCCTCTCCGCGATGGATTAGAATCGAGGAGATATGAATCCTGTCGTCCATCCTGCACCATCCGAGGCTCCTGGAACGGTCTACGTTGCATTGGCGGGGGCAGAGGTTACAGGGGGTCAAAGTCTCAAGTCTTAAAGTCAAAAGTCCAAAGGATGAATTTCTCTTGTCAGAGGGTTCCCGACGCACTTCGTGGTCGGGATTGAGTCCCCGCCAAATGTCGGTTCCTCAACTTGCAGCTTCAACGAAATGGTCATTATGTTGCAACGTTGCCAATTAAAGTGGCTGAGGTGGAACTGGTGATGGTGACGTTAACATATTCACCTGGTCGCACGTCCGAGGCCCGGAAGACCACGACCTTGTTGCCGGTGGTACGGCCCATCATCGTGACCCTATTATCCTGCTCAACATCAACGGTAAAGGCTTTGTTTGCATTGCCGGAAACTGCAATGTTCTTACGAGCCTTTCCTTCAACCAGAACCTCAAAGATTTTACCTATATCAGCCTTTTTACTGCTGGCCGAGAGCTCATTCTGCAGTGCAATGATCTCATTCAGGCGCCGGGTCTTGACCTTTTCCGGAACATCATCCTTCATATGGCGGGCGGCCTTTGTATCAGGACGTTCGGAGTACCTGAACATATAAGCAAAATCAAATCCGACCTCTCTCATTAAGCTAAGGGTCTCCTGATGCTCTTCTTCGGTCTCGCCACAGAATCCGGCAATTATATCCGTTGAGAGAGAACATCCCGGGAGGAGGCGATTAATTGCAGCGATCCTGCCCAGATACCACTCCCTTGAATATTTACGGTTCATCCGTGCAAGGACTGTGGAACTTCCGCTCTGAACCGGCAGGTGGATGTGTTTGCAGATATTATCATGCCTGGCCATCACCTCCAGAACATCATCGGAGAGATCCCTGGGGTGGGAGGTGGAGTACCGGACACGGAGGCGAGGATCGACAGAGGCTATCATCTCAAGCAAATCGGCGAAAATAATGGGTTTTTGAATAGTTCCGGTCCATTTATATGAATTGACATTCTGTCCCAGAAGGGTGACCTCTCGGTATCCCTGCGCAAAGACCTCCCGCGCCTCGCGAGCAATAGTCTCAGGATCGCGACTGCGTTCTGCACCACGGACATAAGGCACCACACAGTAGGCACACATGTTGTTGCAGCCGCGCATGATGGAGATGAAGGCTGATACCCCATTGCTCTCGAGCCGCACGGGGGAGATGTCGGCATATGTCTCCTCGCGGGATAACAGCACATTAACGGAAGTATTCCCCGAGCCGGCGGCATCCACCAGCATCGGGAGGTCGCGGTAGGCATCAGGACCCACAACCATATCAACCATCTTGTCGCTGTCGAGGAGTTTCTCCTTCAGTCGTTCCGCCATACATCCCAGAACGCCCACAATCACCTGCGGGCGTTTTCTTTTTTCACTCCGGAAAAGGTCGAGGCGGCCCCAGACACGCTGCTCTGCATTCTCACGGATGGAGCAGGTGTTGACGAGGATGAGGTCAGCCCGTTTAATATCCCTGACAGGTTCGTATCCCGCATCGCCAAGGATAGAGGCAACAACTTCGCTGTCAGCTACATTCATCTGGCAGCCGTAAGTCTCTATGTAGTATTTTTTCGTCATAACAGTGGGGCAAAGGTAGGAAAAAGGTCTGAAGGCCGGACGCCTGAAGGTTCAAAGGTCCTGACGCAATACGTGGTCTGGATTTGCCTTCGCCGAGCTCACCGCCGGCAGTCGGTTCGGTTCGTCTCTGCCAACTGGCGGATCCACAATCTGTCGTGGAGTTTACCCTGCTCTGCGGGGCTCCGCCTAAGAGTCCGGCGGTCATTGAGAAGAAAATTTAACCACAGAGTTACTCAGAGCTAAAAAAGCAGCAACACTGACCATCAGACCTCCGACCTTAAGACCCTGGGACCTTCTTATCAGGCATGGCAGTTTAAGTCAAACTTTTGCATATTTTTGTAATCGATTTAAAAAATGAGTGTATGTCAGGTCACAGCAAATGGTCAACCATCAAACGCAAGAAGGGGGCGGCCGACGCAAAGAGAGGGAAGATCTTTACGAAGATCATCAAGGAAATAATGATCTCGGTACGTGAGGGCGGAGCTGACCCGGCGGGAAACGCACGCCTCCGGCTGGCCATACAGAATGCCAAGGGCGCCAACATGCCCAAGGATAACATCGACAGGGCAATAAAAAAGGCATCCGGATCGGATGCGGAAGCCTACCATGAGATGACATACGAGGGATATGCCGCACACGGCATCGCCATCTTCGTCGAAGGACTGACGGATAACACCAACCGCACTCTTGCCACTGTCAGGTTCATCTTCGGTAAGTATAACGGAGCACTCGGTCCAAACGGCTCACTCACCTTCCTCTTTGACAGGAAAGGGGTCTTCACCATCAATGCCGGAGATATCGAGGGGAAGGATATGGAAAGCCTTGAACTTGAGCTTATTGACGCAGGAGCTGAGGATATTGAAGTGGAAGAGGATATCGTTACGGTTACCTGTGCCAAGGACGACTTCGGCAGCGTCAACCGCAAGCTGGAGGAGCTGGAGATAGAACCGGATGAAGCGATGCTGAAGAGAGTCCCGAAGGAGACAAAAACGCTTGATGTCGAGTCGGCGCGCAAGGTTATGAAACTGGTCGAGGCGCTTGAGGATGAGGATGACATACAGGCTGTATATCATAACCTGGAGATTACTGACGAACTGGCTGAAGCTATGGATTAATGTCTTCAACAGTGCCAGGATGGTTCTGCAATAACTGCCAGAAAAAGTCCCCTGAGCCTCGGGCATACCATAAGAAAAGGTTTCCTGCAAAAAGGCCATCGTGGCTTTCGTGAAATATCTGATTGAGTCTTCTGGAAAAGATCGTCCGGGACTACCGTATAATATCCGGAGGAGCCCCTTGCCAAAGGTCCCTTGTGATTCTCATATTTAGACGAAAGAGCCCCATCCTTTAGCTGAATATTGTCCGTGAATACTCCCGATTATTTTCGGAACAAAAATTGCATGTACATCTGCAGAAGAATCTGTATTATATTTGCGACATGAAACCATCATTGCTTGCAACGGCCTTCCTTTTAATAATGTCGCTGACTTCGAAAGCCCAGGAGGGTATCGGTGTGCTTGAACTGATGAATCACGGCAGGCCGGGATATGTGGCGCAGAGGCTTATCATCGTCCAGGATCCGGCAATAGACACCCTGATTAACAGACACATACTTGCCAATGCCGCGAAAGATGGCGTAGACGGATGGCGCATCCAGATATACCGCGGAGGACACCGCACGGCGAATGAGGACTCCAACAGGGTTCGCGCACGCTTCATGGAGGAGTATCCCGAAATAGCAACATATCGCACCTTCGACAGACCCAACTGGTTCAAAATAAAGGTCGGCGATTTCAGAACGAGGGAGGAGGCCGCCGTGGTCTACTTCGACATACTTAAAAGATACCCTGATGCTTACCTGATCAGGGATGTGATCGGCTACAAAACCAGGTAAAGCAAGATGAGCGAAAGCATAAAACACGAATGCGGGATAGCACTGATGAGAATGCTGCGCCCCGCAGAATACTACATTGATAAATACGGATCATGGGACTACAGCCTGAAAAAGATGTATCTCATGATGGAGAAGCAGCACAACAGGGGCCAGGATGGCGCGGGTCTCGCCGGCATCAGGATAGGTGCGGAGCCGGGAACAAGGTACATCCACCGCCAGCGATCCAACACCGCCAATCCCATCAAGGGGGTGTTCGACAGGATCTATCCAGACCTGAAGGAAACCCCGTGTGATGTATGGCTCGGCCACCTGCGCTACGGCACTTACGGGAACTACAGCATTGATTATGTGCATCCGGTAATGCGTGAGAACAACTGGCGGTCGCGAAGCCTCGTGATGGCCGGCAACTTCAACCTGACCAACATGGAGGTGATCTTCAACCACCTTCTGGAGATCGGGCAGAACCCTGTTGACTTCTCGGACACAATTACCATACTTGAGAATGTCGGCCATTTTCTTGACCTGGAGGTCGAACGGCTTTACAGGCTCTTTAAGGAGGAAGGTTATTCGAAGCGGGAAATATCACCCATGATTGAGAAGGAACTGGATATTGCCTCCGTTCTGCAGAGAACCGCCCGCCGCTGGGATGGCGGGTATGTCATGGCCGGAATGATAGGCCACGGCGATGCCTTCGTCCTGCGTGATCCGGCAGGCATCAGACCCGCATTCTGGTATGCCGATGACGAGGTGGTTGTGGCAGCCTCCGAGCGTCCGGTGATACAGACGGTGTTCAATGTCAGGACTGACAACATCAATGAACTTGATCCGGGCAAGGCACTCATAATCAAGGCTTCAGGCGAGTGGTCGCTGAAGGAGATCCTCCCGCCGGCCACACCGGCAAAGTGTTCCTTTGAAAGGATATATTTCTCCCGCGGCACTGACAAGCAGATCTACCGCGAGCGCAAGATGCTCGGCGAGACTCTGACCGAGCCGGTATTGGCGGCGGTTAATCACGACATAAAAAACACTGTCTTCTCTTACATCCCCAACACCGCGGAGAGTGCCTTTTTCGGTCTGATCAAAGGTATCGAGGACTGGCTCAATAACAGGAAGATGCAGTCCATTCTGAAAAAGGGAGATGCTATTACTGTCTCCGACTTCGAAAGGATCATGAGCCTGAGGCCTCGCATCGAGAAGATTGCCGTGAAGGACATCAAGCTGAGGACCTTCATCACCGAGGACCGCAACAGGGATGATCTTGTAGCTCACGTTTATGACATCACCTACGGGGTCATAAAACGAGGCAAGGATAACCTTGTTGTCATAGACGACTCCATCGTACGCGGTACTACACTCAGGGAGAGTATCATCCGCATTCTCGACCGGCTCGGGCCGGCGAAAATAGTGATAGTCTCATCTTCACCCCAGATTCGGTACCCTGACTGCTACGGTATTGACATGGCGAAGCTGGGCGATTTCATAGCATTCAAGGCGGCCATCGAGCTGCTGAAGAAGAGCGGGCGCGAAGAAGTTATCAGCCAGGTCTATGCTAAGGCACAGGAGGAGTTGAAGAAACCTGACAATGAAATGGTTAATGTGGTCAAGGAAATATATGCTCCTTTCACTGCCGAAGAGATATCCGGGCAAATAGCCCTCATGATCCGGACACCTGACATTGGGGCAGAAGTAGTAGTAGTCTATCAGTCGGTTGAGGGGCTGCACAAAGCCTGTCCGGGTCATACCGGAGACTGGTATTTCACTGGCAACTACCCGACTCCCGGGGGCAACCGCGTGGTTAACAGGGCGTTTGTGAATTACATGGAAGGGAAGAACAGCAGGGCATACTAGTGTCATGTCAAGATGATATTGTCGGATAGAGTCTTTTCAGCTTTATCCTGGCATTATCGGTTTTAAATTGCCAGTTTATCTTGGCATTCTTATTATTTCTATCTTTCCCCCATGCCTTTGTTT
>JBAQCK010000140.1:0-2325 GCA_049294075.1 Bacteroidales bacterium | reverse complement strand
TCAAGTTTAGTGTTGGTGGTCAGCAGTCCTGTCCAGTCTCCATTTCTGGTTCGTCTGCAAAAGAAGAGTTTAACCTTTATGCCGGAGAGTTCCACTTCAGCTCTTCCGTAGTAACACTTCAGGCGTCGGCTGTAGCGGATTTCCTTCCTTGTCTGAAGAAGCTTTACCATCTCTTTGGCACTTCTCATCTTCCCTTGATAACGGTACTTGGTTTTGGCCATCCTGATCATACCCGGAAAATGACACCTGACATGTCCGGATTTGATAAACCTCACTCTATCGGAACAGGTAAACCAACTGTCAGAGAGCAGATAATCAAAACGTATCCCTTCTCTGATGGCCCTTCTGACCATGTCTATAGCTTTCCGGGTTTTCTTTTGCGTGTACTCCTCAATTCTCTCCTGTACAGCTTCTGTTTCCTTGCGCTCCCTGCGGTACTGCTTTTGACGCTGTTCCCTGGTCATCCCGAAAGGTTTTTCCGGCCGGCTCCCCCTCTTCACCATGAAGCGAGAAGTCCGGAACGGTCTGCGTTTTGCCGTCAGTGCGACAAAGAAAAAGAGCCTTAAAGCCGATAATGGAGCTATGAGTCACGTGAGAAAATATCCGTCCTATCCTCTCGATCTTTTTGCCGGTTTTGGGCAGGTCAGAGTCATCAACAATGAGGCAAACAGGATGATCCTTGCCACTGCAGGAATCGGCCCTGACCGCGATTTTCCCGATCAACTGCAAATTGATCCTGCAGAGGATCTTTCTCCAATCCAAAGAACCATTGGCCATAAAGCGATAGAAAACATCCTTCTTGCGCGAGAGAACCTTAAAGAGAACGGATTCAGAATAATGAAAGGCGTTTTTCACCATGAATAAAGGAAACAGCAACAATAGCTCTAACACCTGTAACCGTGTGAACTTGCAGTTGTCATTACTTTCAATTGACAGGGATTTACCGCTTATTTTCAGATGCCGGGCAATATCCATTATGCTATTAATTGCTTTTCTGTTATCATTCTCCGGGAAAAAACTATAAATCTCAGAGAAAATACTTGTACCTTTATTACTAAGCATTGGGATCAGTTATTTATTGTTTGGTTACTTTAAATATACTGATTTTCAGAGATATCTGAAAGATCCCTTTGCTTTTTTTATGCCATTATCATAACTTTTTCTTACTTGCGAAACTTCAATTAATTATAAGTCAATTAAAATTTAACTGATCCGGCTGGGGACCGAAGCAAGTCAACCACTTACACGGATTTCGGGTAAGTGGTTTTTTCTTTGGCGCCAGTTTTGGGCCAGCTTCTGGATAAATTCACTGTATTAGGGTCATGGTTGAATAACCCTAAGGTGCCCCTCATTGTATATTTTTAATGACAGTACTTTAATATTGTTTCCTTTGCTTGAGGATTGCCCAATTTTAATGCTCTTTGCAGGTCACTACACCCACTCTCTTTTTGGTTTAAAACTATTTTTGCCAATCCTCTGCCATAGTACGACTTATCATCGCTTGGATTTATTCTAATAGCTTTATTAAAATCTTCAATTGCACCTTGATAATCCTCAATGTAACCTTTCGCACCACCTCTACTTGAGTAAGCTTGCCAATACATTGGATCTGGCAAAGTGGCGAGGACCGGGCAAAATATGGGGATAAACTATTAAGCAGTCTTTCAAAAAAGCTACAGAATAGCGGTGTAAAAGGCGTATCTATTACGAATCTCAAATTATGCCGACAGTTCTATATTACGTATCCTCAAATTGGTCAGTCACTGCCTGACCAATCTTTAAGGAAGTCACTATCTGAGAAATCCGGGAATGACAATAAGAATGGGGAATACATAGACGGAGCAATAATCCTGAGCAGATTATCATTTACACATATTATTGAGTTGCTTACGATAGAAGATCCTTTGAAAAGACTTTTTTATGAAGTTGAGACATTAAAAGGTAATTGGTCAGTAAGGGAACTGAAACGTAAGGCTGGCAGCTTATTATTTGAACGCACTGGTTTATCTCTTTATAAAAAAGGCTTGCTGCAGAGTGTAAATAAAAAGGCTGTTCCTGCCAGGAAAGAAGATATAATCAGAGGTCCTTACATTTTTGAGTTCCCGGGGCTGCCACAAAAAGATGAAGTGAGTGAAAGTGACCGGGGAACAGCATTGCTTAATCACCTGAAGGAGTTACTTATGGAGCTCGGTAACGGGTTCTGTTTTGAAGCCAGGCAAATGGTTCAACATTGTTGATTTTGCAGGTACCCAGGAATGAGTAGATCATTGCTGCCTGCTGAGCTGCTTCATGAGATCCGGCAAAGAGATAATTTTTTCTCCCCAG
>JBAQCK010000139.1:0-1611 GCA_049294075.1 Bacteroidales bacterium | reverse complement strand
TCTCCTTTTTCAGTTTTGATCCTCCATTTCTTCTGCGTTTGATCCTTGCGGGGTTTTACTTGTTGTGCCTGTACGGTTATACCTGTTTTCTTGTCGGTTACGATCATGTTGTTTTCGTCCTGTTCGTCTAAACTGAGCTCGTATCTTGGTTCGGCTCCCTGCATGGCAGTGAGCACCAGGTCTATTTCCTTGCCACTTTCCTGACAATACTCCTGGTTATACTCACTGTGATAAGCCCCATCGGCATATACCTTCTCAATCTTGTCGGGTATTATTTCCTGTGTATGCTCCAGGGCTTGCTCAAGGAAACTGTTGTCCGGGGTTGAAACCACATTTACCTCTGTATCGGTGATCAGGTTCAGCGCAGGGGCTCCTTCCTCCTTCGCCTGGTCACAGGTTTCGGTGATGTTTACCGAATACCCTTTGACCTTGTTGCCGTCCTTGTTGCGGTAATGGCAGTCGGTGTCGTGGGGGGATTGGATGGATTGGGCGCTGACCTTCTCATTTTCAATAGGGAGGATGATTTTGTCGCTGCTTAACAAGTATTGCTGTTCAAAGACAGTCTTAAGTGTCCCGTACATGCCGTAGTCATATCTTTTGAAAAGTTCAATAAAGCGGTACATCAGCTTGCCCAATTCGATCATCCGGCTGTCGATCTCAGCCTTGGTGCTGCGATATACCACCTTGTTTCCCTTTTCATCCCTGATGCTTTCAATCAGGGAAAACATCTCCTTGGAAAGACTCTTTTTAAAGATATGCTCCTCTCTTTCAGCGATAAACAGGCGGAGGGTTTCGTGAATCAGCTCGTAACGCGAGTACCAGGCGATGTTGCTGCCGATCAGTTTGCTATCCATGCGTACCTGTTTGCCTTCCACATTGAATTCCAATATCTGATCCCTGGTAATTTGCTCCTGGCATTTTTTAAACAGGTCTTCGCCATGCTCCCTGGCATATTCCACCAGGTTGCGGCGGAACAGGTAGTAGGTGGAGGGTACCGGTTCGGCGTCCTCAAGCGACATCAATCCCAATGCGCTGCGTGTCAAAAGATTGTACCCGCACTCATAGAATAATTGCCTGTCACTCCAACCTTGGCCCTCTTTGAGGATCATCATACCGACCAAAACGCGTAGGGAAGCATTGGGAGCTCCATTGCCTTCTGTATAAAGTACACTGAAAATGGACTCATCCACACGCATTACAACCTGATTTCTGAACTGGTTATGCCAGGAGTCATTTTTTAGAGAATTCTTCTTCTTAGGGCCTTTAAAGTACTCCGTTGGGGATGAAAAAATATCTAATTGCTGGTAGCTGTCTGATTTTTTAAACATTTCATGCAGTTTTAGACACCGCTAAGATAATGAATAATAATGATATACGCAAATATTTCAAAGAACTTTTTGGGTAAAAATTTACCTGTTATAACGAATGTAGTAAAACAAAATTATCAACTAAATTGTCCGCCCGACTTTTCGGAGCAGACTCATCTATAAAAAAATCAGATTATAAAAATCCTGAACAAGCAATAGACCAGGCAAATTCTTGTGATTCTTTGTCAAGTGACATTTTTACAGATAGCAAGAGATTTATATATGAGCTATTGCAGAACGCAGA
>JBAQCK010000138.1:0-115102 GCA_049294075.1 Bacteroidales bacterium | reverse complement strand
AAGCTATGCAGGCATATCGGGCAATGACCACGGTGCACGGTAGTTATGCTTGATCATTTCGTTTGCAAACTCCTGTGCATTAATGGTAAGATTAGGCCTGTCAAACCTCGGATCACCGTCAACGATGGTGAAGTTGTCAGATATGGTAAGCCTTACTTTGTCTTCGGCTGAGATGTTGGTGAACTGCATCTTTTCTCCGTTCCATTCGAGCTCCTTGTTGAGCCCCTGCAGCCTGACGGCGAGAACACCCATTACAACCATTTCGTTGAATGGTCCGGCCTCCGAGAAATCTGATTTGGTCTTCACCCTGGTTTCAGGAGATTCCTTGCATGCGCGTACCCAGTCCATTTCATGTGTAACACCGTCGGCAAGCCTGCGTTCTGTTTTGGGAACAATGGGAACACGGCCTGAAAGAAGCCATGGATCCCTTCCATAGCAACCGCAGATAAGCTTGTCTTTTGTACCGTGGAAGATAACCCCTCCTCCGGCATTGTTCATATTCTTGCCGGCCGGCCATCCGGCAGGTTTGGCAGGCTGTAATCCTCCGTCATACCATATGACTTCCACTTCGGGATAGGTCATTTTTGCCTTTTTGGCTGAAGGCCTGGCAGGATAAACAAGATTAACCATCTGTGCATTGGGAGCACAATCAGTAAGCAACAGTGTTGAACTACCCTGTGCCTTAATCGGATACTGAAGCTTCAGACCCTTGAAAACAGGGTGGAGAATATGACAAGCCATGTCACCGAGAGCTCCCGTTCCAAAGTCCCACCAGCCACGCCAGTTCCAGGGTGTATAAAGGCTGTTGTATGGGCGCATCTTGGCCGGGCCAATGAACAGATCCCAGTTGAGTGTTTCAGGAACCCACTCGCCCTTGGGAACATTCAGTCCCTGGGGCCAGATAGGCCTGTCAGTGAATGCTTCGACTTTCCTGACTTCTCCAATCTCGCCGTTCTGAAGCCATTCCACTGTAAGGTTAACACCTTCGCCCGATGATCCCTGGTTACCCATCTGTGTTGCCACTTTGTGCTTTGCAGCAAGCCTGGTGAGGAGCCTTGACTCATAAACCGTGTGGGTCAGAGGTTTCTGAACATAAACATGTTTTCCGAGTGTCATGCCGGTGGCTGCAATGATTGCATGAGTATGGTCAGCCGTGGCAACTATTACCGCATCAATCGACTTACCCATTTCATCATACATCTTCCGCCAGTCCCAGTAAGGTTTTGCATTTGGATTTGCAGCGAATACTTCCTTTGAGTATCCCCAGTCCACATCGCACAAGGCAACAATGTTCTCTGTCGGAGAAACGGCCTTCAGGTTCGAGTTACCCATGCCCCCGATCCCTACGACTGCAATATTCAGCTTGTCACTTGGAGCCTTGTGCCCCAATCCGCTGACAACCGAACTCGGCAGAATGGTGAGCCCTGCAGTAACAGCTCCGGTTGTCCCGAGAAAATTGCGTCTCGTAATCTGTTTGGAATTTTCTTTCATCGTCAGGTATTTTAAGTTTGTTATTAAGATTGGATTTATTTGTAAAAATAGTAAATTCTGAGTGATTATATGCAATAGTTGATGCAAGTTGCCGGACAGGACATGATCAAGCGGGGAAAAGCCTGATCAAAGCTCTCTGATCCAGATATTTCTGTAAGCAACCGGATTTCCGTGATCCTGAAGTACAAGCGGCATGGCTCCGTGCTTCCTTATCGAATACTCGGGCATGCCAATATAAAGAGTCGGTCCCCTGAGACTTACGTTGTTCTGGATAAGCACACCGTTATGAAGCACTGTCACCCTTGGAGGAGCGAACCATGATAAACTGTCCTCTTCGAATCGGGGAGCGGTATAAATAATATCATAACTCTGCCATTCTCCTGGTTTACGGCAGGCGTTGACAAGAGGCGCATGCTGCTTGTACAGGCTCCCGGCCTGTCCCTGAACATAGGTGGGATTATTATAGCTGTCGAGCACCTGAACTTCATAGAGACTCTGAAGATAAACCCCGCTGTTTCCCCTTCCCTGTCCGTCGCCTTTCACTTCCGAAGGGGACTTCCACTCTATGTGAAGCTGAAAATCATTGAACTTCCTCTTTGTCTGAACAACACCCGATCCCTTTACGCAGACAAGGGTTCCGTTCTCGACAACCCATTTTGTCGGATTGCCCCTTGAGTCTTCCCATTCCTTGTTTACATCCGAGCCGTCAAAAAGAACAATAGCGTCAGAGGGAGCCATGCCAACCTGGTCAGCGGGCCTGATTACCGGCACCGCCGGTTCAAAGAACTCCGTCATCTGTGGAGTCATCCTTGCCGGATACTCCTGTTTCTGCTGCGATTGAGGTACGTTGCCCTGCTGTCCCTGTGCAGCGAAAAAAGCAAAAGGCAACAACATCATAATTGAGATAACTGACTTCTTCATAAGCTTCGATTTAGGTTTTTTATTGATTATTCTGGTTCCGGTTTATTCTGATGTGCATCAAATTATCGGATTTTAAAACACACTTTCAAATTTAATCACATTTTAAATACGGCGAACCAAAGCATACTGTTTTAACCTTTTTTAATAATCCGGAACATAAATTCATTAAGATCCGTTCTGATTGCAGTTTCAGAACTTAAACAATACTCAAATCCCCCCGGGTTACTTACTGCCCGCCAATTTCATTCTTCTTCCCTATCGTTGCATTTGATATTAAAGGTCTGGCCCAGAAACTGAGAAAGAGAATATAACCCAGTGTAATGTAAAGAACAGTCATACCGGCCTGAAGTCCGATCACATCCTTAAGCTTTCCTATAAGCAGCGATACAATAGCTCCCCCGGCAATCCCCGTGCAAAGAATGCCTGAAAAGGAACCATGAGACTTTGACACACTGTTGAGAGCCAGTGAAAAGATTATAGCATACATTACCGAAAGGCAGAAGCCCAGGGCCGGAAATCCGAAAATGGCGAACCTTACACCTCCGAAGAGTGTAAACGTCAGAATGATCAGCGCCGCTGCCGTGAATAATCTCAGCACTATCTTGCTGTCCATGACCTTCAGCAGAAACAGCCCAAGGAAACAACCGATTGTCATAAGTCCCCAGAAAAGTCCCACAGCCCTTGCCCCTTCAATCTCGGGTGTCAGCCCGTGATAGGTTCTAAGAAACTCTGATATCCAGTTGGCTATTCCCTGCTCGGTTCCGACATAACAAAAAATCCCAAGGAAAAAAAGAATCACCTTTTTCTGCCTGAAAAGTTCCACGTGTGTGGCCCAGGCGCCCACAACTTCTTCTTCCTTAAGCTCCACTTTTGGAAACCTTGTGGAAATAATAATTCCTGCCATAAGCAGGCTTATTAAAGTAAATATGAGGTAAATCGATACCCATGGCAGTGATGCCGGTGTCAGCTGAGCCACGAGCCTTAACAGAAATCCGTTGCCAGCATCAGGATTGCCAAGTCCGATTACGAGATAGGAATAAACGAATGGACTGAGAAATGAGGCAGCTCCAAATACAAGCTGGGCTATTACCGAATTGAAGGCAAAATGCTGCTCGCCCCCCGCCGTTCTCAGAAGAGGATAAATGGCAACCTGCATTATTGCCATTCCGCAACCTATAAGGAAGAGAGAAACCAAAAAGACAGGGTATGCAGGAAAAATGGTAAAAAGGAGTGCCCCGCTGAATGAAAGAAGCCAGGCAAATGTCAGACTCTTCTGCTCACCGTGTTTCTGAATGATCATCCCCGCCGGTATTGACATCAGCCCATAGGCTATAAAGAACGAAAAGGGGAGCATACCGGTCATCGTGCCCGTAAGTGAAAAACTGTCACTTACATTCGGATTTATCGAGCCCAGAATGTTGGTAAGAAAGGAAATGGCAAAAAATATCAGGAAAATAAGAAAGATAAGGTAGTAATTCCGTTTCATCAGTATATAATTTTGATTTTAAAGGTCTGATGGAACCCACATGTTTGAAAATTATATACATACGTGTTTGTGTATTTGATACATGTGGGTTTCATACGTTATTTTTATTAATGGTTAAATGTAGAAATAATTATCAATAACAACAGCCCGTCACTCCGGAGTTTTCTTATAATTTTGGAATTGGCGAAAAGAGACTAATGGTATAAATCTGAAATGGAAAATAATTATTACTCACTCGAAGTAAATAAAAGCAACAGGCTGACGCGATTGTTCCAGCTTATCTTCGGAATTGTGTGTGCATTGCTTGCCGTTACCTGGATTATTTTAAACCCCGACTCCTTTAAATGGAACACAACATTGCTGCCTGTTCTTTTCCTCTCCTCATTTTCCTGGTACATGATCAACTCCGGACTGGGCAAAGGGGAAAAGTATATAGAAATAGGAAGAGATTCAATCACAGTCAAAAAGAATTCCCTTTTCCCGGCAAAGACTTTCAACGCACCTGAAATAGAGAGAATTGAAGTGTTCCCGTTGAGCCTGGTACTCCATCTCAGAGAGGGGAATAAATTCCTTTTAAGATTCGGGACAACATTTACCGGTTTAATTGATCCGGTAAAAAGAGGCATTGAGGAATTCTGTTCCCTGAACAATATATCTGCAGAGTTCAGGAATGAAGAAATTTAAACTCTGCCTGAGCTGACGCCCGGAGTTTTTAAGAAAGCTTTGCTTTTCATCGGTTGAATGCCTTATCAGCCATATCCATTATCCAGTTCCAGTCTTTGATTAGCAGATTATGAACGCCGTCGCGTACATGATATCCTGCATTTCCGCTGCTCACCGGATTATTAAGAGGAGGCATCTGCTCGCTCAGAGCTGTGTTCCTGTCAAAAAGCCTGAATGCAGGCAATGAATTATACAATGATAAGTATGACCCACGCGGATCGGCCCACAGGTCCTCGCTCGCCGAGGTGACATATACTGCCCTCGGGGCAATGAGCGCCAGGAGCATGTGCATGTCAACAGGCATGGCATCCTCGTTGTTTCCCCATTGAACATAATTCCTGCAAAACCAGTGAGGGAAAGCCCTGTTTATCGTTTCGATGGTTTCGCCGAATTTCCGCCTTGCCA
The DNA here is from genome assembly GCA_049294075.1 of Bacteroidales bacterium. Taxonomy (GTDB): domain Bacteria; phylum Bacteroidota; class Bacteroidia; order Bacteroidales; family VadinHA17; genus LD21. Next base: position 110,076 of record JBAQCK010000138.1, on the reverse strand, counting down.
GTGCCGCACCTCCGCATCCCGATTCATTGCTGACAGCCATGGCAAACCGCTGATCCTCAGCCGCAGCCCAGAGAGCCGTCTTCCCTCCTCTTGAATGACCCAGAACAGCAACCTTGCCAGCGTCAATATCGCTGTCGGTTACAAGATAATCCATACAACGGCTTGCTCCCCATGCCCAGGCCGCGATGGTTCCCCACGAATCTCCCTTCCGTTCGCCGCGGTCGAGCAGTCCGTGGATACCGTTTTTGAAATCATCAAAATTATCCGGATCCACATCGGAATTCCGGAATACTGCCGCCGCGTAACCTCTTGATACAATCTCCTCTGCCGGCCAGAATTCATTCTTTATCTTTCGGGAAGGATCAGCCTGATCCTCCCCTCTGTTGTTTATCACAAGAAATGCCGGAACTTTTTTTCCTGCATTGTTGGGGACAAATAAATTCAGTCTGATAGTCAGCAACCGTCCTTCCGATGATATCTCAATATCCACCACCTTTAGCGTGGCAGCCCCTCCCATAGCATTCCTGTTCTCATTTACTATCCTGAAGTGCTTCTCGTACGGAGTTTCAGGAACCCTTCCGTAAACATTCTCACGAAAAAGCTCGAGTATCTCCGGTCTTCTTATCCTGCTCCATGAATCGGAGTTATAAATTTTCTTCCCGTCGAGTGTTACAAGCAGCTCAGGCAGTATATAAGCGGGAACCTTTTCTTCATAATAATTGTACTGGGGCTGGCTTTTTGCAAGCCTTTCCACGAGATCCCCAGGCGCCTGCCAACCCTGTCCGGCCTGCGAACGGACCATGTAAGGAAGAAATGACAGCACAATTGATATCACAATGATGACAGCAGTTTTTGATCTCTTTTTTTCCATAATTCCAGGTTTTCTGATTTGGATCAGTGCCATAAAAATAAGCCTTTTTATAACCGGTTCGAAGGAATTGAAGTAAATTTATCAGGCAGATTCAAAGATGAGACCATTGTTTCTTAAATATGACAATTACATTGAATGCAGGCTGTGTCCGCATTTGTGCAAGATAGCTCCGGGTAAAAGAGGTATCTGCGGTGTGAGGCAAAACACCGGCGACCGTATTGAACTGTTAACATATGGCGTGATATCAGGCAGTTCTCCTGATCCTGTCGAAAAGAAACCCCTTTATCACTTTTTCCCGGGATACAATATTCTTTCCGTTGGATCATACGGCTGCAACATGAGATGCGATTTCTGCCAGAACTGGAATATTTCACAAAAAAGTGCCGGGAGCATGAAGCCCAACACTGATCCCGGCCTGCTTGCAGATGAAGCGGCTTCAGCACACAACAATATTGGAATAGCCTTCACTTACAACGAACCGGTGATCTGGTTCGAGTTTGTAAGGGATACTTCAATAAGTATCAGGGAAAAAGGTCTTTACACCGTAATGGTAAGCAACGGATATGTCAACAGGGATCCGCTGAATGAATTACTTGAAGTTATTGATGCTTTCAACATCGACCTGAAAGCTTTCAACGAGGATTTTTACTCGAGGCTTGCCGGTGCAGAACTGGAACCCGTAAAGGAATCGCTCAAGGCAATTTCCAAAGCCGGAAGACATCTTGAAATAACGACTCTGATCATTCCCGGGAAGAACGATTCGGTAAAAGAGATGGAATCACAGGCTGAATGGATAGCCGGAGAACTCGGTGACGAAACCCCGCTGCATCTGAGCAGATATTTCCCGATGTTTAAAAGGCATGATCCTTCAACACCTGCTGAGACACTTACGCGGTTATATGAAGCAGCCTCAAAAAGACTTAAATACGTTTATCTGGGAAACACCCCCGGGGAATCCGGGCAGAACACCCTTTGCAGTAAGTGCGGCACAATTGTGACAAAGAGATCAGGATACAATATAATGCTACAGAACCTCAGTGATACCGGGCGCTGCAAAAAATGCGGAAATCTTGTATTCAGGTATTTTACTCTGCCTTCCCGTGAAGTGCGGTGAGTCGGCCGCAAAGCTTATCCATTTCAATAAAAAGATCCTTTTCAATCAGCCTGTAATGGACCCTTGCTGATTTGGGATCATCACTTTTAACCGGATTATTGGTCCGCCTGATAAGATTATTTCTGAGAGTAACGGCATCCGCTATTACGCCCGACACCTCATCAACTTTTTCTTCCGGATGAAGAGTTCCGAATGTGAAACAATCTGAGATCACCTCGAAAATAAGGCTGTCTATATCCTTTTTAAGTTTCCTTACGCTTGGCATAATTGCTGAATTTTTACGCGGCAAAGTTAACAAAATAATTCATTGTGTCTTAGTTTCCCGTTCAAACCTCCTTAAGCTCTCTTCAGCCTTCGCAATGTAAAGCATCCTGAGGCTTTCCGGCAGTGGCGCCGGCACTTTGTACGAAAAATCCCCGACACAACAGAACTGAAGCACCATCGGTGAGGTCCCGGTCATGAAAACCGCATCACATTCGGGAAGGGAGCTCACCGGCATACAGGCGAATTCAACCCTTATTTTATGCTCTTTGCAAATATCCAGTATGTATTTACGGGTTATTCCGCCGAGGATTTTACTGTCGGGCGCCGTAACAAGCATATCATCCCTGAGAAAAAAGATATTAGAGCGGCTGCCTTCAGTTATTTCACCTTCCTCGTTTACAAGCAGGGCTTCATATCCTTGTTCCAGTATCAGCTTCTGATATATTGATGAACGAAGCTTGTGATTGATAACCTTCGACACGGGGTCCTTCCTCTCGGCATGGAAAAGCAATCCTTTCACTCCTTTACGGTACTGCTCGTCCGTGGGGTAGACAGGCTCAATAAAGTAAATCAGGTAATTGGTCGAATCACCGTTGAAATTGAATACAAGCTTAAGATTTATTTCCTTTCTCCTTTCCGTCCTCACAAGGCGGATAATGTCCCTTCTGATTTCCCCCGTGTCAGCCAGACTATTCCTGCGCTGATGCTTAAGGCTTGATTCAAGCCGGTCAATGTGATCATGAAAAAAGACCGGGATACCTCTTTTCAGACGGATAACTTCGTAAATTGAATCACCTTCATAGACAAGCGAGTTGTCGAAATGGTCTGACGGATAAATATCCCCGTTCAGGATGAATTTCTTGCCGAAACATTCGTTCATGGCATGGGTTGTTTTTCACCCCAAAAATACTAACATTAAGCCTATCGGCCGCCATTTCTGATTATATTAGCGGTCTGAGACCTTTCAATTCATGTATGCGATTGTTGATATTGAAACCACGGGAGGAAGTTCCAGAATTGAAAAAATCACCGAAATTGCCATCATTCAGCACGATGGGGAAAAGATAACGGGCGAGTTCACCACCCTCATCAATCCGGAACGGAATATTCCATATTATATAACAGGCCTTACGGGCATCACCAATGAAATGGTTGAGGACGCTCCAAAGTTTTTTGAGGTGGCCAGAACCATAGTCGAAATGACTGAAGGAAGGACGATGGTTGCACATAATGCCAGATTTGACTATTCATTCCTCCGCGAGGAATTCAAGTCGCTGGGATACAATTTCAGACGAAACCTTCTCGATACCGTTACCCTCAGCCGTAAACTCATACCCGGCCACAAATCGTACAGCCTCGGAAATATCTGCAGGGATCTCGGGATAACAATTAACGGAAGACACAGGGCAGCAGGCGATGCCCTGGCTACTGCCGAGCTTTTCAGGCTTCTGATGGAAAAGGACATTCAGGTTCGCGCCCGGGGCCAGGGTATGATAAAAAATACAAAACTTTCAAAACTGAATCCCTGTCTCGATGTTTCAAAGGTTGACATGGTTCCTGAAGAACCGGGGGTGTATTATTTCTATGATGAGAAAGGTAATCTGATCTATATCGGGAAAAGCCGGAACCTCCGCCAGAGAGTAAGCACCCATCTTTCGAACAACACTACCGGCAGATCGATGGAAATGAGGGACATGATAGCAGATCTCGACTGGGAAGTGACCGGGAGCGAACTTATAGCCCTGCTCCTCGAATCGGCTGAGATAAAGAAGAACAAACCGCTTTACAACAGGGCTCAGCGCCGCACCGGCTTTCAGTGGGGTATATTCAGCTCAACCGACACTGAAGGCTACCTGGTTTTCAGTTTCGGCCGACTCGATGGTGATGAAAACCCTATCGCCGTTTTTGCAGGGAAGGAAAAAGCACGCTCGATGCTGTCGTTCCTTGTGGAAAAATATGAACTATGTCAGAAACTGGCCGGGCTTTACGAATCATCAGGTCCCTGCTTCCATCATCATGTGGGCCTTTGCAGAGGGGCTTGCTGCGGGAAAGAGACTCCGGTGTCCTACAACGAAAGAGCCCGCAAAGCTGAAGCTGAGTTCGTTTTCACACGACGTAACTTCTTTATTATTGACAAGGGAAGATATAAAGGGGAAAAAAGTGCAATCAAGGTTGTCAATGGTAAATACTCCGGCTTCGGATATTTCAGCATCGACGACATGGGCTTCGGTCTGACTGCAGTTCACGACTGTATTAAAAGTTCCGGCGATAACCGCGACATCCAGGTAATTCTCAAACAATACCTCAGGGGGTATAAAATTGAAAAGATAATTGAATTCTGAAAGGCAAACCATATATTTGTTTAAATCCACATATTACTGAAATGGCTATTTTCACCCGAACCACAAAAAATCTCATCCTGAAGATTGATGAGTTCTTCGATAATATTGATCTGGGCTTGCTTGTTTTCAGGGAAGGAATAAAGTCATATCTGGCCGGCGACACGGAGGCTTTCGGCAGGCATATTCAGAAAGTGGAACTGCTCGAGAGCAATGCCGACAGACTGCAGCGTTCGATCGAGAATGAGATGATAACGCATTCAATCCTTCCCCAGCACAGGGGTGAAGTCAGCTCCCTGATTGATGTACTCGATGAGATAATTGACACCATTAAAGCTTCTCTCACCGAATTCAGCATCGAATCACCCGATATCCCCCCATCGCTCCATCACCACTTCATAAGCATTACGGAAGCCTCTGTCAGCGCCGGCGAAGAGCTTATCCCTGCCGCACGTGCATTTTTCAAATCACCTCATACAGTGAGGGAAAAACTTCTTAAAGTTTATTACTTTGAAAACGAGACTGACAAGGTTATAAAAAACACAATAGAGATCATATTCCATGATATGAAGGAACTTGATCTCGCTCATAAAGCTCACCTCAGATATGTTATTCACCATATCGGGAATATTTCCGACAATGCCCAGAAGGCTGCTGACATGCTTTCGATCATGGCAATCAAAATAGTGATGTAATGATTATCCTGTTCCTTACCAGCGGGCTTCTCCTTGGTTGGTCACTGGGAGCCAATGATGCTGCCAATGTCTTCGGCTCCGCAGTCGGATCAAAAATGCTGAGTTTTCGCAAGGCAGCTATAATAGCTTCTGTATTTGTTATTATCGGAGCCGTCGTCCAGGGTGCAGGTGCATCCGACACGCTGGGCAAACTCGGTTCAGTTAACGCGATTGGAGGATCATTCACCGTCGCGCTTGCCGCTGCCATTGTGGTGTATATGATGACGAAATTTTCCCTTCCTGTTTCAACAACACAGGCTATAGTCGGCGCGATAATCGGCTGGAACCTGTTTACGGGAAATCCAACTGATGCGGGAACACTTACACGCATCCTTTCAACCTGGGTTTCAGGTCCGGTCCTGGGAGCAGTTTTTGCAGTTATCCTTTACATCCTGCTTAAATTTCTGAAGAGAAAATCAGCCATCCACCTTGTAAGGTTTGAATCCTATATAAGAACAGGTATCATAATTGTCGGCGCCTTCGGAGCTTACAGTCTGGGAGCAAATAACATTGCCAACGTCATGGGTGTTTTCATCCCGGCCTTCGACCTTCATCCGCTCGATCTTAAACTGTTCAGTTTGTCGTCTCAGCAACAACTCTTCCTTATAGGCAGTCTTGCAATAGCGGCGGGAATAATCACCTATTCGCACCGTGTCATGCAGCAGGTCGGCAATAATATAATGGAGCTTTCATCCGAGTCAGCCCTTGTGGTTGTACTGTCGCAGGCTCTTGTATTATTCATCTTCTCATCCTCCGCACTTTCATCCCTGATCCAGAAAGCCGGCCTCCCTCCCATCCCCATGGTGCCGGTTTCAAGCACACAGGTGGTTATTGGAAGCATTATAGGAATCGGGCTTTACCGCGGGGCCAGGAATATTAACTTCAGGGTAATCGGAGAAATTGCTGCCGGCTGGGTGCTGACTCCGGTGATAGCAGGCATACTGACCTTCTTTTCCCTGTTCTTTGTAAAGAATATTTTCGGCATCGAGGTCGGAAGCAGAATAATTGGTTCTTCCCCCACCACATTACCCATGGCAGAGGCCGATCCAAGGATTTCGGAAATAATGCAGTACCTTATCCTTGGCCTCATAACAGTCGGATTGATATCCATTCTTTTCTATTATTTACTTGAAAGGAAGAAAAATACAGAACTAAGAAAATCTGAAGAAAAATTCTGGAAAAACATGAAATAACTTAAATCTATGAACCATTACTATCTTGGAATTGATATCGGAGGCACAAAATGCGCGGTCATTGCAGGAACCGAGGACATGACGATCCTTCGTAAGACCGTCTTTAACACGGAAACCCACAAAGGTCCCGGACATTCCATCGGTCTTCTGCTTAATACGGCATCGGAATTGGCCGTAAGCCTTGGAATTGAGAATCTGAAAGCCATCGGGATCAGCTGCGGGGGACCTCTCGACAGCAAAAAAGGCATTGTACAGTCGCCTCCAAACCTGCCCGGATGGGATGATATTCCCATTGTCGACCTGTTCAGAGATAAATTCAAAGTGCCTGTCTACCTTCAGAATGACGCCAACGCCTGCGCACTTGCCGAATGGAAATTCGGGGCAGGGAAAGGCACGAGGAGCATGATCTTCCTTACATTCGGAACAGGTATGGGAGGCGGACTTATCCTCGACGGAAGGTTGTATACCGGAGCCAACGATCTTGCCGGGGAAGTCGGTCATGTCCGTCTTGCAAAGGACGGCCCCACAGCTTACGGCAAAATGGGATCATTCGAGGGCTTCTGCAGCGGAACAGGAATAGCAATCCTGGCCCGTCAGATAGTAAGCGAGAAATTTGCGCTCAATCAGAAGGTCTCATTCTGCAAGACTCCGGAGGACATCGACAGGATTTCGGCCAGGGATGTTGCTGAAGCAGCTTTTGCAGGCGACAAGACAGCCATCAAAATTCTCGAGATATCGGGGGAATATCTTGGTAAAGGGATCTCTGTGCTTATTGATATTCTGAACCCCGAAAAGATTGTTATCGGAAGTATTTTCGCACGATGCAGGCAATTCATCGAACCTGCCTGCCTTGAAATGGTAAGGCAGGAAGCCCTTGCTCCCTCTGCTGCTGTTTGCACCATAGTCCCTGCAGAACTCGGAGAGTCCGTAGGCGATTACGCGAGCCTTAGTGTGGCAATGATTGACGGATAGATCACAAATTAAAACTGAAACGATGGAAGACATAACGAGACGGGATTTTCTCGGAAAAGCAGCTGCCGGAACTGCCGGAATTGTAATAGCGCCTGTGCTTGGCAAATTCCCCCAGACCGGCAAATGGCAGGCTGACGCTTCAAAACTAAGGTTTCACCTTATCGGCCATGCCCACATCGATCCTGTTTGGCTTTGGCCATGGCAGGAGGGCATCGCCGTCGTTCACAGTACTTTCCGTTCAGCCCTCGACAGGATGAACGAAACCCCCGACTTCGCTTTTACCTCCAGCTCCGCCCAGTTTTATGAATGGGTAGACGAAAATGACCCGGAGATGCTTGCAGAAATAAGAAAGCGCGTCGGGGAGGGTCGTTGGAATGTAGTCGGAGGCTGGTGGGTCGAACCTGACATGAATATCCCCGGAGGCGAAGCTATGGTGCGCCAGGGACTCTACGGACAACGAACCCTGCAGAAACTGACTGGCCGCCGGGCAACAGTAGCCTTTAACCCCGACTCGTTCGGTCATACCGGAACCCTGCCTCAGATAATCAAATCGCAGGGAATGGATAATTACGTCTTCATGCGCCCCGGACCAGGGGAGAAAGAGATACCGGCCGACATGTTCTGGTGGGAAGGGCCCGACGGATCCTCAGTCCTCACCTACCGGATACCCATCAGCTACAACGACAACAGATCAGTGCGGGGCAGAATAGAGAAGATCATGGAACAGTTCAGGGAACAGCCTTTCAGATCCTTCATGTCTTATTACGGTGCCGGTGATCACGGCGGAGGGGCCACAAAGGAAAACATAGCTTCAATAAAGGAAATCCAGGCTGAAGGCGGGGCACCCGAACTCATTTTCAGCACACCTGAGAAATATTTTGCTGAAATAAGAACTGATAAAAGTTTGAATCTTCCTGTAATAAAGGATGACCTTCAGCATCATGCTGTCGGCTGTTATACGGCCGAAGCGGAGATAAAAAAGAATAACCGGCTTTCAGAGGCCGCCCTTATAACAGCTGAAAAGATATCAGCTCTCGGATCAGTAATCTGGAATTTCAAATATCCGGGGGAAGAGTTTACTTCCGCGTGGAAAAGGGTCCTCTTCCTTCAATTCCACGACAGCCTGGCCGGCACATCCGTTCCCGAACACTCTGCAGCAGCCCGCGAAGGTTACGGCTATGCCCTTGATGTTGCACATCAGGCTGTTTATAAGGCCGTTCAAAAACTTGAATGGCAAATCGAATCAAAGGATCCAGCTTCACAGTACATGATCGCCTTCAATCCGCATGCCTGGGACATCAAGGGTAACATTGAATACGATTTCAACTGGGATCTGAAAACACCTTCAACAGCCGAGGATGAAAAGGGGAACCTGCTGCGACACCAGTGGACTGCAGGGACAACCGAAACAGGAAGCCGAAAGGGTATTGTAGTCAGAACCACCATTCCCGCCCTGGGATACAGGCAGATCAGGATCAGGGCCGGCGAACCTCAGGATGCCATGCCCGGTGTAAGCGCCGCCGGAAATTCTATTGAGAATGAATTCCTTAAACTTACGGTCCACGAACCGGGATCCATAGGCTTGCTTGACAAGGAAAACGGGATTGAAGTATTCAGGGGAAACTCCTCCGGATGCCGTGCCATAGTTATAGATGATCCGAGCGATACATGGAGCCACGACATAAAGTCGTTCTCAAAAGAGATCGGATCATTCGGCAACACAGTTGTAAAAATTCCCGAAACGGGTCCGCTTCGCGGAATAATAAGGTCAGTTTCCAAATACGGCGATTCGACTCTTACAATCGACTGGGTACTTTATGCAGGTACAAGAACCGTCGAGGCAAAAGTCAGCCTTAACTGGAACGAAAAACTTAAGATGGTCAAGTTCTCCTTCCCTGTCAATGTTGAATCCCCGGCAGCAACCTACGAAACCTCCTACGGTTTCATCAGGCGAAAGGCAAACGGCGACGAGGATCCGGGGCAGCGATGGATAGATGTTACGGGAACAGGCAAGGGAGGAACTTACGGGCTGGCAGTTATCAATGATGCAAAATACGGATACAGTGTAAATGGAAATGACATGCGCATTTCAGTGATCCGTTCTGCTGTCTTCGCCCATCACAATCCGCGAGTTCTCGAAATGGACAAGGAACATATCTGGCAGGATCAGGGTATACATACTTTCCGCATGATGCTGGTCCCTCACAGGGGAACATGGCAGGAAAATTCAGTCACCCGGAAGGCCGAGGAATTCCTTTCTCCTCCAATCGCAATCTACCAGGGAATTCATGGAGGATCAATGCCGGGAGCCGGATCATTTGTGTCGGTTGACAATGAAAACGTTATTGTTTCTTCAATCAAACAGGCGGAGGAGGGAGAAGATCTTATTGTCAGGTGCGTCGAAACCTCAGGAAAAAGCGTTACGGCCACTGTTAATTTTTCATTTCTTAACCGCAGGTGGACAGGCACCTTCAGACCCTGTGAAATAAAGAGCCTGCGGCTCGACTGCAAAAACCGCAGTGTTAAAGAGGTGAACCTGCTTGAGGAAGACATTCAGATCATATAATTTGTCGCGTTAGTTTGTTAACTTTGTAAAAGTTCTCAAACTGTAATTAAATGAATAAAAAGATATTGATCGCGTCGGTGTTTTTTCTTATACCGTTACTTATAGTGGCTCAGGACAGGGTTACAGGCAGAGACTTTGCAACACGTTCGGAAGTAATTGCCCAGAACGGGATGGCGGCAACCAGCCAGCCTCTTGCTACCCAGGCTGCCCTGGACATCCTCAAGAAGGGAGGAAATGCAATTGATGCGGCCATTGCAGCCAATGCAGTGCTTGGAGTGGTGGAACCTACCGGTTGCGGTATCGGGGGAGACTTGTTTGCAATAATCTGGAGCGCCGAAAAACAAAAATTATACGGACTCAATGCAAGCGGAAGATCGCCGAGATCTCTAAAAATGGAATATTTCAAGAAACAGGGTCTCCAGTTCATACCCTCTACCGGCCCTCTTCCAGTTAGTGTTCCCGGATGCGTTGACGGCTGGTTTGAAATGCATGAATTATTCGGACGGATTCCAATGCGTGATATTCTTCAGCCCGCCATTAATTATGCCAGAAACGGTTTCCCTGTTACCGAGGTCATAGCCTATTATCTTGAAAGCAATGTCAAGGCTTTGAGTGGGTTCCCTAATATAAAGGAAACCTACATGCCTAACGGAAAAGTTCCAGGAAAGGGCGAGATCTTCAGAAATCCTGATCTTGCCAACACCCTCGACAAGATAGCAAAAGGCGGGAGAAACGAATTTTACCGCGGTAGCATTGCCAAAGCTATAGATGCTTTCATGAAGTCGCATGGCGGATTCCTTACATTTGACGATCTGTCGAGACACAATTCGGAATGGATCGAGCCTGTCAGTTCTTCCTACAGGGGTTACGACATCTGGGAGCTTCCCCCTAACGGACAAGGCATAGCTACCATCCAGATGCTTAATATCCTCGAAGGCTTCGACATTGCCAGGATGGGATTCGGATCAGCCCAGTATATCCATACTTTCACTGAAGCAAAAAAACTGGCATTCGAGGACAGGGCTAAATTCTATGCCGACCTCAGGTACAGCAAGGTACCGGTTGCACAGCTCATTTCGAAGAAATATGCTGCTGAACGGAGGAAGCATATCAATCCGGCAAAGGCCGCCAACGTGGTCAGCGCGGGAAAAATTGAAGCAGGCAATACAATTTATCTTACAGTTGCCGACAGATATGGCAACATGGTTTCACTCATCCAGAGCAACTACCGAGGAATGGGTTCAGGAATGTGCCCCACCGGACTGGGCTTTATCCTCCAGGACAGAGGTGAAATGTTCAGCCTCGATCCGGGCCATGCCAATGCATATGCCCCCGGGAAAAGGCCGTTTCACACAATCATACCCGGCTTCATCACCAAAAACGGAAAGCCTTATATCAGCTTTGGTGTTATGGGCGGCGATATGCAGCCCCAGGGACATGTCCAGGTGATAGTGAACCTGGTGGATTTCAAAATGAACCTCCAGGAAGCCGGTGATGCACCCAGGATATACCATACCGGATCGTCAGAACCAACAGGCCAGGTGATGACCGACGGCGGCATTCTTTACCTCGAAAGCGGGGTACGCTGGGAAGAAATCAGGCAGCTTCTTTCAATGGGCCATAATGTCCAGTGGAACCTGGGCTCCTACGGGGGTTATCAGGCTATCATGTGGGATGAGAAAAACATGGTCTGGTACGGGGCCTCGGAGTCCAGGAAGGACGGACAGGCCGCCGGGTATTGATTCAATAATACATCAGATACAGTTGCAGGCAAATTTTTCTGCCTTTTCTGTCATTTTTTTCCAAGAAGATCGAGAATCCCGTTAATGAAAGTCAAAGGATGGGCCGGGTTGCCCGGAACATAAAGATCAATGTGATGTTCTTCGATAAAACTCCTTTCAACAGCAGGTGAGCCGGCATACATGCCTCCGCTGATCGCATCGGTTCCAACCAGGATGATCACCTTCGGATCGGGCACTGCTTCATATGTTAGTCGTAGTGCTGCAGCCATGTTTGCTGAAACAGGTCCGGTAATCACTATCCCGTCAGCATGACGCGGCGATGCTGTAAACTCAATCCCATACCGCCCCAGGTCGAAGTTCACATTGCCCGTTGCATTGAGCTCCATCTCACACGAATTATCCCCACCGGCAGATACCTGCCTCAGCTTAAGCGAACGCTTGTAAATCTTCCTTATCTCCTTTCTTATTACTTCCCCGTCAAGCCTGAGCAGAGCCTCCGTTCCCGGCCGGATTACAAGATCCTCCCTCCTGCTGGCTGCTATCCGGTAATCATTTGTAAAACGGATCTTTTCTTTCAGACAGAATTCACATTCTCTGCAAAAAACACATTTTCCCAGATCGATTGACCCGCTTACCTTATCGATAGCGCCGGCCGGACAAAGGGAACTGACCTTTTCGATTTCAGCGGCCGTAATATCCCTTGAAATCACCGGCCTTCCCCGGAAAAGGTCAGAGACCGGCTGATTCCGGAGGTCCCTTACATACTGGATCCCATGCTGCTTTAATATTTTAATTTCCCTGTACATCTCTCAGTTATATGCATCTAAAGATCATTCCCGCAGTAACTAAGGTTAAAGCTCTTGTTACAGACCGGAAAATCGGAAATCTCCTCGTTTCTTACCGCCAGAGCAAGAGCCATCCAGTTATGGAACGACGGGTCCTTTACCTTGTAATGAACAATATTTCCGCTCCCGTCAGTGATTGCGGAATGGCATATCTCACCTCTCCAGCCTTCTGTAAGTGACAGTGCGAAACTGTCAGCCCTGAGACTGCAATTGTAATCAGGAAGGGAGAGCTCGTCCTGCTGATTCTGCCGGTCAGCTATAAGTCGGGAGATAATGTTTATGGATTCACTTACTTCCTTAACCCTGAGCAGCCCGCGTGCAAGAACATCCCCGGTTTCGAGAACCACCGGCTCAAAAGAACAATCCTGGTAATACTGGTCAGGATGCGACCATCTTATATCACGTCTGATTCCGCATGCCCTTGCTGCCATCCCTACTGCGCCAGTTAAAAGCGCCTGCTGCCGGGTTACCTGGCCAATATCCTCGAACCGGGCCAGAACACTCTGAAGGGAATATATCCTGTCGGAAATAGTGGCAAACCTTTCTCCAACATCCTTAAGCACAATAAGTATCCTGTCAGTAACTTCGGAAGTCATTTTATAATTTGTGCCTCCCGGACGAACAAGTCCTTTTCCAAACCTGTTGCCGCACCAGAGCTGTGTGGTGTTTATTATTTCGGTCCGCAGAGCCTCACATACAACCTGACCAAGCTGGTATGCCACATCACCGCACAATGCCGCCGTATCGCCGATATGGACAGCAATCCTTTCCAGTTCCAGGCCGATGTTACGCTCAATCTGAATTGCCCTGGAGGGCTGGATACCTGCCAGAGATTCAATTACCCGGGCGTATGTAAGTGCGTAACCGACAGAGGTATCGCCCACGATGTTATCGCACAGGACACAACGCCTGATCCCGCTTCCGGTTTCTGCCAGCAGACGCTCCACTCCCCTGTGCTGGTAACCAAGCTGTATTTCAAGATGCAGAACCTTTTCGCCGTTGCAGATGAACCTGAAATGTCCGGGTTCTATCACGCCGGCATGTACAGGTCCGACACCAACCTCATGAAGCTCCTCTCCTTCTATCCTGTAAAAAGGATAGTTGTCCATAACCGATGCCATTGATGCCCGGTTGTGAGGATACCTCACAGGCTTGAGCCAGGGATGCCCCTCAAAAACAACACCGTAATTCTCGTGAATCTCGCGTTCATATACATGAAGCTGCGGGACTTCCTTCGACAGTGACCTTACCGTGCTTTTGCAGCCAGAAAGCATGGAAGAAAATAACCTGAAACTGTGATCCCTGTCATCTGCAATGCAGCAGATAAGCTTCAGGCTTCCTTGAGTCTCCACGGCATAATAGGCAACACAATGCTGCGATTCATCCTTAAGCATCAGGGCAGCCTGATCACAGAAAAGTTCATATTCCAGCACCGGGATCATATCAATGCTGACAGTAAACGGATTGGATGATATCTCTATGAAAAGTTCGTTCATTATTTACTCATTTTGGCAATAGGCTGATGCTTTGAAAGATCATTTCCGACAGGAAGGAGGGCTGATAAAAGCACATAAGCACCACCACACCCAGAAGGACAAACTGGCTGACCGTCTCAATCCCGTTTACTTTACCCGGTTCCGTAAGTCCGGCATCACCGCGCGGATTTGAGAATAAAATATGCATGAAGCGTGTGCTCATTGCATAAACCACAAAGCATAAAAGCGCCACAGCCGTAATCATCACAACCCATTGGCCATTGCTAACCATTCCCTTGAAGATCAGGAATTCAGTAATAAAAAGTCCCGACGGCGGAAGCGCAAGTATACAGATCATTCCCAGGAGCAATACCATCGCCCCGGCGGGATACAGTTCCATATATCTGCCGCAATTGTCCAGCTTAAAGGTATGAAGCACCCTCGACAGCTGACCCATCTGGAAAAACAGGCTCGATTTAGCCAGAGAATGCAATAAAAGCAGCAATATTCCGGCATAGTACCCTATGCCTCCCACTCCGATCGCTATTGCAACCAACCCCATATTCTCAAGGCTTGAATATGCCAGCATACGTTTCAGATGCTTGGCCTTAAGCATGTAGCCTGAAGCGACGAGGATTGAAAGCAGTCCGGCTAAGATCAGCACATTGTTCATAAACGGAAAAACCGATGAAGACGAGAACAGGGAATAAACCCTGAAAATCGCCAGAAAGCCCACATTCATAAGAGTGGTGGAGATCAAGGCGGAAATTGGAGGAGGGGCAACGGAATGGGCATCGATAGTAACGGTGTGCATGGGGAAAAGACCCATCTTCGTGCTGAAGCCTGTCAGAACAAACAGGAAGGCAATCCTTAGATACATCGGATTTGCCTGGTTGATTATTGTGGAAAGTGATGAGAATGAAAGGCTGGCCGCATCCTCGCGTCCGTAGATAAATCCCAGGAACAGAATCCCCAGGTATGCAAGGGCAATTCCGGCTGAGCAGATAAACACATATTTCCAGGTTGCTTCAAGAGCTGCCGGAGTCCGGTCGTGATAAATCAATAATGCCACAGCCAGAGTGGTTGCTTCCACAAATGCCCAAAGCACTGTCATTCCGTTTGCCAGGTAAGCTCCGGTCATAAAGGTCATAAGGGCAACCAGAGAAGCATGATAGATGTTGAATTTCCTTGTATCATCGCCGGCCGTATATATAAATCCATGGTAAACAACGGGAACCGCCAGAATTGAAAGCACCGAAAGAAGAAGAACTCCTATCCCTGTATAGGTGAAAAATCGGAGCTCGGTATTGCCGAGTCTGGTAAATGAGTAGATGCTCAGCACTATATGCATCATTGCGAAGCCCACCATCAGGATTTTTGTAAGGTTTTTGCTTCTGAAGAGCAGCATCGACAGACATATAAGCACAGATATTATAAAAAACAACAGCAGCATGTCAGTCCTTTAGCAGGGTTAGTTCGTTGGTGTGGGGTTTAAGGCGCAATCCGAAAAAGCCAAGAATAAGAACCCCGACAAAAATATCAAGGAGAATTCCGATATTTATAAGCATCGGCATTTCATTTCCAACAGCAATCGAAAAAACGAAAACAGCATTCTCAATTATAAGAAAGCCGGTAAGATGGGAAATGATCAGCCTGTGGGTTACAATCATCAGTAGCCCTGTAAAAAGGCTGAACAGTGCAATCGTCATGTAAATCACGTTCACATACGGGTTCTTCATCGAATAAGAAAGGATAAGGCTTGCCAGCAGGGCTGTAACCGACAGTATGATAAGATAAAATCCGGGCATTGCCTGCCTGTGAACTTTGGTTACACCTGATTCCGTTGTGATGCGTTTAAGAAGGTAAGGTATCACTGTTGCCTTTATTATGATAGTCTCTGCAATAATGAATATCAGGTTTACGGTGTTCACCTCGGTAAGTTCAAATATGGCGATCCCGCACAAAAGCAGACCCTGAATGCCGATGAGCCGTATGTAGGTCACCAGTCGTTCGGCTGAAGCAAAATATACGAGTGTTATCGCAAATAACACTATAAGGTAAATCTCCATCGCTTGCTAAAAATTACTATTCATATTCAGGTTCAATATCAGTATAACCACAAAGGCAAGAAGGGCAATTGCCGAAATCGTTAATATGAACTTGGGATTCTTGTTCATCTTGTTTCTTGCCCTGAATGATTCGAGAAATCCTACAATAATCGCAAACAAAGCCTGAACGGCAATGAAGAGTGCAATCTGAAGGAATATATTCCATCCCGCCGGCACTATAACATTATACATGAGCGATCCGTATGCAGCAAATTTGAGCCATGTAGTAATATGGATAAGCGCCTTGTCGAAGCCGCTGTAATCGAGGATCATCACTTCATGAATCATTGTCAGCTCCAGATGGGTTTTGGGATCATCGACAGGAAGCCGGCTGTTTTCGATCAAAGCGGTCTGTATGAATAAATAAAAACCTATAATGCTGAATATAAGTACATAATGATTACCGGTAATGAAGAAATGGCTGAAGATATCCGAAAAGGAAACGAGTCCTGTAAACATCGAGAAGGTAGCCATAAGGATAAAGAATGCGGGTTCGATAAGCATTGAAAAAAAGGCTTCGCGGCTTGCTCCCATTCCTTCAAAGCTGCTACCTGTGTCGAGAGCGGCAATTATCATGAAAAAACGTCCCAGGGCCAGGATATACGCAAAAAATACAAAGTCCCCTTCGAAGTGAATAAGCGCCTCCTGATGTCCAAAAGGCACCACCAGTATCGCGCAGATGACTGAAGAAAGCGAAACCACAGGTGCAACCTGGAAAATAATACCCGTCGTCGTGCTGAATACGCTCCCTTTCCTTACCAGGACTCCGGCATCTCTCAAAGGCTGAAGGATACCGGGTCCCTTGCGCCCTGATGCGATGCTCCTGGTCCGGAGTATCATTCCCGGGAAGAACATGGCCGATATCAATATCATTATCAGTCCTGCCATATCAGATAATATTGAGCCAGGTGAGCAAAAGCACAAAGAGCATGAAAATAAACGCGTATAGTACGTAGTGCTGAACCTTCCCGGTCTGCATCACGGCTATCTTCTTGAGAAGCGAAGAGACCATACCGGCTGGCTTGTCAATTAACACTTTCCGGAAAACATCGTCACTAAACGAACTGAAGCTTCTTTCCACCGGGAAAATCTCTTCCTCCATTATCTCCGGCATCATTTTTTTTGTCCCGATAACCGGTTTTGCCAGATGGTTGTAGTTGTATGCAAAAGACGTTGAAGTGTATTGCTGTTTAGGATCCGGGGCAGTGTAGCCGCAACCCCATGTCGGACCCCGGCTCACTTTGACCGACTTAAGATGGAATTGCCTGTACAGTGACAAAGCAAGCACAAGCATAATGAAGACTCCTGAAATGATACTAATCTTTGAAAGTCCCGGTAATGTTGAATTTGCTACTGCGGGCATCCCTTCAATTCCGAATCCCGATGAGACGATTTCAAAAACGGGCCTGACAAACCATGGCGAAGCCACTCCGATGAGTATTATCATGGCAACTGAAACAAATTGCGGGAAAATCATCACCTTCTCAACTTCAATGGCTGATGTTGAATGCTGTGAGCGTGGTTCCCCGAGAAAAGCTATCCCGAATGCCTTTGTAAAACAGAAAACGGCAAGGCCTCCGATGAGTGACAGGCCTACAATTGATCCAAGCACAAGTATTGACTCGTGCATCCCCGCCGACGGCAGGTCTCTGAACATACCCAGGTAAATAAGGTATTCGGAAATGAATCCGTTAAAGGGAGGCAGACCGCAGATAGCAAGCGACCCTATAAGAAAAAGCACGGATGTATAGGGCATTCGCTTCATCAGCCCTCCCATCTTTTCAATATTCCTGGTGTGAGTGGAGGTGTATACGGATCCCGCACTGAAAAAAAGGAGCGATTTAAACAGGGAATGGTTAAGCACATGCAGCAATCCGCCGCTGAATCCCAGGATACTCAGCGCATTGTTCCCGGTAGCGAGTCCGATTACTCCCAGCCCGATGCCGATGCCAATTATCCCTATGTTTTCGATGCTGTGGTAAGCCAGCAACCTTTTCAGGTCATGCTGCACTATCGCCATCATCACTCCAAGCAGCCCCGATATGAGCGATACGATCAGGATCAGGATTCCGATCTGCAGAAGATCCTGACTGACATAGAGCAGTACTCTCATAATACCATATATTCCCATCTTTATCATCACTCCCGACATCACTCCCGAAACGTGCGAAGGGGCAGCCGGATGTGCCTGTGGAAGCCATGTGTGCAGCGGAATGAATCCGGCTTTGATGCCAAATCCCATGAAGAACAGAATGAAAAGGAGCAGGTTCGAATGATCCCTGAAGTAGCCGCCCAGGGCATCAAAACTCATTTCCCCCGTTTCACGGTCAAGAATGAGAAAGGCAAACATCAGGAAGAACATGCCAACATGCATCTGGATAAGATAGCTGATACCGGTTTTCATGATCGAGGTGTCCTCTGCATCGAAAATGACCAGCATGAATGACGAAAGCGCCATTATTTCCCACACTATCAGAAAGGACAATCCGTCGCGCGTGATCAACACCAGGATCATTGAGAAATAAAGCCACAGGTACGAAAAGTAATGTATTGAAAAGCGCAGGGAGTTCCTGATCTGGTAATATGGCTTCAGATATCCTTTTGCGTATATCAATCCGACAAGAAGGGTAATATTAACCACAAGTATGAAAAACGCCGACAGCCTGTCAATTATGAGAGTGACTGACTTTCCAATAAGGGGAACAACGGTTTCCAGCCTTAGTTCACCGGTTCTTCCCGCAAACACTTCAAAGCTCCAGCCTGTGGTTACCAGAATGCCTGCTGCAAGTACAAACAGTGCGGTACTGTGCTTCAGGATTTTAGGGACCAGGAAAAGCGCAAAAGAGAGAATCAGAACGGTAAAAAAAAGCGCGATATTCATTGCAGGATAATTTCCTATCTTTAATTGTGCCCGCAAAAGTAAAAAAATAACGGAACTCCACAATGCGCCGTCGTAAACATCCTGATCGAGCGGCAGACCTTTCCTAAGGCAATCGATCAGCCTCCACAGTCCATGATGAAATCGATTCCTCCGTGGCCTCCGGCCTTTTTTGCCATCTCGCCAATTCTTCTCACTATTTCAGGAGTGAACTTCTCAGTGACATCCTTCATCTATTCCTCATTGAACCAGTCATGCCCCATCGCAATCCGTTCGGGCCCTGGATACTTGCTTGCCGCGCCTGATGTTCCCCTAATCACATGGAGCCGGGAACAGGGACGAACCGAAGACACGTCGTGCTGTATCAGAATAGTCTTTCCAGGGTTTGTTCTGACCAGCGAAGTGTTCATGTTTCCGCGATAACTAAGATTTGCAAAGGGGGCGAAAGGAGTCCTCCTGCAAAGGCTCCCGCGCCAGCCACTGTTGCATGCTTCAAAAAATCCCGACGATTGCTTTTCATATCAGATTCAGGTTGTCGGCGTTTGATAATGGATTGATTACAGCGAAAATACTACTTTAATGATAAAAACCAACCCCTCCTTTCAAAGGATTTAGCTTCGTTTTGCTAATTTTACGCCACACTAACCTGACATGATCTACGAAAAGATTTCACTAAAGAAGTTTAATACATTCGGCATTAATGTACGGGCCGATCACCTGGCTGCCTTCAAACTCGAGGATAATGCCGTTCACTTCTTCCGGAAAAACAGGGGAACAGAACAAAACTACCTGGTTCTGGGCGGTGGCAGCAATATCCTTTTTACGGATGATTTTCACGGCACAATTATCCATCCCGAAATGGAAGGCATTACCATGGAAGGGAAAAAGGGGGCCGATATCATCATTTCTGCCGGAGCCGGAGTATTGTGGGACAAACTGGTGGAATCGACCGTAAAAAACGGTCTGGGAGGGTTGGAAAACCTTTCCCTCATACCCGGCCGTGTTGGCGCTGTTGCAGTTCAGAACATTGGCGCCTACGGGGCAGAAGTAAAGGATGTGATTGAAAAAGTAAGAGCCATCTCTCTCGAAGACGGGACAATCAGGGAATTCACAGGCAGCGAATGCAAGTTCGGATACAGGGACAGCGTTTTCAAACACGAACTTAAGGGCAAATACCTGATAACAAAAATTTTATTCAGACTGTCAACCCGGCCCAAACTATGCCTTGAATACGGGTCGCTCAAGGATGAGTTGAGCAAGCTCGGCTCCACATCACTTGCCAATATCAGAAAAATTGTAATAAGCACAAGGCAGGCAAAGCTTCCGGACCACGAACAGATTGGAAATGCAGGCAGCTTCTTCAAGAATCCGTTTGTATCCGAAGAAGTCCTAAAAAATATTCAGAAGAATTTCCCTAAAATGCCAGTTTTCAGGGACCGGTCAGGCGGAGTCAAGATACCGGCAGGCTGGCTTATCGAACAGTGCGGATGGAAGGGCAGAAGGATAGGGGATGCAGGCATCCACGAAAAACAGGCTCTGGTTATTGTCAATCATGGAAACGCAACAGGCAGGGAACTTTTTGACCTGTCGGAAAAGGTAAGGAAATCCGTTGCTGATACTTTCGGCATCGACCTCGAACGCGAGGTTGAGGTGATCTGAAGCCTTACTATCTGTAAATCCGCCTCCTGTTGAGCTCGTTCTGGTACCTTCGGGCATTCAGGTTATGCTCCGACAGCGTCCTGGAAAAATTATGATATCCCGAAAAATCAGGTCTGGCAGCAAAATAAAGATAATCGTGCTTCTCGGCGTTCAGTACCGCTTCCAATCCGCTGATTGAAGGACAACCTATCGGACCTGGAGGTAAGCCCGCGTATTTGTAAGTGTTATACGGAGAATCGGTTTCGAGATGACGGTAAAGTATCCTGTTGACATTGAAATTATTGATTGCAAATTTTATAGTGGGATCAGCCTGGAGGGGCATGCCTCTCCTGAGCCTGTTCATGTAAACTCCTGCGATCCTTGGTTTCTCATCATTTTTAAGAACCTCCTCATCTACAATTGAGGCGAGTGTCGCCACCTCGACCGGCGAAAGCCCTATTTCTTCGCTCTTTTCAATCCTGTCCTTGTTCCAGTATCTGTTATATTCCCTCAGCATCCTGGTGTAAAGCTTCCTCGCGCTGGTGTTCCAGTAAAACTCATAGGTATCGGGGATAAAGACCGAAATAACTGTCTCCGGCAAGAATCCGTCATCACTGTAGTTTTCCGGGTCAGAAAAGAAAGCCATTATCTCTGCCGAGTCAGCTTCAATTTGTCCACCTATCTTTCCGGCAAGCTCGTTAATCGTCCTGATGTTGTTGAAGGTGATCTTTACCGGTGTCTGCCGGCCGCCCCTGAGCATGTTTATCAGGTCGTTATTGCTCAATGCCGTTTTAATAACATACTTGCCCGGTTTGATCAGAGCGGGGTATTTCTTTTTCCCGGCTGCCCATTTCAGGGCCTTAAGGTTTTTGATCTCCAGGTTGGCTTCAATAGTGTCCATTGCCTGCTCATAGCCTGCTCCCTCAGGGATGAAAAGTACCGACTCTTCACCCACCGGAAAGACCGACGGGCTGTACAACCTGCCATACAATATAACTGCGATGAAAAACGCTGCAGGGACAACCAGCGACAGGGCAATTAAAAGCAATCTCCTCCTACTCATGCATTAAAGGATATCTTACAAATTTAAAGAAAGCTGCCGATTTGACTTACTCTGAGACAAATGATTATTTTTGAGCTCTTGAGTTTGACAAACCATTCAAATAAATTCTTATGACCACAACAGTTTTATTGTCACTTATCGTAATCGGTATCATCACCGGTGTTGCCGCAGGTATGCTGGGCATCGGGGGTGCGATAATCATGGTTCCGGCACTTGTGTTCATCATGGGTCTGACCCAGCACCAGGCACAGGGTACAAGTCTTGCAGTTATGCTTCCTCCCATCGGTATCATTGCCGCGTATAACTACTACAAGGCAGGTGAGGTAAATCTTAAATTTGCACTGATACTTGCAGGGGCATTCCTTATCGGTTCATTTTTCGGATCGAAGCTGGCGCTCAACATCCCCCAGCACATCCTTAAGAAGATTTTTGGCCTTCTCCTGCTCCTTGTATCCCTGAAAATGCTGTTCTCAAAATAAAAACAGGGACAATGAAAACAATGTCCCTGCCTGGTGGTCTGTTATATTTTAGAACATTATTCCAACACTAAGCAGAAATGCATTGGTCCTGTCATCAAGTGTGACCGTGGTGCCAGCTGCATTCTCTATTTTTGTCTGGTACTTCTGCAGACTGCCTTCATATCTCAGGTCAATGGTGATCCTTTTTACAATATCTACTCCAATTCCTGCCTGATAGCCGAAGGTAAGGTCATTGTACATCGCCTTTAAGTCGTCGGCTTCTGCTATCAGATCCTTGGGTGAATTGATAAGGAGACGTGCTGCAGGGCCGGCGTTGAGGCGGATCGGGCCAAGCTTTGTCCCAAGCATTATGGGAAGGTCAAGCCTGTTGAACTGCTGCTTCTTGATGGTTTCTTCAGTCGGGGTTTCGGCATCAGCAACTGTATACTCATCAGTCCTTGATGCAAAAACAAGTTCCGGTTGAATGTAGAATCCCAACATACTGAACCTTACAAATGCGCCGGCGTGGAAACCATAATTGGCCCCATTTATCGCGTCGACCAGATACTCTGTTTCACCTGAAGTAAGCGTTTTTACATCATCCATCTTAACATTTGTGGTGCTGACGCCCGCCTTAAGTCCGAAATTCACCTGCGAAAATGCGGGAAGTGCAAGAAAAACAGTTAATACAATTAAAATTGATTTTTTCATTTCTTTGGTTTTTAGTTCTACATGTTAATCAGATAAAAAAATACACACAGACAATTGAAGTTACATTCATCTTCATCTGACATATAACGGTAAAGTTCAATAAATGTTTCGGACATTCGTCAAAAACCGGGCCATGCAAAGCCCGGCAGGGAAGGGAAAGTACTTATTTCCCGGCAAGCTCGCTGAATATCGCCTTCTTCATGAGGTCGAATTCATCCCTGTCAAAAAGACGCGTCAGGAATACTATTTTGCCCGACCGGTCAATGATCACATTCCTGGTGACACCGGCTTCCTTAAGGGCATAGAGCCCGAAAATATCGGCTCCCGGATCAAGGGCAAGAGGGTAAGTTACACCTATATCCTTTTTGAATTTCAATACTTTGTCCGGTGGTTCGTCGCGGTCGATGCCTATTACTGCAATATCCGGCTTATTGGCGGGGAGCCAGATCTCCTTCTCAATAAATGGCATCTCCTGCCTGCATACAGAACACCAGCTGGCGGTAAACTGAAGCATCACGACCTTTCCCCTGAGATCCGAAAGCCTGTACGATTTGCCGCCGGCTTCCTTAATAGCAAAATCGGGAGCCTGGTCTCCCACCTTAACTATGTAACCGTTATCATAAACCTTCTTTTCCTGTCCGGTCAGGGAAATACTTAAAATAGCAGCGGATATTGCAGCCAGTAATATTCTCTTCATGGTAATTTTTTTGCAAATATAGCAATCCCTGAAAATTGAGGCAGGAAGGCCGTAAGAGGCAGAATAACAGAATTTTTTACCCAAAACGATATCCCGCTTATCGTTTTACGACAATTTTTTTACCTGAAACGATATGGTTTTGAAGGCGTTAAGGCGTTAAGGTGTTAAGGCATTAAGGGGTGAAGGCATTAAGGCGCTGGTTAAATTGGTGCCTGTTCAGAAGAAAAAATCTATTTTTTGATTAATATTGAAATCCGATTGCAATACAAAATTCTGCAGACTGATGAAAAAGCACAAATTGATTCTCCTTTTTATTATCGCATCGGCCATCATGGAGGTGCAAGCCCAGACGGGAGGTGACAATTTCATGGAGGCTCTCCGGAACATAAATGAGAATGTTCTTAAGGCACAGCTTGGTTTTCTGGCTTCCGACCAGATGGAAGGCAGGGGAACCAGCACCAGGGGCGATTACCTGGCTTCCGAATATATTGCCAGCCAGTTGCGGCTTTACGGCGTTGCTCCAGGTGGAGATACCTCGAGTGAAAGAACTCCATCAGGAACATTCGGAACTCCTGAGAAAACGTACTTTCAGAACTTCCCACTTGTAAAGTCAACCAGGGGTGAAGCCCCAGTAATGAAAATCATAGTTTCGGACGGGAAAGAACACATTAAAACCCTGAGCCTTGCTCATAACGTCGATTTCCTGACAAGAATCCCAGAGCAATCTGTTGAGACTGAGGCTCCTGTTGTATTTGTTGGTTTCGGCATCAGAAACGAAAAACTACGGATCGATGATTTCGGCAATCAGGACCTCAGGGGAAAATTCGTGCTTAGAATTGCAGGATCACCAGGATTCCTTAAAGAAAAATTGTCAATATCAGAAATTTCAAATAGTTCGATGCAGGCGGAACGTGTTGCCAGGCAGATGGGAGCAGCCGGAATAATAGAGTTTGATCCTGCTGTTGCGGTGTCAGGATCAGTCCCTGGTCTTCCTTTTCCGGATATGGCACCATCGGAAAAAAGACCGGGATCCGGCCGCCCGTATGCTGACTATTCTCTCCCTTCTGCAAAGAGCTCCGACAGCTTCGTAAGGATCATGATCTCCCCCGGAATTGCAGATGAATTATTCAGTGGATCCGGTTTCAACACGGAAGATTATATAAGCAAATCTGCCGGCAGTTACGTCAAACCGCAGGCTGACCTGACCGGGAAGAAGATATTTCTGAAGACAACAGTGAAAACTGAGATTGTAAAGGCGAGGAATGTGATCGGGATTATCGAAGGAAAGGATCCCTCACGGATAATAGTGGCAGGCGCCCATTACGACCACATTGGCATGTGGAACGGGTATGTCTGGAATGGAGCCGACGACAACGGATCGGGGACCGTCGGCATAATGACAATTGCAAAGGCTGTCATGGAAACCGGTGTAAAGCCTGAAAAGACTATCATTATTGCCTTGTGGGCAGCGGAGGAAGAGGGCCTGCTTGGTTCGAGGCATTTTGTGGCAAATCTTCCCTTCCCGGTGCGTAACATCCGGCTCAATCTGAATTTTGACATGATATCGAGATATGTATCCGAAAAGGAATACAAAAAAGCATACATGATCTACACCGACACTTATCCCGGATTCAAAACCATGACGGAGAAGCATCTTAAAAGATACGGGATTGATCTGGAGGTGGAATACCAGCCTTCCGCTGATCCGCCCGGAGGAAGCGATCACAGGTCATTCGTTGACGCAGGTATTCCTGTTATGCGATTCAAACCCGGACACAGGGAAGAATATCATACCCCCGCGGATGACATTTCGACGGTTGACTGGGATATCATGCAGAAGATAGTAAGAATCGGGTTCGCGAATATCTGGGAACTTGCCAACAGCGAATGGTGATCAGATTGGGCTGGTTCAAGGTTCAAGGTCGCTGGTATTCAGTATTCGGTATTCGGTTCTGTTTACCGATTACTGATTACCGATTACCGTTTTTGGTTTCTCGTTTCCGGTTCATTGAAATTATCAATGGTTTTCGTATATTGTCACCCAAAACCCGTACGACATGAAAATACTCAGACTTATTGCATTGATGCCTGTTTTACTGGGCCTGGCATCAGGGGCCAGCAGTCAGCAGGTAAAACAAAATGACAAGCTTCATATTATTATCATAGGCGCCCATCCCGACGACCCTGATGAAGTGGGAGGTACAGCATACAAATGGGCAAAGGCAGGACATGATGTTCTCATGGTTTCGCTTACAAACGGCGATGCAGGGCATCAGACCTACAGTTCAGAAGAACTGGCAAAAATCAGGAGGGAAGAAGCAAGGAAGGCTGGTGAAGTCATAGGTGTCAGGTACATTACACTCGACAACCACGACGGTCAGCTGATGCCTACTTATGAGAACAGGCTGGAGGTGATAAAGCTCATCAGGGAACAGAAGGCAGACATCGTCATTTTCCCCCGCCCCTACGACTATCACCCTGACCACCGGTATTGCGGGACACTGGTTCTGGATGCTGCCTACATGGTTACAGTTCCGAAGATACTTCCGGAAGTACCTTTCCTTGAAAAAAATCCGGTATTTCTTTACACTTATGACCAGTTCGTTCATCCCGAGCCTTTCATCCCGGATGTATGCATCGACATAGATGATGTGATGGAGAAGAAGATAGACATGTATCATCAGCACACCTCTCAGATGTATGAATGGCTCCCCTTCAACCGCGGTCAGCTTGATCAGGTTCCTGCAACAGAAAAGGAAAGAAGGGCATGGCTGGGCAAGACCTGGGGCGCAAGATCGAATGCCGAACCATTCAGGGCCAGACTGATTGAACAGTACGGTAAGGAAAGGGGCTCAAAAATCAGAAACTGTGAAGCATTCCAGGACAGCGGCTATGGAACGCCTCTGACAAAGGAGAATATAAGACACTACTTCCCTTTCTATTGATATTCGATATACTGGCTGTTCTCCTTCAGTTCGATGAAGTCATCGCCTGTTTCCCTGTATCCATACTCGAAACAGTAATGGTACCGGGTACCATCTGATGTTTCTATCAGATGGGTGAAAAAACTGAAATTATAACCCAGGGCAAAAAGCGCATCCTTGTGGATCCTGCACCTTCCTTCAAGGTACAGGTCTGCAAGGATGCGCCTGTTTTTCCTGAGTAATCCGTGAACATTCCTCATGAAATTGTTCGAATCACGGTTCAGCTTGTTGTTGTAATTGTTTCTGCACTGATCAGAGCAGAATTTCTTATCAGTCCGGCCGCGTATTGTGCAGCCGCAATCGAGACATTTCTTTTCCACAGCACGAAAGTTTTGATAAAGTTACAAAAAAACGTAAAAAGCGACAGCAAACGATTATAAATGATTTTGAAACAGGTATAAATATTTAATAACCGACAGCTCCGGCCGCGAGGGTTTAAGTTTGTATCAGTTAAAAACATGTAAAACCAAAATCTTTTAGTCATGAACAATTTAAGGAACCGCGTACAGCTTATCGGGCATCTGGGGCAGGATCCCGAGATCAAGAACCTTGAAAACGGGAAAAAGGTTGTGAATTTCACAATTGCCACCAATGATGCCTACAAGAACACTGAAGGTCAGAAGGTTGAGGAGACGACCTGGCACAATATCGTAGCATGGAATGGCCTTGCAGAGCGAGCTGCCAAGTACCTTAGGAAAGGCAAGGAAGTGGCCATCGACGGAAGACTTGTGTACAGGAGCTATGAGGACAAGAAGGGTGTGACCAAGTATGTGACGGAGATTGTCCTGAATGAAATGCTCTTTCTGGGGTCGTCGGGCAGGAACGGCGAGGAGAAGGAAGAATAGCACGGATCACTCGCTGTTTTCCTGGTGGAAAGAGGCTGTCGTCAGGACAGCCTCTTGTTTTTCATTTTCATGCGTTTCGTCCTGCCTTTAGGGCTTTCACGTTCAACTCAGCCAGTTCAGGACTCTTCTTTGAAAATAATCTCATCACAGCATTCTCGAGGCTTTCCCAGGGAAGATCAAGATAATTAGAGGCGGCGCCGAGGATCACCACATTACCCGAACGCGCCGAACCTATCTGTCGTGCAATCTCGTCAGCATCAACAATTTTATGATTGCCCACTTTCCTTATCCTGCTGAGGATATCTTCCACAGGAGGATAGTCGTCGATATTCACGAATGGTGTTGAATTGGTGACCAGCCATCCGGATGCCGAAAGCCATGGCAGGTACCTGAGCGATTCCATTGGTTCGACTGAAATTATCAGATCGGCTTTTCCATATGGAATCAGATCAGAATGAACCGGCATTGATGACAGCCTGAGGTGTGACTGGACATCTCCTCCCCTCTGGCTCATTCCATGAACTTCAGCCTGCTTGAGATAAAGATCATTTTCTATTGCGGCAAGGCCGATAATTGCCGCAATTGACAATATCCCCTGCCCTCCTACTCCTGATAGTATAATGTCGCTCTTCATGATTCCTGCTCGTTGCTTTTATTGGATTTCCTGCGCTTTGAGGCAGTTTGGATGCATTCCCTTGCAGAAATTATCACCGAGACACCCTGATATTCGAATTCTTCCTGCATGACTTCCACATTCTCCGCGTGATTCTTCTTAAGCGGCACTATCGTCCTGATGTGTTTGGGGTCAACGCCAAGTCCTTCGCAGATTTTTTCAAGCCGTCCGGTGGCATGGGATTTCTGTCCGCCGGTCATTGCCGTGGCTGAGTTATCCGATATGATTACTGTTACCGGGGAGTTTTTCATCACTGCATCGAGTAGCCCGGTCATGCCCGAATGGGTGAAGGTTGAATCGCCTATCACTGCAACAGAGGGTCTTAATCCCCCGTCAGCGGCCCCTACAGCCATGGTAACAGATGCTCCCATATCGACACAGGAGTTTATGATGCTGTATGGAGGCAGTGCAGCCAGTGTATAACATCCGATGTCCGAGAATACTCCCCTGCCGCCCGACGGTTTCAAGGCATCGATAACAGCAAGGAAAGTGTCGGAATGCCCGCATCCCTTGCAAAATGACGGCGGCCGGGTTTTTACAACATCGGGGACTTTGAACAATGGCTCTGATTTGATCCCCAGTGCTTTGGCCACAACCGACGGATTCAGTTCACCTTCCCTCGGGATTGCACCGTCGAGTCGTCCGTAAACCGACAGGCTGTTATCCAGTATTCCTCTCAGACCCTCCTCAATAATAGGGTACCCCTCCTCGAGAACAAGAACCTCCTCACATCTGCTTGTCAGATCACTGATAATATCTTTCGGAAACGGGTAGGTGGTGATTTTCAGCACGGGAAATCCCGGACCCTTATCCGGAAAGTTCTCCATAAGATAATTATATGTTATGCCGCATGCTATTACGCCCATTCTTCTGTTCTTCCCATCCTTGAACACGTTGTATCTTGAAAGCCTGTTATCATATTTCAGAGATTCGTAAGTGGCCAGCAGTGCATGGTACTTCTTCCTTGCTATGGCAGGAAGAAGTACAAACTGGCGGGGATCGGAAGGAAGCTGAAAAGACTTCTGAGGAATTGCAGTTTTCCTCTTTACCGCTGAACGTGAATGGGCAAGACGCGTAGTTATCCTGAACAGCACGGGAATCCTGAATTTCTCAGAAAGGTCAAAGGCATCGCTTACCATATCGTAGGCCTCCTGTTGGTTTGAAGGCTCAAAAACCGGCACAAAAGCAAATTTTCCGTAGAATCTTGAATCCTGTTCATTCTGTGATGAATGCATCGAGGGATCGTCGGCTGATACAACCACGAGTCCGCCATTAATCCCGGTCACAGATGAATTGATAAAGGGGTCGGCAGCCACGTTGAGACCAACATGCTTCATGGCTACCATGGCTCTTCTTCCCGTATACGACATTCCCAAAGCTGCCTCCATGGCAGTCTTCTCATTGGCCGACCATTCCCTGTGTACACCTCTTCCGGCTGCCTCTTCCGACGACTGAATATACTCCATTATTTCGGTCGAGGGGGTTCCGGGGTAAGCGTACATGCCGCTCAGGCCGGCATCAAGTGCTCCAAGCGCAATTGCCTCGTCACCCATTAATAATTGTTTCTGCATAATGTATTTCCTGTTGATCCGATCGAACCTTATTTTAACGGTTCAAAATTACCTGAATAAGTTCAATTTTGAAACCCACATGATTGATTTTAAACATAAACACCTGATGAACAGAATTATCATCATGTGCGGTTCCATCTTTCCATTAAATTCAAAATTTTATTATGATGAAATTTAGTTAAAAATAACCTAAAAGCTTTTAACGTTCCATCCAATAATGTTTATTTTGCAGGCACTGATTGTAAAACTCAGAAATTATTCAAGGAATCAGGAATTGAAACGGTTTCTCCATATAGTATTTTTTCTTCTGCTGCCACTGTGCCTCCTGAAAGGTCAAACCCGGGAAATGGAAAGGTTTTTCCAGGTAAGCGGAATAATATCTGACGAGGAAAACAATCCGATGGCAAACGTGGGCGTCGTTTCCCTAAAGCTCAAAAGGGGTACCATAAGCGAGAGAACGGGGATTTACAGTATCACAAGCACCCCAGGCGACACAATATTTTTCAGGGCGCTTGGTTTTAAAAGGAAACTGGTGATACTGCCAAACGATTTTACAGGACGCAATTACAATCTGGACGTTAAACTGAGTCTGGATACAATACCGATCGACAATGTAGTGGTGATTCCATGGAAAAGTTACAGCGAATTCATCAGGGATATGTCAACACCATCGCCACTGGGGCCGGAAATTGAAAATATGAACAGGAACATTGCCTCAATTGAGGAAGCAATGTCGACAACCGTGGATGTAAAAATCACACCGGAGGCCGGATACCGCTATGCCATGCAGCAAAACTTCAGGAATAATGTAACAAGGGGACAGTATCCCATCAACAACCTGCTGAATCCCTTTGCCTGGGCGAAATTTGTAAATGGATTGCAAAACGGCCTGTTTAAAAATCAGCACAATTCTGATAAACCATCAAAGGTGAAGATGAAAAAACCCAGGAAGAAGAAAAAAAGTGAGCAGAAATAACGGCAGATTAGTGGGAATACTTGGAACCGTTAGCATCCATCTGACAGCGGGTATAATTTTCATGTCCTACCAGCTTGGTTCAATGAAAACCAGGGAAAAGGAAATCGATAAGTTTGAGATTGAATTTGCCGCGGTAGAGGAAAGGATGGAGATGGCCCCTGCAGTGCCTGCTGAAAATCTCTCAGCCGTAACAGTTGAAAACATATTGCGTAACGATCCCGAGATGCTAAACATTGCCCGTAACCTGGCAGCCAGAGGCGAGGAAAAAGTCGACCCGCAGGCATATATCGATCAGGTAAAGGACGAACTGATTGAAAGCGGTAAACTTGGCACTGACAATTTTATAGATTCCAGGGGGACAGGCTACCAGCAGACCAATGCAGAAGAGATTGCAGTTGACGATCAGGATGAAGCGGAGGAGAAAGAGAAGGAAGCCAACGAATCACAAAAGATGGCTGCCAATTTTCAGGGACCGACCAGAATTTTTTATGAACTCACCGGGAGAAATCACATATACCTGCCGATACCTATCTATAAGTGCGAAGGATCGGGGAAAGTGGTGCTGCTTATCGAGGTTAACCAGCGGGGATATGTTGAAAATGCCTCAATAATTCAGGCCCAGAGCAGCGCCACAGACGAATGCCTGGTCGAAACAGCTGTCGGCACTGCCCTGAGATCAAGATTTGAAAGCAATCTTGATGCCCCAAAAATCCAGAAGGGTACTCTTACTTACATATTTGTTGCCCAATAAGGAAGTATCCGTTTTACACAGCCGGATCACTTCTGCAATCTCAGCCAAAGAGCGTGTTATTCTGCCGGGGGTAAGGCCTTATCACCTCCGGAGTGTTCCGGTTGGCAGACTTATTGTTTATCAGATTGCTGATCGTCCAGGCTTTGAGTAAAGCCGTGGGACAGGGTTTCAGGAGTGAAAACGCTTCCTCAGGAGAAGTGTCTGAACTAATCCATCTTTTTTCAGCGTCATGGTCGAGAATCACAGGCATCCTTTTCTTCGAGTTGTGAATAACGGCGAGCAGATCGTTTGCATCGGTGGTCACTATCGTAAAGGTATCAAGGACCTCTCCCGTTGCTGTATTTGTCCACCTGTCGTACAAACCTGCCAGTGAAAATATCTCCTCACCTGCATGGCGGATATACCATGGAATCTTTTCGTTAACTGCATGCTGCCATTCAAAGAATCCTTTAACCGGGATAATGCAGCGACCTGATCTGAATGATCTTGAAAACGAAGGCTTTGAAAATACGGTTTCAGCCCTGGCATTGAATGTCTTGTATCTTATTTCATCTGCATCCTCAGGTTTCTTTGTCCAGGACGGAATCAGACCCCATTTAAGAAGCCGGGCCCTTTCCGGATCATCCAGGCAGATGGCCGGGAGCTCAGGCAGACTGAATGCATGATAATAGTAACTGGGCTGATACCTGTCTCGGTCGGGAAAAGAAACCCCGTACCTGTTTTCAAGTTCATCCTTTACTAAGTTTACATTGACTGTAAAGCACATTCCTTAGTTGATTCCTGTCAGCTCAAATCGTATCGGAACCGGAAGCGTATTGTCGAACAGGTTGTATTCCGGCCATTTATCAATCTTTGAAACCGCTCCCGCCATCATACTGCTTATGTAGGTATGGATTCCCGGACCGTTCCAGGCGCTTGTATTAAGAAGCACTATCCATGACAGGCCGTCGGGCTGGCGCTTTATCATGGCCGCAGTTCCCGCGAAGGAACCTGTGCGGATCCATGTACCGTTTTCGTAGGTGGTCTTCCATCCGACCGGCGAGAATTTGTTGTTCACGTCCGTCATTAAACTTATACTTCCATCGGTAAGAATATCATCATTATAATCAAATCCGTCAACAGCAAGAACCAGTCTCATGAGGTCGGGCGCCGTTGCAAGCCAGTAACCGGCTGCACCCAGAGTCTCAACATCGTTCCCTCCGTAACGGGCAGGAACCAACTCTCCGGTACCGTAAACAGAAGGCCGCATCGGCATACCTGCAGGTTCATAATAGGTGACCTCAAACGGAGCTTTCTGATCAGGAAGGTTTTTGGCCGGGACTATGTCGTAAATCCCCAGGGGTTCGAATATTGCCGTTCTGCAGTATTCTTCGTACGGCAGTCCGGAAACCTTTTCAATCACAAGTCCAAGTATACTGTATCCCAGATTTGAGTAAGAACGACCTGTCCCCGGAGTAAAATGAAGCTTCTTTGAAAGGGCAAACCGGACAATGGTCCGGGTATCTACCGGAAGCTCACATTTCATCTGACTGGCCACCTGATGAGGCATGAACATCTGATCGCCGTAACGCTGCGACCATCCTCCCTCGTGCGACAACAGGTGAGCAATGGTTATGTTATAGGCTCTTTTGTCTTTGGCGTCACAATAGCATGAATCATTAAGAACACCCTCCGGACCGAACACCCTGTCGTCGAGTGAAAGCTTTCCATCCTCCCTCAGTTTCATAATTGCGACTGCAGTTACCAGCTTCGAAATACTGGCTATCCGGAATTTGCTGTAAGGCTGTATCTCAATCCCGGCCGCTGTATCGGCATATCCAAATCCCCTTGCATACACAAGTTTTCCATCTCTTGCGATCGCCACGGATGCACCCTGGATGGACCACTTCTTCATGAAGGAATTGATGACAGGGACACAGCCGTCAAACTCCGAAACCGACGAATCGGTATTTGTAAGCCTCACGTAGGCAGGCGCCAGCCTGTCGGCGGGGTTGCCTGGTTTCTCCACTGCAATGGGGCTGTAACGCGCCACCAGCGACAAAATTACAACCAGGAGGATTTTCTTCGAAATGGTCAAGAATTTCACTTTTAGGGGATAAAAATATATGTTTTATTAACAGAATTCAAGTTTGGCATTGAACTTTCATAAAAATTAACTTACAGGTTTTGCAAATATTGTTTTTTTGTTCAGAAATTTCAAACACCGAATGGCCAAAAAACTAACTTTGCGAATATGTTATTAACACGAAGTAGCATATTTGCCATAACGCTGATCCTCGCTAATCTGACCTTCCCGCTGCAAAGATTATCAGGACAGGTTATTACAATTCTTGACACTCTCGATTACATACCGATGGACACCGAGGGCGCGCTTGAATACAATCTCATGATTGCATCATCAAAGGGGCTCCACACCGAAGTCAACAGACTTCTTTCAAAAGGAGCCGAAATAGACGCGGAGACTTACGAGGGAGCAACGCCCCTGATCTTTGCCGTTGCAAATAACAGGCATTCTGCGGTGGAAGCATTGCTGGCCTGGAATCCAAATATAGATAAGAAAACTGCCGGGCATGAGACTGCTCTCCTGATTGCAGTCAAAAATATGAACACTGAAATTGCAGAGACTCTCATCAGGGGCGGGGCAGATATTGATCTTCCTGACAATCACGGCGCCACTCCGTTACATTACGCCGCGGTGAACGGTGATATGCTGATGACTGACCTCCTGCTTTATTATGATGCAGACTGCAACCTGAAGTCAGATGACGGAACAACCCCGCTGATGGCCTCTATCCTTTCGGGATATGCCGATGTAACCGATTTGCTCTTTCAAAACGGTGCCAATCTGGAAGCAAGGGACCAGGAAGGCTTCACCCCATTTCTTATAGCAGCCCAGAAAGGTGACACCGCGATAATGAGCCTGCTGCTCAAGGAGGGTGTCGACCTGTATGAAAAGAACATCTATAATTACAATGCACTGGCCCTGGCTATCCAGTCGAACCATATCCCGGCAGCAGAGCTTCTTCTAAAAAAAGGAGACCTGTGGAATGATCCGGAAAAGGGAGGAGTCAATCCCTATACCGTGGCAGCAGCTTTCGGAAGAAAGGATATCACTTCACTTCTTGAAAAATATAATATAAAGGGCAAACCGGGATTAAGAATTGATGTGATCTCCCTGTCGGCCAATGCCAGGGCCAACAACAGGGATTTTCTGGCCGGACTGATGCTTTCATTCAAAGAACCGCTCCTCAATGCGGGATTCATGGCCGGATTTGATACAAAACCCTTCAGAACAAGAGTCATGAAGGAAACCGGCGACAATGAGTTTTACCAGTATCTCGATAAAAGCTCCCTGGCTTACGCAGGACTATTCAAGGACTTCACACTTCTGGAGAGACCTTCGGGATTCACCATTATGGCCTCTGCTTCCCTGTCGGCAGGATATAACTTCGGCCCCGCTTTCAATGGAACGATTGCCCGGCCCGAAAGTAAGGCAAGAATAATGCCGGCCGCAGGAATAAAGTTCGAAAGGTCAAACCTGGCTGTGAGTGCAGGTATTGAATATCTGAAAACCGAATTCTATAAAATTGGTCCTCTCTGGGGCAGGCTGGGCTTCACTTACAGCTACAGACTGAGCCGGGTCAAAAAACATGAAAAGACAATAGAATGGTAGCGAAAATCACGAAACATTGCCTTGGTATCTTTCTTTTCCTGGTTCTCGCCGCTGCGTTCTCGTGCGAGGAACAGGGATGGATTGCCGATTGCGGCGATTGCACTTCCAATGAGCCTGCAAGCGACTATCTGCTTATCAAATTCTCGGAGAACAATCCGGCTGCGACAATTAATGTGTATGAGGGCGAACTGGAGGACGGGGTGCTTCTGAACACGGTAAATCCCCCCTCTGACATCTACAGGTTAGATGTCAGGCTAAATAAGAAATACACGGCGACTGCCAGTTATGAGAGAAATGGCAAAACCTATACAGCAGTCGACTCAGCAATTCCAAGGACAAAATTTACCAGGACGCAGTGCGAGGATGCCTGCTGGTACGTTTACGACCGCGAGCTTGACCTCCGGCTTAACTACACTGCCGATTAGCCGGTCGATCCTGCTCAGACGGTGCCTTTGTAACTGAACAGGGGAACACCCGCGGCAGCTTTTTCCTTTAAGGCTTTTATTTCTGATTTTTTCAGAGGTTTGAGATCGTTTCTCATCCCGAGTGCGATTTTGAACAATTCGGCTTCGCCCGGAGGAACAGCAGCTGTTATAGGGTGACTGAGGGTGAATCGCAATCCCATCTTTATATCTTCAGGCGTTACCAGAGGTTCGTACCAGCATTTCGGATAAGCCGACCTGTCGGCTCCCTTTGCCCAGGGGCCTTTTGCCATTGCCTTCAGGGCAAGGATTCCCATTTTCTTCTCACGGGCTCGGGCCAGCACCTGAGGGCCGAAATTCCCTGAATTCCATGTTGTATAGTTGAAAGGGAAAAGGATGCTGTCGAAGTCGAAGCGTTCCATCATGGCCATTGCGGCTTCAACGGAGTGAGCTGAGAACCCGATGTATTTAATCTTGCCCTCCTTCCTGGCCTCGATGAAAGTCTCCATGGCTCCTCCCGGACCCAGCAGGGTGTCAACATCCTCAAGGGAGGTGACTGCATGATGCTGATAGAGATCAAAATGATCAGTCCGCATATTCTTAAGCGACTGTTCAAGTTCGGCACGGGCTTCGGCTTTTTTCCTTTTGCCTGTCTTACAGGCAAGAAATACATCCTTTCTGTAAGGCTCCAGTGCCGGGCCAAGCATTTGCTCGGCATTTCCATATGACGGGGCTACATCGAAATAATTAATCCCGGCTTCGATTGCCTGACGTACAAGGGCTGATGACTCTTCAGTTGTGGCGTTCATAACCACAATGCCTCCAAAACCAATAATTGAGAGCATCTCGCCTGTCCTTCCAAGGGCTCTTTTTTCGATACCTCCGGGAGCACTTATTCTCGCTATCCTGCTCAGGTCAGCAGGGAAAAGACCAATAACGGGCACAGCCAGTGAGGTCGTCCTGATGAAATCGCGTCGCTTCATAATAGTATCTTTTTTTAACTTCATAATAGTATCTTTTTTTAAAAGGTGAAAAGTTACGAAATTGTTCCCGACAAACAAAAAAAAGTTGTCGCACAAGTCATAAACTGATAACCGGCCGGGCTGTGAAATTTATTTTTTCATCCTGATAATATACCCTCTCAAGGAAAAGACCACTTGGCGGCGCTGTAAGTCCGGCCGGTACATCGGACCTGTTCCTGAAAAATCCGGGGATATCTCCCGGATCAAGCTTGCCACGTCCGGCTTCAATAACCACTCCTGTCATTCTGCGAACCTGCTTCCAAAGAAAATGCGATCCGATCACATGGAACAGCAGCATATCGCCGTAATCATAAACTTTGGAGTGCATTATCTCGACCTTCGTTGATCTTTGCTCCTGTTCCTCATCAGTGAATGACTTATAGTTTTTCAGTCCCGGAAAATGCTTCGCCGCTTCATTCATCAGATCGACATCCAGCTGATCCTTTATCCACCAGACATATTTTTTCCCAAAAGATGTTCTGCGGCGGCTGATCTGGTAAAAATAACTCCGGGCCACTGCATCATGCCGTGCATGGAATCCATCCTGCACCTTTTCAACATTGAGAATGGATATATCATGCGGAAGCCTGTCGTTTATTCCATAACGGATCCTTAAGGGGTTCAGGTCGGTGGTTGCTTCAAGATGAGCAACCTGGCCAATGGCATGTACACCGCTGTCGGTGCGGCCGGCTCCGAACACATCTATATCTTCCACTCCGAACAGATCCCTGCAGGCATCAACAATTTCACCCTGAACCGATTTGCCACCCTTTTGCATCTGCCACCCGGAATACCTTGTCCCGTCATATTCTATTGTAAGTTTGAATCTCGACATTTGATTTAAATTTAAGGCGAAGATAAGATATAAAGAACTATAATGAACGAAATGGAATTACGGCACATCGATAAAGCAATCCGGTCTGCTATAATTCCTTCACTACAATTACTATCTTTAGCCGGTAAAATAACCCGATCATGGAGACATCATTTTTCGACTCAGAAATTTTCGATTATGCTGTCATGCCTATCCTGATATTTCTGGCAAGGATCTGCGATGTATCGATAGGCACGATGAGAATCATCTTCGTCTCGAAGGGGAACAGGAAAGCAGCTCCGATTCTCGGATTCTTTGAAGTACTCATATGGATCATTGCAATCAGCAAGATCATGCAGAATCTTGATAACTACATTAATTACGTTGCCTATGCAGCCGGATTCGCCACAGGGAATTTTGTCGGGATGAAAATTGAGGAACGATTGGCAATGGGTATCCAGATGATAAGGGTTTTTGTAAGCGAGAACGGCATGGAGCTTGTCAGAAATCTGAATTCAAACGGATTCGGAGCCACAACCATTGAAGCGCACGGTGCAAAGGAAAAAATCCACATAATCTATTCAATCATTCACCGCAGTGAACTTAAGAACGTAATAAATATTATCACTTCTTTCAACTCCAGGGCTTTTTACACCATCGAGGACGTAAAGTCGGTAAATGAGGGTATATTCAATCCCCGCAAGAAAAGTCATATATTCCCTTTCGCAAATGTGATCCGCGGCTGGAGGCCGGGAAAGTAATGCAAAACAAGGCCGGGAACGTAAACAAGTATTAATTGAAGCAGGTTTAAATGGAACCAATAGAAAATCACCCCCTGTACAAGGCTCATACTATCGACAGTGCAATGAATTCGCTGTGGGATTTTTATAAGAAAAGATTCGTGGGGCTTTTCCTTATCTCATTTGCAATGGGACTTGTCATTCAGTATCTGGGCACATTCATCAGGATAGATATCGGCGATTACCAGACCTTCAATATGGATGAAATGATGAATAAGCTTAATGAATTCAAATGGCCGATGATCATTTTCACACTTGTAAATGTGCTGTTCACGGTTATTCTGCAGTATTTTGTAATGTTCAATCCGCTTGACAGGGAATACAATTTCCTGAAGTGCCTGGTGAAATCGCTGAGATACTATGTCCCCTATCTCCTTATACTTGTAATACTGGCGTTTGTGGGCTCTTTTGCCCTTTTCCTCGGACTTATTCTCCTGTTTGTCGGGGCTTTATTTGCAGGCGTATATATCATGACCCTTTATCTTTTCATACTTCCTGTAATGATGGTTGAAGGGCCCATTATCGCTCATGCAATAGTCAGAACGGCAACCCTTGCCCACCGGAATTTCTGGAACAACCTCGGCTGGACAGCGGTTTTCATAATTCTTTTGCTTGTTATATCGATTCTTTTGTCCGGATTGGTACTGCTGCCATTTACAGGAAGTTTCCTTTCGGCGGTCAGCAATCCTGAAGAGGCCACGGCTGCCCTTGAAATCAGCACCAGGCCGCTTTACATTATTCTGTCGGCTGTGGTGAACGCCATCACCCTGCCTCTGCTTCCGATCTTCTCAAGCATTCTGTATTTCAATGCAAGAGCCAGGGAGGCGGAAAATAATCTATAAATCGTTTTCTCCTTTCACGTAGCCGAAGTTGGCAAGAATGCCTCCGTCGACGAACAGAATATGCCCGTTGACGAAATCGCTTGCCCTTGATGCAAGAAACAAAGCAGCGTTGGCCACGTCCTCAGGCTGACCCCATCTACCTGCCGGAGTCCTGGTCATTACCAGGTCGTTGAACGGATGACCGTTTTCACGAATCGGACCTGTCTGAGCGGTCTCAATGTATCCGGGACCGATCCCGTTAATCTGAATGTTGTATTTTGCCCATTCGCATGTCATGTTCCTTGTAAGAAGCGCAAGACCTCCCTTTGCTGAAGCATAAGCTGACACGGTATTCCGGCCGTAAACGCTCATCATAGAACACATGTTGATTATCTTCCCGCTTCGCTTTGATATCATATTCGGGGCTACACGTCTGGAGACAATGAAAGGGGCAACCAGATCCACGTCAATGACCTGTTTATACTCCGCGACGGGCATGCTGAGAATCGGTATTCTTTTTATTATTCCGGCATTATTTACAAGGATGTCAACAGGACCTTCATCGGCTTCAATCTGTGATATCCCCCTGTCTGCATCCTTTTCGTCGGTGACGTCGAACACCAGCGTGTAAACACTCAGACCCTCCTTCCCGAATGCCTCCCTGCACAGGGCAAGCTTCTCAGTGCTGAGATCATTAACGCACACCCTGGCTCCCGCCTTTCCCAGCATAAGGCCAATTGCCAGTCCGATACCATGAGTTCCACCGGTAACAAGGGCCACCTTGCCCTTCAGATCAAATAATTCCTTTACAGTTTCCATTAAATGTTATTTAAGAGTATCGGGATGTCGGACATCCATATCGCTGTAATCAAGGTTCTCACCGGCCATTCCCCAGATGAATGTATAACTGGATGTGCCTGAGGCGCTATGAATGCTCCACGAAGGTGACAGCACCGCCTGCTCATTTTTCATCCAGATATGACGGGTTTCGTCAGGGTCCCCCAGGAAATGGCAAATACCCTGCTTATCCGGGAGTTCAAAGTAAAAGTATGCTTCCATCCTGCGGTTATGGGTATGAACAGGCATGGTGTTCCATACACTGCCTGTCTTAAGTTCCGTCATCCCCATCTGAAGCTGGCATGTCGGAAGGACGCTGTTCACAATAAGCTTGTTGATCGTCCGGTGGTTGGAGGCTTCGGCGGATCCTTGTGTGACAATCTCTGCATCCCTCAGGGTGACTTTTCTTGAAGGATACTTATGGTGGGCCGGAGCCGAGTTAATATACAATCTGGCCGGATTTGAGGCATCCTTCGATCTGAAAAACACGTCATTTGTCTCCCTGCCAAGGTATAGCGCCTCCTTGAACCCGACATTATATGTCACCCCGCCTGCTTCAATTTCGGCTTCACCACCGACATTGATCATTCCCATTTCTCTTCTTTCGAGAAAATAAGAAGCCTTAAGATCATCAGCCGACTCAAGCTTAAGGACTTTGTCAACAGGCATGGCGCCACCCACGATATACCTGTCGTACATTGAATAAACAAGCATTATCTCATCCTGAACAAACACCTTCTCTATCAGGAATTCCTTCCTCAGTTTTCCGGTATCATACGACCTGAAATCGTCAGGATGCACTGCATATCTCAACTCAATCTTCATAATTCAATAAATTTTGATTGTTAAAAATGACAAGACCTGATTTGGAATGTTAAAAATACAATCTTTGGCTGAAATGATGAAGAGAAAATCCATATTTGTTACCCGGGATGCCCCTGGCTCCTCACCGGAAATATATGAAACCCACATGATTGATTTCAAACACAAACACTTAATGAAAATAATTTTCAATCATGCGCGGTTCCATCATACCGCTAAAATCAAAATTAGATTATGATGAAAATTAACTTACCTTAACGGCTTTTTGTCCTTACCTCTGATTTTATTTGCTATTTTTAATAACTCATTTTTTCGCTTAAAGCAGCTGATCAAGAATAATCAAATTATATACAACCAGGGATGAAAAGATTTATAAACGACGACTTTCTGCTGGAAACAAAGACAGCAAGGAGACTTTATCATGAATTTTCAGAAAATCAGCCAATCATCGATTTTCATTGCCACTTATCGCCCTCGATGATTGCCGGTGACATCTGCTTTGATAATATAGGCCAGGCATGGCTCGACGGCGATCATTACAAATGGAGGGCCATGAGAATGAATGGTATTAACGAGCTTTACTGTACAGGCGAAGCCCCTCCGAAAGAGAAATTTGAGAAGTGGGCTGAGACCCTGCCTGCAACAATTGGAAATCCCTTGTACCACTGGGCTCATCTTGAACTGGCAAGGTATTTCGGGATTTATGACCTCCTTTCACCATCCAATGCCGCTGAGATCTATGAAAGAGCATCATCAATGCTCAGAACAAGGGAATTCAGCATCAGGTCGCTACTCAGAAAGAATAATGTGGAAGTTGTCTGCACTACTGACGATCCGGCTGACACCCTCGAATTCCACACTCAGATGAAAGGCAGCAGTGAGATTAAGATGCTTCCGGCCTTCCGTCCCGACAATGTAATCAAAACTGATGACCCGGATAAATTCAGAGAGTATATACTGAAGCTTGAAAAAGTCACCGGAAAGGAAATCGGAAGTTTTGAAGCCCTGACAGAGGCTTTGGACGAAAGGCATGCCTTTTTCCATGAAATGGGATGCCGCCTCTCCGACCACGGATCCGAGAGGTTTTTCTTTTCGCCGTGCAGCGAGAGGGAAGCGGACCTTATATTCAGGTCAATTTTAAAGGGACAGCAGGTTTCTGCCGATGAAACTGAAAAATACAGGATGGCCATAATGCTCGAGCTCTGCAGGATGAATCACAAAAGAGGATGGACCCAGCAGTTCCATGTGGGCGCGCTCAGAAACAACAATTCCAGAATGTTCAGGAAAATGGGTCCCGATACGGGATGGGATTCCATCGGTGTACCTCAGGATGCTTTCAGAATGTCAAGATTCATTGACGCGCTCGATGATTCGGATCAGCTTGCAAAAACAATCCTTTACAATCTTAATCCTGCCGATAACGAACTAATGATCACTATGGCAGGCAACTTCAACGACGGCTCCGGGGCAGTTAAAGTGCAGTACGGTGCAGCATGGTGGTTCCTCGATCAGAAAAACGGGATGGAAAAACACTTCAGGGACCTCGCTTCTCTCGGACTGCTGAGAAGATTCGTGGGGATGGTCACCGACTCCCGAAGTTTCCTCTCATTCCCCCGTCATGAGTACTTCAGGAGAATATTGTGTAATTATATCGGTTCTGAAATAGAAAAAGGAAACATACCCGATGAGGATGAACTTGTAAGACCTCTGATCGAAGGTGTATCCTACAAAAACGCGAAAGAATACTTCGGATTCTAACATTAAATCATTCCGGCAGGGCGGCATCCGGGAAAAACCTGAGGATGCCGGACTGTCAATAAATATTTTTAAACATGAACGAATTAAATCTTAAAGGAAAAACAGCGGTTATCACCGGCGGCGCAGGTCTCATATGTTCAGAAATGGCCCGATCACTTGCATCCCAGGGAGTAAAGACTGTGATCATTGATCTCAACCAGGAAGCTGCAGTGAAAGTTGCAACTGAAATCCAGAAGGAGTTCGGAACACAATCAATAGGGCTCCCTGCCAGCGTGCTCGACAAGGAATCACTATTGGCATCAAAGAAAATCATAAACGAGAAGTTCGGCGCTATCGATATCCTGGTGAACGGCGCCGGAGGAAATTCTCCGGCCGCTACCACAAAGGTTGAAAAAATGGATGGTACCGAGGACCCCGACGATACATTCTTCGGACTGAAACTTGAAGGTTTTGACAAGGTATTCGACCTTAACTTCAAGGGGACTCTCATCCCGACATTGGTGTACTCAACCGATATGGTAAAGAATAAAACAGGGGTTATAATCAACATTTCATCGATGAACTCCTACAGGCCTCTTACCAAGATAGCTGCATATTCAGCCGCAAAATCAGCTGTTAATAATTTCACACAATGGCTGGCTGTGCATTTCTCGAAAACAGGCATCAGAGTTAATGCCATTGCACCGGGATTTCTTCTCACGAACCAGAACAGGTTCCTGCTTATGGATGAAAAAACCGGAGAACCCACTGCCAGAACCAGGAAAATACTTGGAAGCACTCCGATGGAAAGATTCGGAACTCCGGAAGAACTGACCGGGACCCTCCTTTACCTGGCTTCCGACCTGTCGAAGTTCGTTACCGGAGTCATTATCCCGGTCGACGGCGGATTCAGCGCCTTTAGTGGAGTGTAGGGCACCCGCAGAAGTTGGCAGTTGGCAGTGTGCGGTCGGCAGTAAAGCAGGAAAGTCGCATAAGCCGAAAACCGCAAGCCGCACGCCGTGCAAGAAACTGACGAATGAATTTTAGTGTGACATAAAAGAAAAAGAAATGATATACTACCAATTCGGTTCGGAAAATACAGTAATCGGCCCAAATGAACTTGAGTATGGAGTCTTTTCAGCACTCGTGAAGCTGGGGCAGCGCAAAAAAGTACTTGCATTGCCTCCTGATTTCACCAGGTTCCACTCCCGGGCCGGGGACATTACCACTCTCGTTCACCGGTATTACAAGGAGAACCTGACCGACATACTACCGGCCCTGGGCACCCACTCTCCAATGTCACCGGCTGAGATTTCTGAAATGTTCAGAGGGGTCCCTGCAGAGTTGTTCAGGGTTCACGACTGGAGGAATGATGTTGTAACTGTGGGAACTGTTCCTGGCGAATTCATAAGCGAAATCACCGAAGGAAAGCTCAGCTACTCCTGGCCGGCTCAGCTCAACAAGCTTCTGGTAAACGGCAGGCACGATCTTATTATCTCAATTGGCCAGGTTGTGCCCCACGAGGTGGTGGGGATGGCCAACTATAACAAGAACCTGTTTATCGGAACAGGTGGTCCGGAAGGGATCAACAAAAGCCATTTCGTAGGAGCTGTCTACGGTATGGAACGGATGATGGGCAAAGCTGACACTCCGGTAAGAAGATTGCTCAACTATGCTTCCGATAGCTTCATTAAGGAACTGCCGGTTGTTTATATTCAGACGGTCATTGGCCGCGATGATGACGGCAAACTTGTGATCCGGGGACTTTTCATTGGCGACGACTACGAAGTGTTCAGACTGGCCTCTGAACTTTCAATCAAGGTCAATTTTACAGTTCTCGACAAGCCGATAAAGAAGGCAGTCGTTTATCTCGATCCCTCTGAGTTCAAAAGCACCTGGCTCGGCAACAAAAGCATTTACCGGACCAGGATGGCGATGGCTGACAATGGCGAACTGATTATACTTGCACCCGGACTGAGTGAGTTTGGGGAGGACAAGGAGATTGACAGGCTTATAAGGAAATAT
The DNA here is from genome assembly GCA_049294075.1 of Bacteroidales bacterium. Classification (GTDB taxonomy): domain Bacteria; phylum Bacteroidota; class Bacteroidia; order Bacteroidales; family VadinHA17; genus LD21. The sequence goes on along the minus strand of JBAQCK010000138.1, from coordinate 65,635 downwards.
GGCTACAGGGGAACCCCCGCCACACTTAAGGCGCTCGACCAGAATCCGGAACTGATGGACAATCTTAGTGCTGCAGCACACCTTATTCACGGCAGTTCGGAAGGAAGATTCTCAATAACCTATTGTCCGGGCAACCTTACAAGGCAGGAAATTGAATCGGTCAATTTCAAATACGCCAGCCTTGAGACCAAGATAAAGAAATATGATCCGGCCCTACTGCACGAAGGTGTGAACAGTATGCCTGACGGTGAGGAAATTTACTATATCTCAAATCCCGCGCTGGGACTTTGGGCGGCTAAAGACAAGCTCAAATGATCAACTGGGGGATAATAGGCTGCGGCAAAGTCACAGAACAAAAAAGCGGTCCGGCATTCAGCAAGGTGGCCGGTTCGAGGCTTGTCGCCGTGATGCGGCGTGACAAAGCCCTGGCCGAAGACTATGCAAGGAGACATAATGTACCAAGATTTTATTCCGACCCCGATGAACTCATCAACGACAATGAGGTAAATGCCGTATACATAGCCACTCCCCCGGGAAGTCATGCCGAATACGCCATCAGGGCTCTCAAAGCCGGCAAGCCGGTTTATATTGAAAAACCAATGGCTGCAAATTACAGGGAGTGCGTCATGATAAATGAGATGGCTGAACTTACAGGCATCCCGGTTTACGTTGCATATTACAGAAGAACTCTACCCGGTTTCCGGCTTATAAAAAAACTTATCGATGCCGGCGAAATAGGGAAACCGCGATTCACAAATTTCCAGATTTATAATTATGCTTCAGAAAATGAAAAATCAGGAAATCTGCCGTGGCGTGTCATCCCTGAAATCTCCGGTGCGGGCCATTTCTTTGACCTCGGTTCACATCAGCTTGATTTCCTTGACTATCTTTTCGGCCCTGTCCTGAAAGTATCGGCCCTTGCCGCCAACCAGGGCCAGCTGTATAAGGCTGAGGATTTCGTTGCTGCCAGCTTTCTTTTCCGTGACAATATAATCGGAACCGGAATATGGAGTTTCAGCGTTTCCCGGGAAGCAAACAGGGATTATTTTGAAATAGCGGGTGAAAAAGGAATTATAAAAACCTCTACTTTTACATACGACCCGATCGTACTTGTCAATTCCGCCGGAACACAGGAATTTGTGAATGAAAGACCTGAAAATATCCAGTTCTACCTTATAGAACAAATCGTCAGGGCCCTTTCAGGCGCCGGGGATGTTGTAAGCACAGGAGCAACGGCTGCGAGAACCAGTTGGGTGCTGGATGAGGTTGTAAGGGAATACTATCGGGGAACAGGGCTTAAAACATAGAGCTTTTATACGAAGAGACAAATTTATAATTAATTGAAAAACATATTTTTATGAACACAAAATCGGATATCGGATTGATCGGACTGGCTGTGATGGGCGAAAACCTTGTTCTCAACATGGAGAGCAAAGGATTCCAGGTCACAGTGTACAACCGCACGCTTCAAAAGGTTGATGATTTCCTGTCAGGCCGGGCCTCAGGAAAAAGAATTGTCGGAGCCCACTCCCTGGAAGAGTTGGTTAAGTCACTAAAAAGGCCAAGGAAAATAATGATAATGGTAAAGGCCGGAAGTGCTGTTGACGACATGATCAACTCACTTATCCCCCTCCTTGAAAAGGGCGATATTATCATTGACGGCGGAAACACTCATTTCCCTGATACAAACAGAAGAACAGCCCTTGTTGAAAGCAAGGGACTTCTATACATCGGAACCGGTGTTTCAGGCGGAGAGGAAGGAGCACTTCTCGGACCGTCCATCATGCCCGGAGGTTCACCTGCTGCCTGGCCCGAAGTCAAACCAATTTTCCAGGCTATTGCCGCAAAAGTTGACGGCGGAACTCCATGCTGTGACTGGGTGGGTGAAAATGGCGCAGGCCATTTCGTGAAAATGGTGCATAACGGTATTGAATATGGCGATATGCAGCTTATCTGCGAAGCTTACCAGATTATGAGGGATCTTCTCAAAATGAACGCCGATGAGATGCACGTTGTGTTCAGGGAATGGAACAAGGGGGACCTCGACAGTTATCTGATTGAAATAACAAGGGATATTCTTGCCTTCAAGGATGAAGACGGAGAACCAATGGTCGATAAAATCCTTGATACTGCCGGTCAGAAGGGCACCGGTAAATGGACCGCGGTAACTGCGCTTGACTTCGGTATCCCACTTACCCTGATAGGCGAAGCCGTGTTCGCGAGATGTCTTTCGGCACTGAAAGATGAACGAGTGGCTGCATCGAAGATAATCACAGGTCCGGCCAAAGTATTCAAAGGCAATCTGAAATCATTTGTGACTGACCTCAAAGAAGCAGTTTACGCCTCGAAAATCGTGTCATACGCACAGGGTTATTCCCTGATGAGAGCTGCAGCTCAGGAATTCGGATGGAAACTGAATTACGGTGGGATAGCCCTGATGTGGAGGGGTGGCTGCATAATCAGGTCAGCATTCCTCGGAAAGATAAAGGAAGCATTTGATGCCAATGAGGATATTCCCAACCTGCTTCTCGATCCGTTCTTCAAGACAAAGGTTGAGAAGGCACAGGCCGGATGGAGAAATGTTATCTCTGCCGCTCTCGTCAACGGGATTCCTGTGCCAGCCATGTCTTCGGCGCTCTGCTATTTTGACGGATACAGATGCGAAAATCTTCCGGCCAACCTGCTTCAGGCCCAGAGGGATTACTTCGGTGCCCATACCTATGAACGCATCGACAAGCCCAGGAAAGAATTTTTCCATACCAACTGGACCGGCCGCGGAGGATCAACCGCATCAACAACCTATAATGTTTAAGCCTACCTAATCCGGATGTTATGTCAGCAGCTTCAATCAATGAGACAATTGGAAAATACAGGTGGACAATCTGTGCTCTTGTTTTTTTCGCAACCACAGTGAACTATTTCGACCGGAACGTTCTTGGTCTTCTTAAACCCACTCTGGCCGAAGATGGCATTTTCGGACCCGACAAGGCAAACCAGGAATTGTATTATTCATGGGTCGTCATGAGTTTTCAGATTGCCTATGCCATAGGTATGACACTTGCAGGCAGGTTCATCGACTGGATCGGGACCAAAAGAGGATATGCCTTTTCGCTTCTTGGCTGGAGCATTGCGGCGATAGGCCACGCTCTGGCATATAACACTTTCACCTTTGGTATATGGAGAGCAGCTCTGGGCTTCACTGAAGCAGGTAACTTCCCTGCCGCCAACAAGACTATGGCAGAATGGTTTCCAAAGAAGGAAAGAGCACTTGCCACAGGTATTTACAACTCAGGAACCAACGTCGGAGCCATCCTCACCCCGCTTTTCGTTCCATGGATCGCGGTGCACTGGGGCTGGCAGGTGGCATTCATATTTGTCGGTGTGATCGGACTGATCTGGCTGTTATTCTGGTTCCGCACCTATGCCTCTCCTGAACAAAAGCTCAGGGCAGGTATCCTGTCTCAGGCTGAATATGATTACATCCACAGCGACATCGACGAAAAAGAAGAAAAAAAGAAAGAAGTTGAAGGCCAGACAGAAAAGGTTCCATGGGTGATACTTCTTGCGAAACGTCAGACATGGGCCTTCTTCTTCGGAAAGTTCCTCACCGACCCCGTGTGGTGGTTCTACCTTTTCTGGTTACCAGCCTTCCTTAACGGAGAAAATGCAAGGAAGATACTTGAATTCAAAACAATGAATCCCACTTACGCGGGCACCGGGGCTGACATTCCCGGCGTTATAAGCTGGACATTCGCAGTGGCAGTCGTTTATACAATTGCCACCGTCGGATCTATCTTCGGCGGCTGGCTGCCGAAGAAATTCATGAACAGCGGAATGGTTACCTACAAGGCCAGGAAACTATCGATGTTTATCTATGCTCTGTTTCCGCTTTCAGTTCTTCTGGCAAGTTGGCTCGGACAGTTTAATACATGGTATGCAGTTCTTGTTATCGGACTGGCCTGTGCAGCTCACCAGGCATGGTCTGCAAACATATTTACAACTGTAACCGACATGTTCCCTAAAAAAGCCGTGGCATCCGTCACCGGTATCGGAGGTATGGCAGGTGCAGTTGGCGGTATCCTTGTTGCGCAGGCGGCAGGTCTTCTGCTGAAGCATTACACAGCTCTCGATAAAACAGAAGTCGGATACAGTATTATGTTTATATTCTGTGGAATAGCTTACATCCTGGCCTGGATTCTGATGCACTTCCTTGTTCCCAAAATGAAACGCGTTGAAAACTTATAGCCAGGTAATGAAGAAATTAGGGAAATATTCAATGGGGATGGGTGACCGCTTTGGCCACCAGGGCCATGCCCAGCTTAAAGCAATTATCGAGGCCGGGAAAAATGGTGCCGGAATTACACCTGTATGGAACAAGTCAAACAGGGAACACATGATTATCGGCACCCAGCCCCAGGATGTAAGAAAGGAGGCTGATGCCGTCACAAAGGCATCCGGTTTTGCGGAACCCTATTTTGTCGATGCCGATCATATAAATCTTGATACGGTCGACAAATTTATATCGAGTTCCGACTTCTTCACCATCGACGTCGCTTCTTATATTGGGAAGCGTGCAGCTGATTCAAAAGTCGGCGAATTCATCGAAAAGGCAAAGAAATACACCGGCAGGATCGAAGTGCCGGGTATCAAAAGACCGGTTAAATGTTCCATTGACCAGTTGACGGGGATAGCTGAAAATTATCTCTATGCTGCGCAAAAAGCAGGCGAGATTTACAGGAAGATTGAAAAAGCAAAGGGTGCCGGCAACTTCATCACCGAAGTATCGATGGATGAAGTAGCCAAGCCCCAGTCGCCTGTGGATCTGTTTTTCATCCTGCTCATGCTGGGAAATGAAAAAGTACCGGTCCAGACCATCGCTCCGAAATTCTCGGGAAGATTCAACAAGGGAGTTGACTATGTTGGTGATGCAAATGAGTTTGCCGTTGAGTTCGAGGAGGATCTTCTGGTCATCGATCATGCAGTGAAAAAATTCGGACTGCCACCCGAACTGAAGATCAGCATTCATTCCGGTTCTGACAAATTTGCCCTGTATCCTCACATCGGTTCTATCCTCAAAAAACATGACAAGGGGGTGCATCTCAAAACTGCCGGAACCACATGGCTCGAGGAGGTAATCGGACTTGCAGAAGCCGGAGGAGAGGCTCTTGATTTTGCCTTATCCATTTACATACAAGCACTTGAAAAGATTGAGGAGCTATGTGCCCCCTATGCCGATGTGATTGACATAAATACATCTCTCCTGCCCTCGGCGGGAGAGGTGCGTTCATGGAACAGCAGGAAATTTTCATCATCGCTCCGGCACGATCAGTCGAACCGCGATTATAATCCGAATATGCGGCAACTGGTTCATGTTGCCTACAAGCTGGCCGCTCACGAAATGGATGATTTTTACAGGCTGCTTGATGAGTACAAGGAGATTGTCTCCCAATGTGTCTTTGAGAACATGTACGAACGACACATAAAAAGGATATTCCTGTAGTCTTTATTTATCCAGTTCCAGCGCTGCCAGAATAAAGGGAGCCACACCTTTAGTGTCATTGTCAACACGTTTTTCGTTGACGTAGTATTCGTATGAACCATCACGGTATGGATTCCCTCCCAGACCGCATCCTCCGACTATATTATGCATTGTCAGGTTGCCTCTTTCATCAATTGTAATTAGTTCCTTTACTATGTTGTCAAATGCCTTTTCAGCGATTTCCAGGTAAGTCTTATCGAGAAATCCCTTGTTTGCCTCACGGGCAAAAACATAAGCAAACATTGCCGAACCTGATCCTTCAACATAATTACCATCCCTCCCGCCCTGATTCAGCACCTGGAACCAGAGCCCGGTATTTGGATCCTGCACTTTCAGGAGAGCTTCAGACGTGGATTGTAATATCCTGAGCAAATCGACCCTTCCGGGATGATCCTCAGGAAGATATTCCAGGATATCCGTAAGGGCCATCAGATACCAGCCAGTTGCACGACTCCATGGATAATGAGAACGGCCTGTTTCAGGATCGCACCACTTCTGCTGCCTGCTTTCATCCCAGGCATGCATAAGTAATCCCGATTCCTTATCGAGTGTCTTCTCATAAGCCATCACTGCCTGGTTCACGGCAACGTCAAACCATTCCGGTGCGCCGAATTCGGAAGCATACTGAACCATGTAGGTCGATCCCATGAAGATCCCGTCAAGCCACATCTGCCACGGGTATATCTTTTTATGCCAGTAACCGCCCGATTGGGTTTTAGGATGATCGCGGAGCTGGTCAATTAATCCGTCCAGGGCAGTCTTGTATTTTGCATCCCCTCTCCTCCTGTAAACCGTCAGCACGTTCCTGCCGGGAAAAATCCTGTCAAGGTTATATTCCTCTTTTCTGTAATCAAGAACACTGCCATCTGGCTGTACGAAATAATCTACCCATTCCTCCATGTATCCGGAGTATAAGGGATCAACAGCTCCCAGACGGTCCATGCCCATTCACAGGAAAGCAACATCATATGCCCATTTGGGTGCCGGTCGACATAAAAGACAAGACTGTCAGACCTGTTGATGACCGTGTTGGCCATCCTGACCGACCACTTCAACTCTGTATCAGTCTTTTTCTCCGATAACGGCCTCGAACCGCACGATGAAACAAGAATGATGGTCATGATAATGATAATTCCGGACATGTTCTTATAAAATTTTTGTTATACCTGTAGTTTTTATACAAAGCTTTCATCAGGATTTATGGACTCTCCTGGAAATTCCAAAGCAAGTTAATGCTTTTCGTCGAAAGCAAGATCAGCAGGCTTTTCAAAGCATACTTCTGCTATTCCGCCTGCAGGAATAAAGCAGAAAAATCGAAATTCAATTAAATTCATTTAAGAATTGTATTATTTTTGGAAGTTATATCTCGTTAAAACAAACAATTAACTTATAATCATTTAGAATTACCACTATGAAACCCACATGTATCAAATACACAAACACGTATGTATATAATTTTCAAACATGTGGGTTCCATCAGACCTTTAAAATCAAAATTATATACTGATGAAAAAATCACAATCCAGGAGAGAATTTCTGCGAGTGTCAGCTGCTGGCGCTCTCGGAGCTTTCGTTTTATCACAGTCTTCCTGCCGGAACGCCTCGAATAAGGCCGCGAAGGCTCCGGAACCTGTAATCGTCGATCCGAAATCATTTAATCTCGGCCTTCAGCTTTATACAATCAGGGATGCGATGGCAACAGATGCTCCTGGTTCACTGAAAAAGGTTTCCGACCTTGGTTACAAGTATGTAGAGCTTGCTGATTATGTCGATGGCAAGTTTTATGGCTATGCACCGGCCGACTTTAAGAAACTTGTGAATGATCTTGGAATGGAGATTTTAAGCAGCCACACCCAGGTTGAGGGAGCAGGCGTTACTCTCGATAGTGCCAGAAAGATGGCTGAGGATCATGCCATTATCGGAGCCAAATACTGCATCCAGCCATGGATAGTTGAGGAGATGCGAAACTCAATAGCCACTTACCAGAAAATGGCCGCAAACTGGAATGAAATTGGAAAGGTAATGAAGGAATTCGGACTGCAGTTCGGTTATCATAACCACAATTTTGAGTTTGCAACAGTGGAGGGAAAAGTCCCCTATTTCGATGTGATGCTCGCTGAACTGGATAAGGATCTGGTGATTATGGAGATGGATATGTTCTGGGTAACACAGGCCGGTCATAATCCGGTGGATATCTTCAACAAATATCCCGGAAGATTCCCTATTTACCACCTGAAAGACGGTTATCAGCAGCTTCCTCCTTACTTTGATGTTGTAAAGGATAACGTCGCACCGGTCGGAGAAGGTGTAGTCAATTTCAAGGAGATCATTGCAGCGAAAGACGTGGCAGGGATGAAGTACATGATCGTCGAGCAGGATGACAGCAGGGACGGCGATATGTTCCTTGACATCCGGAAAAGCATCACCAACCTTACTACAAAGATCCTGGTTTGATCAGTCAATAAGCGGGATGCCTCATAAAAAAAGGAGCGTCGTCAGGCGCTCCTTTTTTTATTGCACGAATTGTCTATTCCGCTGTCTTGAAACCGACAACAATCTGAGGCTCTGTCTGCAACAGATCAAATACGATCATTTCATTGTTGCCTTTTCTCAGGAATGAAGCCGGACAATAAAATCTTGTCTGTGGTCCGATATTCCAGTAGCGGCCGAGGTTATGGCCGTTGATCCAGATAACTCCTTTCTGAAAGTTCGTAATATCAAGAAAAGTGTCACCGGCAGCCGACAGAAAAAAGTTGCCCTTGAAGAAAATGCCCCTCTTCCCGGGGGTCCTGTTGGATGACCTGAGGTCATAAATGAATTTGTCATCCATCGGAAGATTGTACACTTTCCAGTTCATCAAAGTCATACCGTTAAGGGTCACCCGGTCGGTTATACCTTTGCGATCGATCAGATTCTGGGCAAAATTGATACGTCCCATTCCCTCCACCAGAATTTCAAGAAGCGGGCGCTCAGCTTTACTCTCAGGGATATCAATAGTGTTAATTCCTTCTCTCCTGTCGAGTGTACCAATGAATTCGCCATTCAGAAACACTGTCGCGTAATCATGAAGATCGGTAACTGTCAGTTTACCCTTCTTATGACCAATCAGCTCGGTTGAATAAAGAATGAATCCATAATCCTGGCCGTAAGCTTCAAATGGTTTAGGCTGGACAGAACTGACGGCCTGAGGAAGATTGTCCCATACTGATGAAAAAACTGTAAGACCGATGGACGGGATATCATAAGAGGGTATCGGTTCGGGAACCGGAGGAAGTTTTTTTCCCTTTGGAAGGTAAGAGCCAATGAGGTTCCTCAATGCAAAATATTTGGCCCTGGGCCTTCCCTGCTCATCAATTGGAGCATCATAATCATAACTGGTAACATCCGGCTCGTATCCCTTACCGCCTGAATTGGCTCCGGCGGTATAGCCAAAGTTGGTTCCTCCGTGAATGACATAAAAGTTAAAAGACTTCTTGTTGTCCATAAGGTATTTGATCTCCTTCAGCAGACTTGTGGTATCGGGCCTTGCCCATTCTTCTCCCCAGTGTGTGAGCCAGCCCGGATAAGTCTCACTGCTGAAAACAGGAACTCCGGGATTCATTTTGGCTGCAAGCTCGAAATGTTCGGGCCTGCTTCCCGAATCGAGACCCACGGCACAGCCCGGCAGAGTGCCTGCTTCAAGCATATAGGTAGTTGGTCCGTCGCCGGTGAAAAGCGGAACATTAATCCCGTTCTCAGTCCATACCTCTTTCAGGCGGGCAAGGTAATTCCTGTCATTTCCAAAGCTGCCATACTCATTTTCTATCTGCAGCAAAAGAAGGGGGCCTCCGTTGGTCACCTGGAAAGGTTTAACCACTTCGGCAAGCTTTGCCATGTAACGCTCCGCGGCAGCCATGTACCTTGGATCCATGCACCTGAGCCTGATGTCAGGAATCCTGAGCAGATAAGGAGGAATGCCTCCAAGCTCCCATTCTGCACATACGTATGGTCCCGGCCTGACAATCAGCCATAAACCCTCTTCCTGCACTATGTTGAAGAACTGCGCCAGATTCCTGTTGCCTGTCTCAAAATCAAAGACACCCTCCTCCTGTTCGTGGTAGTTCCACATGATGTACACACTGATTGTGTTGCATCCCATTGCTTTTGCCATCTGGATCCTGTGACGCCAGTAGTCGGCAGGAATCCTCGAAGGATGCAACTCGCCGCTTATAATCTGGAAAGGGCTCCCATCAAGCAAAAACTCAGTTGTGCCCAGAGCAAAGGTTTGCTTCGTTTTTGCCTTCTGCGAAAATCCCGACACTGTTATAAAAATAACAGAAAGACTTATCAGTAAAATTCTTCGTGGCATAGTCCTGGTTTTGATTATTATTTTGTCAGTATGATTGCAGTTTTAATTGAATAATCTGCTGTTTTGACCCCTAAGATATAGAATCCTGCCGGAAGTCCTTCAGATTTAAGATCAATTAGCCCCGGATTTCCTATTTCAAGTCTTTTCATCAGTTTACCGGCTGCTGAGTGTATTTCCAGATCCATTTCTTCAAGTACTTCATCGGTAAACAGATGAACCGTCACAATTCCGGTAGTCGGATTCGGATATACAAGAAGTGATCCATCCGGAGCCGGATCAATCGGAACATCCGGGGTCATAACGTTGTCAGCAAATGGATTACCGTCCTTCTCAACCGAAAGAGTCCAGTATGAAGGATCACCCGGATCACCGGCAGGATTGACAGCTGCCGAGGCCATTGAAAAGCCGTCTCCGTCGGCACCATCAGGCCAGGGCGCGGAATCTTCATAGATAAACCTTATTATTTCGGCACCACTCCTGTCCCTTACAAGTACTTCCTCGCCGGCATTGGAAAGATTTCCCTCGTAATTACCAGAGGGAAGCATCCCGTAATGAGTGAAGAAATTTGAAGGCTTTGATGCGATAACAAAAAACTGCTTCGGTGGAAGAAGACAATTTTCAGGAAACTTGTAATGAACTGCCGAGTCAATCTCAAGTCCCCCGAGATTTATTGAGTGATTCCCGGTATTTTTAAATTCGATGAATTCGAGATCCTTCCCGGAAAGCGTATCGTATCCATTAATAATATCGGGAGGATGATAATTAAGCTCAGTTATTCCAAGCCCGCTGTAATCTTCAGGCTGCTTAATGAAATTTGCATGGACGATTGCGCTCCACTCGCCGGAAGAAAGGATCCTCGCCCTGATCACAGTCGACTCGTTAAGCTCCATGCTTACCTTATCGAGCGAAAAGGCTACACCCTTGTTAACGCCTCCTCCAATCTTCCTCGGGTCGGAACCATCAAGAGTATAGTAAATGGTTCCCGCGGGGTTCGGATTCCCGATAGTAACATGCACCGATCCGATAATCGGCATTACGTCCCGACTAACTATCCCGTTCTCAGCGCTTATAACCGGAGCCTTGATCAGCGGATAGAGTCCTGCCTGCTTCAGCTGGTTTATCACTATCCGTGTCCTCTCCGGGATGAACCTGTTTCTGATTTTATTGATTTCCGGAATCCAGTTGTTGTCTTTTGTGTATGGTGCCCCTGACCGTATTGCATCACCCCATCTGGCCGATTCTGCCACAACTGCAATATCTGCTTCGCTGATCCTCTTTTCAAGCCGGTCCAGCACTCTATCCGGGGCAAATACTCCCGTATCGGAAAAGTGCCGCCAGGCCCTGTCGGCAAAACGGATGCGGTATTCGGGGTTATCTGACAGCCTGAAATGAATCCACTGCGGATGAAACCTGGTTAGATCGCTGACTTCCATTCGGAGAGCGTCTGTCCTGGTTCCGATATTCACCCTGTCTTCAAACAGTCCTGTGCCGGGGCTGTGAGCCTCATCAAACAACGAATGCTCGGCATCATGGATAAAAAATTTAAATCCTGCCGACTTATCATTTCGGTCGTCAATGGCATAGAAATTATTAGCCTTTTTATTCTGCATGAAAACTGCAGTGGGAGAATCAAAGTTACCAGTATAAAAAATGACCGACATGAAATCAATCAGGTTGTCGAGATCAATCTTTACTTCACCTCCGATGACAGGCTTCCCCCAGGCATCTTTCCCTTCAATACTGAAATATTCTGCATTTGAAGTGAATCCCTTTGTACACATATTGTAAAGAACCCTCCATGAATCGAGCGTTCCGTCGGTGGCTTCCACCAGGTAACCATTTTCTGTATTTACCTTTATAACGTCATAGTCGTCCTCGCTTCCTCCAAAATAAGACTGGCCATATCTTGCTTCCGATCTTTCCTGCGACTGGAACAGGCCCCAGTACATACCATTGAGATAAAGATGATAATACCTGCTCCGGGTATAAGGCTGACCCATGTCGCGCTGGGTATCGCGCGAAAACACCTCTCTTACCATTGAATTATTCGACTGACCGTTGCTCCAGGCATAATTCTGTTCTGCCCTCAGGTCGATTTTATCGAACACATCGACTCCTTCATCTCCAAAAAGCGGATATCTGAGTTTATCATATCCATATTTCTCTCTGAAGAAAAGCCGGAAGGCATGTTTCGGAAATGCGTCATCACGGCTGTATCCGCCCCGGATTCTTAAACCGGCATTGATGCTGAATCCCTCCCTTCCATCGGGGTAAATCAACTCAAAACTGCATTCCCTTTCCCATCCCAGTCCGTGTCCCTTTGCATTTACATAGATTCCTGAAGACGGATCAAACAGGTTACGGTTGTCAGTCACAATTGAAACCGATGGTATCCCGAGAAGAGAGCCTGTCAGCCGGGGAGAATACAAAGGATCCTCCACCACTTCAGGATCCATTTCAAGATCAATGATCTGCCCGTTTATACTGGTTGCAGGCCAGTTGCCTCCCGGCCATTTTTGAGTCCTGACTTTTTCAGGAAAAATATATGTTCTTGTTGATGACATTGCCGGCTTCATTCCCGTCCTTGATGCTGAAGCCCGCACTGTAACCGATGGGGCAGCTGGCCTTCCTTCTGTGCTTTCCGGATCGATAAGTATTAACGCAGGATTGGGGACAACGAATGATGTAGGGGAGTTCTGCGGATTACTGCCATCAAGGGTGTAAGTTATTTCAAGTGCCGGATCAGGTGATGACACAGAAAGGCTGAAAGGAGAGTCATAAAATCCGGATTTCACAGAAAAATCAAGTCCCAGGGTATCTGTAAGCTGGGGCAGGCTTATCTCTGCATGGATTTCAAAATCAAGATAGAAGTCCGTACTGTTCAGACTGACATTAAAACCCTGAATGGCGATGTAGTTTGTTCCGTTTACCAGGTCAACCTCAGTAGCATCCAGAGTAAAATATTCACCTGTACCCGATTCATGGTTGGCCGGTGCGACACTGTTGTACGAAGGTGCTGACGGAGAATTGGTCCTCAGTGCCTCCGATCCGTTTATCCAGATTATAAAACCGTCGTCAAAATCAGCAGCAATTACTATTTCCTTAAGGAGATCCTTATTCTGACAGTCAAATTCCGATCTCAGGAACAGAGTCGTGAAGCTATTCTGCATATCAGTCAGCTCCGTCCCTCCTGCTCCGTTTCCGTACCTGAATGGCGCTTTGCCCCAGTTCCACGAAGTACAATCAAATCCGGGATCCTTCCAGGTTGCCGGAAGCGACACCGCATCCTTCCCCTTGAGGAAATAGTAATCCGACTGGTATGAAAAGTCTATCTGGGCATTGAGAGGTGATTCTATCAGCGCAAAAAGAATAAACAATAACAAAAGGCTGCAATATTTTTCCTTCCCCGGCATAAGACTTTTTGAAATTTTCAACCGGTTTATATAGCCTGATAACTGTGAAGCTTCCGGTAGTATCCGTCTTCCCTGTCCATCAGTTCAGTATGCGTTCCGGTCTCAATGATGCGGCCATTGTCAATAACAACAATCATATCGGAATGCTTAATGGTTGAAAGACGATGAGCAATCACAAGCGAGGTCCTGTTCTTCATGAGGTTCACGATTGCCTCCTGAACAAGTCGTTCTGATTCGGTGTCGAGGGCTGATGTTGCTTCGTCGAGAATAAGAATGGGAGGATTGGCCATAATAGCCCTTGCAATGCTTATCCTCTGCCGCTGTCCCCCGCTCAGCTTGCTTCCACCCTCTCCCACGCCGGTTTCATAGCCATTTTCGGTCTCCATAATAAAATCGTGAGCATTGGCTATTCTTGCTGCTTCAATCACCTTCTCCATATCAGGTTCAGCAACTCCGAAAGCAATGTTCTCCCTGAAAGTAGTGTTGAAAAGAATCGATTGCTGGCTCACGATCCCCATCAGGCTTCTCAGATCAGTCAGCTTAAGGTCGCGGACATCAACGCCATCGATCAGTACCTGACCCGTATCAACATCCATGAACCTGGGCAGGAGGTCGGCCAGTGTCGATTTTCCGGCTCCTGATTTGCCAACAACGGCTACTGTCTGACCTTTTTTTATTTTAAGATTGATATCCTTCAGAATCGGTTCATCGTTGTAACCATACCATACATTCCTGAATTCAATCGAGTCGCTGAAGTCACTCACAGGCAATGCGTCCGGCTTCTCAGTGATTGTTTCCTCAGCTTCAAGTATCTGGTCAATCCTGTCGACCGATGCCATCCCTTTCTGTATACTGAACCATGCTGTTGTAATGTTTTTTGCAGGCGGAAGGATCTGGGAGAAGATCACCAGAAAGGCGATCAGCTGCTCCTGTCCCATATTGCCTGAACCCTTCAGGGCAAGCGTGCTGCCGAAGTACATAAGCACCATCAGGACTATCGTCGACAGAAATTCACTGACAGGAGAAGCCAGATATGCCTTGCGGGTAACCCTCTTGAATACTTTCGAATAGCGCTCATTTGTTTGTGCAAACTGCTGTGTCATCTTTTCCTCGGCGTTGAATCCCTTCACTATTCGTAATCCGGTAAGTGTCTCTTCGACAACCGACAAGAGTTTCCCGAGATACTGCTGGCCAACAAAGGATGAAGATCGAAGCGTACGGCTTGCCTTTCCTATCAGCCAGCCGCTGATCGGAAGCAGAACAAGGGCAAACAGGGTGAGCTGATAACTGGCGATAAAAAGATAAATGACAAACAAAAGAATATACAATGGATCCCTGAACATCATGGTCAGGGATGACACCACCGATAGTTCGATTTCCTGGACATCGTTCGATATCCTCGTCATCACATCTCCCTTCCTCGCATCGGAAAAGAATGACAGCTGAAGTCGTAACACCTTGTCATACATTTTTTTTCTCAGATCCCTGACAACTGAAGCCCTGATAAAGGCAATGCTGTTGTTTGCCATAAAAATGAACCCGTTCTTTAAAAGACTTGCACCGACAACAATCGCACAAACAAGCATAAGCGCCCGGAATTCGCCATAAGTGTCGATAAAGTCGTACAGGTAATACCTGGCGGCTTTGCCAAGGTAGTCGAGGTTCATCTGAAATTCTCCGGGATCAGGGGTAGTGCCGACACGGTCGAAAAGTATCTGCAGGAACGGAATCACAAGAGTATAGGATATGAGGGCAAACAACGCACTAAGGATATTGTAGATAATATTCCTTAATGCCGACCATTTATATGGTTCGATATACTTGAGAAGAAGCCTGGCTTTGCTCATTTCAGAAACCGGTGTAATTAGAGGGTGTGATCCCTTTAAGTTCCGATTTCAGGGATTCGCTGATATCGAGACCATCAATGAAATCAATTATTGACTCCCTGGTTATCTTCTGGTTTGTCCGGGTAAGATCAAGCAAAGCTTCATATGGCTTATGAAAACCCTCCCTTCTCAGAATGGTCTGTATGGCTTCCCCCACTACTGCCCAGTTATTTTCAAGGTCGCTTTCGATCTTTTCCCTGTTAACCACAACACGGTTCAATCCTTTCAGAAGGGAATTCATGGCAATCACCGTATGTCCGATCGGGACGCCTATGTTCCTTAGCACAGTGGAATCGGTAAGATCGCGCTGAAGCCGTGAGACCGGAAGTTTTTCAGCCATGTACCCGAAAATAGCATTTGCATATCCCAGGTTGCCCTCGCTGTTTTCAAAATCGATTGGATTAACCTTGTGGGGCATGGCTGATGATCCTATCTCACCCTTGCGGATCTTCTGCCTGAAGTATTCGAATGATATATAGAGCCACATGTCCCTGGCCAGGTCAGTCAGTATCACGTTTATCCGGCGAAGATTGTCAAACAAGGCGGCAAGATTGTCGTAGTGCTCAATCTGGGTCGTCGGGAAAGACCGCTGAAGCCCCAGCACCTCACTAACAAAGCCGTCGGCGAATCCTGTCCAGTCAATATCCGGATATGCTGCCTTATGAGCATTCATATTGCCTGTCG
The DNA here is from genome assembly GCA_049294075.1 of Bacteroidales bacterium. Lineage (GTDB taxonomy): Bacteria > Bacteroidota > Bacteroidia > Bacteroidales > VadinHA17 > LD21. The sequence continues at coordinate 49,765 of JBAQCK010000138.1, read as the reverse complement.
CTCCGCCGAATTTTGCCGAATATGGAATCTGCCCGAAATATTTCGATTGTTCATCTATCCTGGCGATAAATACCCTTATCTCTTTTCCCAACCGCGTTGGCGATGCCGGCTGACCATGAGTCCTGGCGAGCATCGGTATGTCTTTCCATTCCTCGGCAAGACCGGCTAACATTTCCCTCAATTCAAAAAGAAAAGGAAAATACACTTCGGCAAGGCCGTCTTTCAGCGAAAGCGGAATAGCTGTGTTATTAATATCCTGCGATGTCAGACCAAAGTGAATGAATTCCGACCATCTGCCCCACCCCGACTTGAAAAACCGCTCCTTAAGATAGTACTCCACAGCTTTCACATCGTGGTTTGTGGTTCGTTCCAGTTCCTTCACGCGCTCAGCTTCCTTAATGTCAAAATCCTCATAAAGAGCCCTTAGTGAAGTGAAGTTCTCCTTTCCGAAATCCAAAAGCTGCGGAAGGGGTATTTCGCAGAGAGCAATGAAATATTCAACTTCCACCATCAGCCGGTACTTTATCAGGGCGAACTCCGAGAAGTACCCGTCCAGTTTGCCTGTCTTGTGCCTGTATCGTCCGTCGACGGGTGAAATGGCAGTAAGATTATTCAATTCCATTGTTTACCTTTTTGGCTGTTCCATTGTTACAATATGTATACAAAAGTACTATTTTAGAAGCTCCAAATTACAAGTAATGCATAAAATCAGAATATCAGCCGTAAGGTACGCCAACACATATCCTTTTATCTATGGACTTACAGAAAGCAGATTTGACAGCAGGGCTGTCATCGAGACGGACCATCCGTCGGAATGCGCAGCCAAGCTGATTTCGGGAAGGGCTGATCTCGGACTTGTTCCGGTGGCTGCAATACCGCTGATTGAAAGATATCACATCATCGGAGATTACTGCATAGGCGCTGACGGTAAGGTTAGAACGGTGCAACTTATGAGCGATTCCAGGCCTGAAACCGTACAACGGGTGTTCCTCGATTACAGATCGAGAACATCGGTGAATCTGATAAGAGTTATCGCGCGGAATTTCTGGAAAAGGGAACCTGAATGGATAAACACCTTCGAAGGGTTTGACTTCAAATCAGTTGGAATCAATGATGCTGTAGTATTGATCGGCGATCAATGCTTTGAACTGGAGAACAGATACAGTTACAGTATTGATCTGGCAGAGGAATGGAAAAATTTCACAGGTCTGCCCTTCGTATTTGCCTGCTGGATTGCCAACAAGGAGCTGCCCGCGGATTTTATCTCCGGTTTCAATGATGCACTGGCATTGGGAGTCAACAACATCGACAAGGTAGCTGAAAGATTTGAAAATGCGGGAACCATAACAGGAAAAGTCTTGAAGGATTATCTGAAAAATAATATAGATTACAACTTCGACGAGCGCAAAAGAAAAGCACTGGATTTGTTTCTCGGATATCTCAGGAAGCTATGACAGAAAGCCGGATTAAAGATGAATTCCTGGTGCGGCCGTTCAGGGAAGATGACTTTGAACTTGTCGCAGCCCTGTGGAAGCAGACAGAAATGGGAAATCCGGAACGGGGAGATGACTGTGACACAATCCTGGAAACCATCCGGCTTGGCGGCAAGCTTCTTATCCTGGAAGACATAAGCTCAGGCCGGATAGCCGGAACATCCTGGCTGACTTTCGACGGCAGAAGAATTTTCCTCCACCATTTTGGCATTCTGCCGGAATTTCAGGGCAAAGGTCTTTCTAAATTTCTGCTCGGCGAATCGCTAAGGTTCGTAAAGTCAACGGGTTATCAGGTAAAACTTGAGGTACATACCACAAACAAAAAAGCGATAAAGCTTTATGAGTCATTCGGATTCAGGTATCTGGGAGATTACCTGGTTTACATAATAAGAGATGTACCGAAAATGGACATTTGATTTTTTTTATGCCGATTTATAACTAACTTTGGTAAGGTTATTGTACTTTACTTTATATTAACTAAATTCTGCTATCATGGCAAAGACAATCACATTCAATGAACTCCGGAAGATCAAAGACCAATTACCCTCCGGTAGTATGAAAAAGATTGCAGAGAAGCTGGATCTGCATGAAGAAACTGTCAGAAACTACTTCGGAGGAACAAATTTTAAACTTGGACAGTGTGTTGGCGTTCACTACGAACAGGGTCCGGGAGGCGGAATAGTGACTTTTGATGATACTACCATCCTCGATCTGGCAGAAAGCATGCTCAAATAGAAGCAGATAGAAGGCAACCTTCCGGAAGGGTTTGCTTTTCAATAGTTCAACCAACAGATGGATATTATAGATACCCCCGGGCTTGCTGAAAACATGCATCAGCAGGCTCTTGAAGTTTTTTTTGCCCGGAAATGGGGCAACAGAACGCTGTTTTCCCACGATATCAGCCACCATCGAAGAGTATGGAACTTAGCAAGGGAACTGCTGATCAGCACGGAAAATAAAAGCAATCCGCACTCCCTCGACTTTTACAGCAAGACACTGATCGCATGTTATCTTCACGACCTTGGGATGACAGTCACAACCGGGGTCGATCATGGCTTCCACAGCCGGAATTTAGCTGCGGAGTTCCTTTCAGGACTCAGGCAGGATTTATCCGGCTGGACCGACATGCTTGACGCAATTGAAAAACATGACAATAAGGAGTATTCCTCAGGACTTGAAGAAAAAAACAATATTCTGGTAATACTTTCTGCTGCAGACGACATGGATGCCTTCGGGCATACGGGGATCTACCGTTATCTTGAGATTTATATTGAGCGGGGTGTCCCTCCTGAAAAAATCGCGGATGAGATCAGGAAGAACGCTGCAAAAAGGTTCCGGAACCTGGAATCGTGGTTTGGAAAATACACTGTTCTGATAGAAAAGCACAGGAAAAGATATCTTATGCTGGATGATTTTTTCAGGGAGTTTGGCAGTGAAGCAGGCTTCAGCCAATAGGATCATCATGGTCAAACAGTTCCAGCTGCCTGTCGGAGCTATCATCGGTTTCCAGGTTTGAAATGCTCACTCCCAGAAGTCTTATCCTGCTTCCGCTCAGATCGAGCGACTTCCTTATTCCTGTTACTTCCTCATGAAGTTTCCCGAACGAACGGATATATTCAGGCAAAGTCCTGCTTCTTGTAATCTGTCTGAAATCTGAAAACTTAACCTTTAAGGTGACTGTTCTTCCTGTTACACCGGCATTTTCAATCCTTTCCATCAACTCCTTTTCGACTTTGTAAAGCTCGGCAATGATCTCAAACTGAGTGGTCAGGTCCTTTTCGTATGTAAGTTCGGTGCCCACTGATTTCCGCTCCGAGTTGACTTCTACAGGACGTTCATCTAAACCCCTCGCAATATCGTAATAAAACCTGCCGGACTTGCCGAAGTTTCTGATCAGCGAAAGAAGGTCCCACTTTTTGAGATCAGCCCCGCAATGTATTCCAAGCTTGTGCATTTTTGCAGCCGTAACCCTTCCAATGCCAAAGAATTTCTCGATTGGGAGTTTCTCTATAAATTCCGCAGCTTTCTCCGGAGCGATCAGGTACAATCCATCTGGTTTGTCCATATCGGAAGCAATCTTTGCCAGGAACTTGTTTACAGATATCCCGGCCGAAGCTGTCAGTCCTGTCCTTGCCTTTATCTCCTTCTTTATAGTTCGTGCAATTAGTGTTGCAGATCCCATCCCTTTTTTGTCGTTTGTGACATCAAGAAATGCTTCATCGATCGAAAGGGGTTCGACAAGATCAGTGAACTCCCTGAATATATCAAAAATATTCTCCGACAGCTGGTGATAACGTTCAAACCTGTGCCTTACAAAAATCAGTTCAGGGCACAGCTTTCTGGCCGTTACCGAAGGCATGGCGGAATGAACACCGAACTTGCGTGCTTCATAGCTTGCTGCAGCAACCACATGACGGATACCGCTGCCCCCGACCGCAACAGGCTTGCCCCTGAGTTCCGGATGGTCAAGCTGCTCTATGGATGCAAAAAAAGCATCCATGTCGATGTGGATGATCTTTCTCATTTTGCCAATAGCAATCAACAGGTCGGTGGTTCTACGAGGCAGCTGCAATCCGGGCCGATCTTTTCCTTAGGCAGTTCCTGATATAGAAACCTGATAATATTAGCAGTTCATCGGTTGTGTACGATTCAATCATACCGGTAAACGCATTCGAATGATATTTGATGAGCACCCGCTTTTCATCACTCAGGCTCCAGCGCGAACAAATAAAATTTTCAAATTTCCATTTATACTGCCTTTCCTTATAAAGGATAATAGTACCGCTTTCCCCACGAAGGAAGGTTATCTTGCCGGCTTCAATATGCCTCTGGAGATCAGCGATTTTCGTTTCAAATTTAAAAAATCCTTTGGTCTCAAACTGAAACCGCTTCGTATTCAGCTCCCCGGTCACTTTTCCCGACAATCCCTCCTTGAACAGTTCTCCCTTGAGCTGATCGTTCTGATAAATCTCGAACTTCCTACTGAAAAATTTTGTCTTCCAGTCGTAACGAATTTCCATTTTTGAAAGGCTCTTTGAGAAATGATCGAAATCAATACAAAAATACAAAACTGCTGTTTAACCCGGAAATTTACCTTTCCCTTTCAACCATGCCACTTTCTGTACCGCCGTATGGTCGCGGCCGATGATATCCCTGTAAAGATCGGGGCGCCGCGCCATCGTATACCTGAATCCTCCGGCATCTTCGAGTTTCTGCCTGCTGATTTCCGCGGTAGCGAAGCAGTCGCCAAGTTCCCTGCACTCGGCAATAATCTCGCCATAAGGATCTATTATCATTGAACAGCCGTTTTTAAGCTGATCGTCATCCATCCCTATAGGATTGGAGAACACAACGTATATTCCGTTATCATAAGCACGGGCCGGAAGCCAGCGCATAAGCCATTCCCGGCCCTTGGGTCCGTCGAACTCCATTCTCAATGTGTCAGGATCGGCATGCCGGTTCATCCATAGCTGCGGATCCACAAATCCTGCTCCCGGACGGGGCGAGGGAGTGCACATGGTGACATGAGGCATGAACAATATCCTGGCGCCAAGCAGGGCTGTGGCCCTGACATTCTCTATCACATTGTTGTCGTAGCAGATAAGTATGCCGCACTTCCATCCCTTCAGGTCGAAAACAGTATAGCTGTCGCCGGGTACAATTGCAGGGTTTATAAAGGGATGAATCTTCCGGTGCTTTGCCACAAGCCCTTCAGTACCAGCACATACATAAGCCTTGTATATTTTTCCACTCTTGTCCTTTTCAAAGAGACCGGCCAGAACAAATATGTTATGCTTCCTGGCAATTTTTATCAGGGCTGCAGTGCCCGGGCCGTCGGGTATCGGCTCCGCAATGTCTCGAAGCTCGCTTTCGGATAACTTCCCGGCAAAAGTGTAGCCTGTAAGAGAGCACTCATGAAAAGCTATTGCATCCGCTCCTTCTGCAGCCGCTTTTTCTGCAAGAGTATCAATAACCGACAGATTGTACTCTTTGTCTCCGCTCCTGTTCTCGAATTGTGCTGTCGCTATCTTCAATTCACTATTTTCCATGTATGTTTTATTTAGTCTTATCCCGTTCTTTTCCGGATCAATTGTCCGGCGAATTGTCGCCCAATAAAAAAGCCGGCATTAAAAAAAACGCCGGCCATCAAATTACAAAATATTTCTAAAAGTTATCTCTCTCAACATAGTGGGTATGCAAAAGCTCATGAGCTTTGTGACTGTTGGGTTTGCCAAGAAACTCCTTGTAAAGCGCTATTACATCAGGATTATCATGTGACTTTCGGAGCACCATGTGCTCATCCTCTGAATAGATTGCATTAATCCTGTTCTGCCGGATCTCTTTGCTTGTAGGAATAGGTTGTCCTCCGCCGCCGATACAGCCACCGGGGCAAGCCATTATTTCCACAAAATGATATGGGGATTTCCCTTCACGAACCTCTGCCATGATCGTGTTGGCATTGACAAGTCCATGCGCAATTGCAACCTTAAGTTCAGCACCCTCGAGGAATTTCCAGTCATCAGTGCATCCTTCAATTTTCACCGAAGCTTCCTTAACTCCCTCCAGCCCTCTCACAGGAGTAATGTTCAGGTTGGCAAACGGAACCTCTCTTCCCGTAACTATCTCGTAAGCTGTTCTGAGTGCAGCTTCCATCACCCCGCCCGTGGCTCCGAATATAACTGCGGCACCTGTTGAATCGCCCATTATAGAATCGTAGTGAGCCGGTTCGAGATTTCTGAAATCAATACCTGCCTGTTTTATCATAACTGCCAGTTCGCGCGTCGTAAGAACGAAATCTATGTCCTTGTACCCGCTTGCCCTCATTTCAGGCCTGTCGGCTTCATATTTCTTCGCGGTGCACGGCATGATCGACACAGATACAATTTTTGACGGGTCGACCTTCTTTTTTTCGGCATAAAAGGTTTTTGCCAGGGCCCCAAACATCTGCTGAGGCGACTTGCAGGTTGAAAGGTTAGGAAGGAATTCAGGGTATTTGTGTTCAATGAACTTTATCCAGCCGGGAGAACAGGATGTGAACATCGGGAATTTTATAGATGCATCCTTGTCAACCAGGGCTTTCTTCAGCCTTGTCAGTAGTTCTGTCCCTTCTTCCATAATTGTAAGGTCAGCGCTGAAATCAGTATCAAGAACCGAATCGAATCCAATCTGCCTCAGGGCATTGACCATCTTTCCCGTAACCCTTTCTCCCGGGTCGTAGCCAAGATCCTCACCAAGGGCTACTCTTACAGCAGGCGCGGTCTGGACAATTACATACTTGTCGGGATCATAAATTGCATCCCAGACCTGATCAATATAGGTCTTTTCGGTGAGCGCTCCCGTGGGACAGCGGTTCACGCACTGTCCGCAGTTGGTGCATATAACATGACTCATCGGCCTGTCGTGGAATGATGAAATTTTCTGATGCGCTCCCTTGTTGGCAACGGCAATGGCGGAGATGTACTGCAGCTCGGAACAGGTCCTGACACAGCGCTGACACCTGATACACTTGCTGTCGTCCTTAATGAAAGCCGGGGATGACCGATCAATTGTGTAAGGATGATCCTCCACAAGATCAAGGAAAATACTGTCGCCGAAGGCAAACTCATTTGCCAGGGCCTGAAGTTCGCACTTGGTGTTCTTATAGCATTTCGTGCAGTCGGACCTGTGTTCGGAAAGAAGGAGTTCAACAATATGCCTGCGGGCATTCCGGACCTTCAGGGTATTTGTATTTATTTCCATGCCCTCTGAAACCGGTGTCGCACATGAAGCGACAAGCGTCCTGGCTCTTTTTTGTTCCACCACGCATACACGGCAATTACCGGCGACACACAGGTCGGGATGGTTGCATAACGTGGGTATGTTTATCTTTAATAATTTCGCAGCTTCCAGAACTGTTGTTCCGGCCGGTACTGAAACTTTTTGTTCGTTTATAGTCAGATTTATCATATTTTTCTGATTTTCAAAGTGAATTAATAGATGATCTCTTCCCTGAAGTTTTCAACGATGGTACGGAATGCATTTCCGACCGACTGGCCAAGCCCGCATTTTGAAGCGATCTTCATGGTGTCGGCCAGCTTCACGAGTTCATGCAGATATGTTGATTTTGCTTCTCCCTTTTTCACCTTCTCAACGCCCTTGAGCAGCTGCTGACAGCCGACCCTGCATGGAGTACACTGTCCGCACGACTCCTCAGTAAAGAAATCAAGGTAATTATGAAGAACATTGTACATCGACCTGGAGCTGTTGAAAAGCTTCATCGATCCGCCGGTGGGAACTCCCTCAAAGCCGATGATCGTCTCAGTAAACTTCTTCCTCGGGACACAGAAACCCGAAGCCCCTCCGACCTGCACGGCTTTTGTGTCACCATCGCCGAACTCATCCACGAATTGCTGGACAGACATTCCCAGTTCAAGTTCAAAAATGCCCGGGGTTGGAGTGTCACCTGATATTGAGAAGACCTTTGACCCCCTTGAATCCGTGGTTCCCAGCTTGAAATATGATTCGGCTCCGTCTTTGATGATCATCATCACGGTTACCAGGGTTTCCACATTATTAATGGAAGTGGGTTTGTAAAAGACACCTGATGTCGTGGGATAAGGAGGCTTGTTCCTGGGTTCACCCCTGAAACCCTCTATCGATTCAAACAGCGCACTCTCCTCACCGCATATATATGCACCGCTTCCGAGCCGGTAATGAATCCTGAAGTCGTAGCCTATCTCATCAATCATCTTATGGAATTCATCAAGTTCCTTCATGAGCTTCGGGAGAAGGAACTTGTACTCTCCCCTCAGATAAACGTATCCTTCCTTCGCTCCTATGGTCCTGCCAGCTATCGCCATACCTCCATAAACCTTGTAGGCAACCCGGTCGAGTATCTCCCTGTCCTTGAAAGTCCCCGGTTCTCCCTCATCGGCGTTGCATACTATATATTTCTCGGGATCTTTTTCGGCAGCAGTAAACTTCCACTTGAGACCAGTGGGAAATCCTGCTCCGCCGCGTCCTTTAAGCCCTGAATCAAGAACCTGCTGAATCACCTCATCTTTCGACATATTGAAAGCCTTCGTAAGAACCTCCTTCGGATCAACATTCTCGAATATCAGCCCTACTTTATTTAAAACTTTGTTTTCCATAATACAGCAGATTATTTGGTTTTCATGTAACTTTTAAGTATTTCCACAACCTTTTCCGGTGTAAGCTCCGTATAGGGTATTTCATTTATCAGTATTGCCGGCGCTTTGTGACACCATCCTATGCAGTTAGTCTCAAGAAGGCTGAACATCCTGTCGGGAGTCGTCTCTCCTGCCTTGATCTTCAGCATATCTTCAATGACCTGCATTATCTCTCCTTTCCCCTTCATCGAACAAGTGATTGTCTTACAAACCCTTATCACATATTTTCCCCGTACCTGCGTATCGAGAAAAGTGTAAAACGAAGCTGTCCCATATACTTCCGCTGCTGATATGTCAAGTGTCTTCGCGACCTCGACCATCACTTCATCAGACAGATAGTTGTGTTTCTCCACTATTCCCTGAAGAATGGGCATGAGACTGCTCCTGTTGCTGCCGTACTTAAGGGACAAATCCTTTACAAGATCTTCAACTTCATACATATTTAATTGATTTTTAAATAATTACTATAATTTTAACCTGTCACGGAGTCTAATTCCTTCGTTCTGTTAAATTAATAACAATAATTCCTAATTTACCAAAGCACAAATCATAATTTTTCATAAACTATGTTAATAACCCTGTAGACCGATATTATTTTCAGTCTCTTATATCTAATTAAATACTTGATTTGTTGCTATTTGGCACAAAAAAGAAATGAAGTCAGGATTGTGAAAAAATCACTATACCATAAGTCAATATTTTTAGGCCTGACAAAAGAAAACAACCAATGAACGGAATTATTCACTGCTGATCGCAATACTGCTCAGGAGCCTTATATTCTGAATGTCCGAATAGCTGTACTGGTACAATCCGTCTTCTCCTATCATCACAAGCAGGGAACCGATGGGTATCACATCGTATGCATTGATATCGGGGTATGCAGATACCTGCTTGTTCCCTACCGATGCAGGATCGGAGGCATCATAAATCTTAAGCCCGGCATCACCGTCGCAGATAAAGAGCAGATCGCCGCTCTTGCCAAGCCCGTGAGGATTGGTCATCGGGAACGTGGCAACCATTGAGGGAGAGTTAATATTTTTCACATTAATTACATCGAGGCAGTTGACTGTACCCGCGCAGGTGTTTCCGCTTCTGAGAGTCACATAGGCTATTGTGTCATCCACAACAACCGGATCACAGCTACTCGCGTGGTTGAAAAACACCCTCGATTTCGGAACCAGCGGATTGGATATATCGAAGATCACCATTCCCGTGGAAGCGCCAAGATACATCCTGTCGCCCGCAAGGAACATGGTCTCCACATCCCACCCGGGGTAGAAATCTCCCATTTCCCGGGGGTTTGTTTTATTTGTAATATCAATCACTGAAAGATTATTACGGTCAACAATGTAAAGAACGTTTCCCTTTATACCAAAACGGGCCATGGATCCTCCGAAGCCCGTCCCGCTTCCGCTTACTCCAGAAGATGCTCCGGAAGCATTTGCCATGTCGAGATATCTCATCCCTCCTCCTTCAAAGAAAATCGGCCACGGATACGATGGAACTGTATAAATCCTTTCCCTGATTGTCCTCTCCTCCCACCCGGTAACGACTCCCTTCTTTTCGTCCACCCAGGCCATCGGAAGATCATTGCCGGTGGGCGGAACCGTATACGGAAGAACATCCTTCATCCTTCCCACCTCATGAATATTGTCGATGTTCTCAACATCAAGGATAACCAGATCAACATAACTGTCAGCATACAGGATATAGCCTGTTATTGAAATATCAACCACCCCGGGTATGGTGACAAAAACCTTTTTAACCGGGGAGGAAGGATTTAAGTTATCGTAGACATGGATTCCCTTAAGCTCCTCTACAATAAATATATAATCATCCTTGTAGTATATTTTCCCGGGGTTCTTCAGTTCAGAATCATAATCGGTAACTATCGCTTTCCTCATATCTTCATAGGTCATATAAACGGGTGCGTTCCCCTCGTACTCCCTGAAGGTTTTATCCTCGCAGGAAAAAAATAAGGTGGCGAAAAGCGCAATTATTCCCATAATTGGAATGATTTTTGTTTTCATGGAGGTCAGGTTTTATATCAATGCATGAACAAAAATCATGCTAATCTACTCTAATCTGACCCTGACATGAAAAAAATCGTTACACTTCTCCTTCTGGCGGCTATATTCGTTTTGCCGCTATCGGCACAAAGAACCAAAGACGCCCTCTGCCTCAGGAACGGCAGCGTTATTTACGGAAAGCTTCAGGAAATTTCAGACAACACTTACACAATCCGCACCTACGACGGCAGTCTGTTTAAATTCAGCTCCGACGAAGTAGACAGATTTAAAAAGGAAACTCCGTTATATGACGGAAGGAAAACCGGCGGAATCGGATTCTCTCCCGAAATAGGTCTTCTGGTAGGCGCCCCCGACAACGAATATGCCACACCTGTAAGTTTCAATCTCATTCTGAGTTACACTGCAGCTACCAGAAACATTATCGGCATCGGATCGGGAATCGAATACTTCAATTCGGGTTATGTTCCTGTTTTCGCCGAATACAAGCTGCTGATGAACGAGCATAAAACGGCTCCCTTCGTTTTCTTCAGGGGAGGCACGTTAATTCACTCAGGCGGCGACGGCGGAACCGATCCGACAAATGATTATCTCAGGAAGGACTACAAGGGAGGAGGCATGCTGACCCTGGGAACCGGAATTTCATGGTCGAACGAGGAAATGGAAACCTATCTTTCCTTTGCATACAGGTACGCACAGACCAGCTACCGGCAGGCAAACTACGACACTCAGACCTATACATACAAGATAAACTGGAACCGTCTTGAAATAAAGATAGGATTCAGGTTCTGAAAAGCTGAAATTCTTTTTGATAACGTTCCCGGCTTTCGGCCGGCGGCTTTGATCTGTCATCAAATAATTATATTTTTGCTGCCGTCACATATTAACGGTAAAAATCTCTATTATGAACAAGGAAGTTCACTTAAGGGCGGCGGACAATATCCGGATTCTTTCCATGTCGATGGTTGAAAAAGCCCGTTCGGGTCATCCCGGCGGCGCCATGGGAGGAGCTGATTTCATTCATATACTCTTTTCAGAATTTCTGAACTTTGATCCGGATGACCCCCGGTGGATCAACCGCGACAGGTTCTTCCTTGATCCTGGTCACATGTCGCCCATGCTCTACTCCGTTCTTACTCTTACAGGGCACTTCACGCCTGATGAACTCAAGGGCTTCAGGCAATGGGGCAGCCCCACTCCGGGACATCCCGAACTGGATCTTGCCCGCGGAATAGAAAACACATCTGGCCCGCTCGGCCAGGGACATACTATGGCAGTAGGTGCCGCCATTGCAGAAAGATTTCTTGCTGCCCGCTTCGGAGAACTCTTCGCCCACAAAACATTTACCTTCATTTCCGACGGCGGCATTCAGGAGGAGATTTCCCAGGGAGCAGGCAGACTCGCCGGTTTCCTTGGACTTAACAACCTCGTGATGTTCTACGATTCAAATGACATCCAGCTTTCATCCGAGACCAAAGTTGTTACAGCCGAGGATACTGCAATGAAATACACCTCGTGGGGCTGGAAGGTCATCTCAATAGCCGGAAACGACCAGGAACAGATCAGGAAAGCCCTGAGAGAAGCTGTCGGCGAAAAGGAAAAGCCGGTTATAATAATCGGGAAAACAATTATGGGCTTAGGACTCCTCGACAATGACGGTAATGGTTTTGAAAGAAAAACTTCCACACACGGCATGCCTGTGAGTGAGGCAGGAGGTTCATACGAAAAATCACTTGTTAACCTTGGCGGCGATCCGGCAGATCCGTTCAAAGTCTTCGACGATGTTAAATCACTTTACGATCAGATCCTGAAAGAAAAGAAAAAGGCAGCCGGCGAATGGAAGAGGCGTAAGGAGCTATGGGCATCGGAAAATCCGGAGCTTGACAGGAAGCTCAATCTGTTCTACTCAGGCAATATTCCTGAAATAGATTTCAGCGCCATTGCCCAGAAGGAAAATTCGGCTACACGGGCCGCTTCTTCTGCTGTCCTCGCTGTTCTGGCTTCAAAAATCGAAAACATGATAGTTGCTTCGGCCGACCTGTCCAATTCCGATAAGACCGACGGCTTCCTTAAAAAGACAAAGGCATTCTCAAAAGGTGATTTCTCCGGAGCATTCCTTCAGGCGGGAGTGGCAGAACTCACCATGGCTGCAGTTATGAACGGCATGGCACTCCACGGAGGCGTAATCCCCGCCTGCGGTACTTTCTTCGTTTTTTCCGACTATATGAAACCTGCGGTCAGGCTTGCCTGCCTGATGGAACTTCCCGTTAAATACATCTGGACACATGATGCATTCCGCGTTGGCGAGGACGGACCCACACATCAACCAGTGGAACAGGAGGCACAGATCAGACTGATGGAACAAATGAAAAATCACAGCGGTTCAAACAGCATGATCGTTCTGAGGCCTGCCGATTCGGCCGAAACAACAGTGTCGTGGAAACTTGCCCTTGAAAACAAGACCACACCAACCGCCCTGCTGCTCTCGCGCCAGAACATTACCGACCTTCCGGCTTCAGGCAGTTCAAGATATGAAGATTCACTTAAAACGTCCAAAGGAGCTTACATTGTTGCAGATTGTCAGGGTACTCCCGACGTGATACTTCTGGCAAGCGGATCAGAAGTCGCAACACTGGTTGGCGGAGCCGAACTCCTCAGGAAAGACGGCATTAAAATAAGGATAGTGTCGGCTCCTTCCGAAGGGCTGTTCAGAAACCAGCCGTTGGAATACCAGCTTTCCGTTGTTCCCGACGGCGTACCTGTATTCGGACTGACTGCAGGACTACCGGTCACACTTCAGGGTCTTGCAGGCCCATTGGGCAAAGTGTACGGAGTGCCGGGCTTTGGCTATTCAGCTCCCTACAAAATACTGGATGAGAAATTCGGATTCACATCTGAAAATGTATACAGACAGGTAAAAGATTACCTTGCAGCGATTTAACAGCATCTATAAATAGTTTTATTGACCGCATCCCGGAAAAAGTTTAACTCTATCATGGAAAAGTGATAATTTTATCGTTATAACATTGTTATAACAATAAAATTTGGCCCAACCGGAAAATAATTATGGACTTTCTTCGCTTTCTAGTTATTCAGGATTGATTTACAAGCCTTTAATAACATTCGGCATGAAAAGGATCTGTCTGGTTTTTCTCCTCATGGTTTTTCTGACAGCAGCCCTGTCAGCCCAGGTCGACTCGCTCGACATCAATTATGCAGTCAGTGACACCCAGAATGTAAAGGTCACTCTCTTTGACACCGATGACCTGCTCGAGATATCCCTCCGGTTTGACATTAACAAATATAAGAGGTATAAATCTGATACCCTTTATCTGCCTGCAGTTCTCACTTATCACCTGAGCGAATCAGACTCGGTGGTAAAGAACATAAAGGTCAGGGCACGCGGCAACATTCGCCGGACAGCAATTTGCGATTTTCCGCCCATGATGCTGAATTTCAAGGTGACGGATTCAGTCGATTCGGAATTTGCAGGGATAAATAAACTCAAGATAGTCCCCTATTGCAGGGCCGGCTTCGAACAATACATACTGAAGGAATACCTTGTCTACAAGCTGTTCAATGTGGTAACCGATCACAGTCTGAGAGTAAGGCTGTTCAGGATTACTTACCGGAACACCGCAAAGGAACAGAAGCCCCTGACCCAGTATGGTTTCGCAATAGAGCCTGTGGAAGTACTTGAACGCAGGACCGCAACAGCAGAGGTTGAAAGAAAACTTACACAGAGAGAGCTCAGGCAGGATATGCTTGACAGGGTTGCCATTTTCAACTATATGATCGGCAACACCGACTGGTCGGTTCCCATCCACCATAATGTCATCATTCTTCAGGAAAAGGAAAACGCACGGCCAAATGACAATCTCATTGTGGCTTATGATTTTGATTATTCCGGACTTGTAAACACAAATTACGCTGTTCCCTTTACCGATCTTCCCATCGAAAACGTAAGGCAGCGTTTATACATGGCAGTTTGCAGGAGTGAAGACCGGTTCATAGAAATACTGAACGAGTTTGCAGAAAAGAAGGATGAATTCTACAGTGTGGTAAGCTCATTCCCCTATCTGCCTGAAAAAACAAAATTGGGCATGATAAAGTATCTCGACGAGTTTTATTACGGAATTGACAAGCGGAATAGTCTGGTTAAGAAACTTCGGAACGATTGCCTGTGGTTCGAAAACCAGTCGAACCTGAGGGTTAAATAGAAAGATTGCTTACCTTTGCCCCTTAATTTTTTCAGGTTATGAAGTATGACATCCAACCCGGGGTGAAGGGATTGATTTTTGATCTCGATGGAACTCTTGCTGATACAATGCCCTATCATTTTCAAGGATGGCAGGTGGCCTGTGAAAAATACGGAGCCAGAATTGATACTGCGTTTCTCCGCCTGCACACAGGAAGCCCGGGATGGCTGATTGCCTCGGAGATTATCAAGAACAGCGGCCTGGAGGGAAAGGTCTCAATCGATCAGATAGTCAGCGAAAAGCTTGACCAGTTCTTCAGGGTCCAGCATAATGTAAAAGAAATCGCACCTGTGGCTGATATAGTGAGAAAATACCATGGCAAAATTCCAATGGCGGTTGGAACCGGAGGTCACAGGGAAGCTGTTGAGAGAACCCTCACTATAACCGGCCTCAGAAAATATTTCGATATCATAGTTACGGCCAACGATGTAGACAACTTCAAGCCTCACCCCGAGACATTCCTCAAATGCGCTGAAATGATGAAGGTTGAACCCGCTGATGTTGAAGTCTTCGAAGATGGTGATCTTGGACTTGAAGCTGCCCGGATGGCCGGAATGATAGCCACCGATGTCCGCTCGTGGTATGATTCAAACTGGTGATGACCGAGATAATCCTGACCGAAGACGGATCCCACACTCTGTTTGTCCCTGAACTTTCAGAACATTATCACTCAATCCATGGAGCTGTTCAGGAATCACAATTCATTTTTATCAACAGCGGTTTAAAGTATACTAACTTATCCCCTGTCAGGATCTTCGAAGCTGGTTTCGGAACCGGACTTAATGCTTACCTGACCGCAATTGAATCATCAGCAGCGAACAGGAAAATTTACTACACCACTATAGAAAAATATCCTCTTCCGGCAGAAATAACCGGCAGGCTTAACTATTCCGGATTATTTCCCGGTGCAGAAGCCGGATTATTCAGCAATATTCATTCCTGCCCATGGAACACCCCGGTGAACCTTAACGATACATTTACTCTCACCAAGATTGAAGGTGACCTTACAAAAGCAGCACCTGAAGGACAATATGAGCTGATATATTTCGACGCGTTCGGTCCCGACAAACAGCCGGAAATGTGGACCAATGAGGTTTTTGAAAAAATTGCTGCCATCACCGGAACCGGGGGAGTTTTTGTAACATACTCGGCAAAGGGAAGCGTTCAAAGATCACTGAAGAAAGCCGGTTTCGAAGTGACTCTCTTGCCCGGGCCTCCCGGGAAAAGGCAGATTATCCGTGCGGTAAAAATTTGAAAATTTATTTTGTCCGGTTTTTTTTACTGAAGCCAAAGTATTACCTTTGCCAAAATTTATAAATTAAAATCGATATCAAATGAAAATCAAGGGTTTAATTGTTCTTACCAGTGTCGTTGCCATCATGTTGGGATCATGTGCAAAGCAGTCTATATCAAATGCCAAAATAAAAACCAGTGAGGACTCGCTTTCCTATGCCTTCGGTATAATCAATTTCAATGCACTGCAGGCTGACTCACTCCGGTTGAATCCAAAAATCGTAGCCAAAGCAATGTTTGACGGTGAAAATGGAAAGCCTGAAATGACCGATGAAATTGCAAGGGGCGTCATTATGTCGTATGTAACCGGTCGTCAGGCTGAGATGGCAGAAAAACAGGCTGAACAGGACAAAATTCAATATAAGGACTATATAGCAGAGAATGAGGCATTCCTGGCAAAAAACAAGGAAAAAACCGGGGTCACTGTTACTCCGAGCGGACTTCAGTATGAAGTTATAAATATGGGAACCGGTGAAAAGCCTACAATCAACAGCACCGTTAAAGTGCATTATGTCGGAACTCTTATCGACGGTACGGAATTTGACTCCTCAATACAAAGAGGCGAACCGGCTCAGTTCCCGCTTTCAGGTGTGATACCAGGCTGGACAGAGGCTCTTCAACTTATGCCTGTCGGTTCAAAATTCAGGGTATTCCTTCCTCAGGACCTGGGTTACGGTCCCAATCAGGCCGGAGAACTTATCAAGCCCTTCTCCACTCTTATTTTCGAAGTTGAACTTCTTGACATAGTTGATTAGCATGAGAACTGCAGAAATCCATACCGTAAAAGGCATCATGAAGGTAAGCTTCTATGAGGATGATGCTCCTGGTACTGTGGAAAACTTCGTTAAACTTGCCGGAGAAGGATTCTATGACGGACTTGCTTTTCACAGGGTTATCCCCAACTTCGTCATCCAGGGCGGTTGTCCATTCTCAAAGGACATGAGCGATCCCAGGGTCGGAACCGGTGGTCCGGGATACAAGATCCCCTGCGAACTTTCAGGCGGAAATCAGTATCACGACAAGGGCGTCCTGTCAATGGCCCATGCCGGAAGAAACACAGGCGGCTCCCAGTTCTTTATCTGTCATGGCAGAACCAACACCAAACACCTCGACGGCCAGCATACATGCTTTGGAAAAGTTATTGAAGGCCTCGATGTCATTGATAAAATTCGTCAGGGCGACAAGATTGATAAAATAACAATTAACGAAGAATAATATGTCATTCGAGATCACAGGAAGGATTGTAGAAATAATGCCTGTAAACCAGGTAAGCGACAAATTCAGGAAACGTGAATTTGTTATCGAAAAAAAGGAAACCGGCGGATCAGCCGTTTTCATTGATTATATCAAATTCCAGCTGGTACAGGACAAATGCGACATTATCAATGAATCATTTCTGAATGAGGAAGTGAAAATATCCTTTAACCTCAAGGGCAACAGATGGGAACGCGACGGACGCGTAAATTACTTTACAAACCTTGATGCCTGGAAAATTGAAAAGGCATCCGGACCTGTCAGGAATGAAATACCGGCCTCCGGCCAGCCACTGGAGGATTCGCCACCGGAAATCGATGAACTAAGTGATCTCCCCTTCTGAAAAACATAAAGACTGAACTGACCCTTCAGTCTTTTTTTTGATAATTATGCTATCTTAGATGATGCGGCCCGCATTCTGTTCCTTACATATAACAAACAGGCTGATTGATAAATAACCTAATAAATCAGATCTCATGAGATATTTTTTTACACTTTGTCTGACGCTCCTGTTTTCCACAGCAGGCGCTCAGGTCACTCTCGAAACCGAAGTAACAACAGGCCCCGACAGGATTCAGCTTCCATATAACAGGCTCGTGCATTCGGCCGGACAACAGATATTTTTCGGGGACGACGGGTTGGAAAACCATGCAATGGATGTTGCCCTGTCACCCGACAACCGCTGGGCAGCAGTGATGGAAAGAACAAGCATCGTTTTTATTGATACTCGTTCCGATGAAGTCAGGTTCGTTCTAAAAAACAATTTTCACCCCCTTCTGAGAGGAGCCAACAACACTTATTCCGGAATCAAATGGTTCGGCAACAATGGCAAAACAGAGGTCTTCTGGAGTGTCGTCAACAGGGAGGATCGGTCGTTTGTGGCATCGGCCAGGTGGGACGGGACATTCGCTGAATTTACTAACCTTATTGAATATAAGAGCGATGATGTTGCCGACATGGCCCTTCCGAACGAAATCCTTATAAACAGGGAATCGGATCGCTATTACCTTTATGTGGTTCTTAACGGCAATAATAAAGTAATCAAGCAGGATCTCACAACAGGCGATACAATATGGGTCGCCGATCCGGGAGTTGCACCATACGGCCTGACAATGGCGGCGGGCAAACTCTATGTAACCAACTGGGCCGGACGTACTCCCATTCCCGGCGACACTGAGGTTGCCGGCGTTCCATGGGGATTGGCCCGGGTCAATAATAAGGCAGGGGGAAGCACCAGGGAAGGCAGCGTGACAGTGATTGATTCAAAGACAGGCGTCAAACTGAAGGAAATCCTTGTCGGATTGCATCCTAATGAAATCATAAGCGACAGCCATGGCAGTTTTGTCTACCTGACCAACTCCAACAGCGACAACGTAATGGTGATAAATACTCGGATCGATGAAATAATGGAGACCATCAGCGTCAGGCTGCAGCCCGAGATAAATCCGTTCTTCGGAGACTCCCCCAATGGTTTATGCCTGTCGGATGATGAGAAACTCCTGTTTGTTGCTAACGGAATGGACAACGCCCTGGCAGTGATAAGGCTTGCCAAGAAGTCGGCAAAAAAAGGCCGTGGAAAAACCAGTACTATTACCGGTTTCATACCTACGGGAGCTTACCCCTCGGCAATTGCCGCCATGCCCGGCAACGGCAAACTCTATGTTGCCAACCTCGAAGCAGCAGGAGCCAGGCAGCCCTCAGGCACCAGCGCCACAAACAATCCTATTTACAATTCTCATAACATGCTGGCATCTGTTTCAGCAATTCCTTTGCCTGATAAGCGAACCCTGAGGTCATACACTGATACCGTGATCGCCCTTAACGACCTGTCACGGGCCTTGCTGGCAAGAGAAGCTCCGCGAAACCGAGTAAGCCCCAAAACGGTACCCGACAGGATTGGAGAGCCATCAGTGTTCAGGCATGTCTTGTATATAATAAAGGAAAACAGGACTTATGACCAGCTTCTTGGCGACATGCCCCAGGGAAAAGGAGATCCTGGTTTATGCACCTACGGAGCCAATGTAACCCCGAACACCCACCGCCTGTGCGAGGAATTCCTGCTGCTGGATAATTTCCACGTGTCGGGAAAATGTTCTGCCGAAGGACACCAGTGGACCGACGCATCGATAGTGACAGACTATATTGAAAAGAATATGAGAGCCTGGTTCAGAAGCTATCCCCATGTGCAGGAGGATGCTCTTGTCTATGCCCCGACAGGATTTATCTGGGACAATGCATTGATTCACGGAAGAACAGTAAGGATTTACGGTGAGGCTTCCTCTCCTGTCTTTGATTACGATGTTACATGGACTGATGTGTACAATAAATACAGGAACGGGGAAAAGGTTCCATTCAGAAACGTAACTACAATTGAGCCTGTAAGGCATATCCTCTCTCCTGCCTATCCTTCCTATGGTCCTCATGTCTTTACCGACCAGATGAGGGCCGATGCTCTAATAAGAGAGCTTAACGAGTACGAGGCAATGCCCGGCGACTCGATGCCCGAACTTATGATTATTGCCCTGCCGAACGATCATACCGCGGGTGTAAGGCCCGGAACTCCAACCCCAAGGGCAATGGTGGCCGACAACGACGCCGCTCTCGGAAAGATAGTAGAAGCATTCAGCAAGAGCCGTTTCTGGGAAAACACTGTAATATTTGTTGTCGAAGACGATTCACAGGGCGGTTGGGACCATGTCTCGTCATACCGTACAGTGGCGCTGGTAATCAGCCCTTACTCGAGGCTCAGGAAGACAATCAGCACCTACTACACACAACCATCGATGGTAAGGACCATCGAACAGATTCTCGGAATGCCTCCCATGAACGTCCAGGATGCCATTGCAAATCCTATGGCTGATTGTTTCGGAAGCACCCCCGATCTGACTCCTTACACGGCTCTTCCTTCGAATATTCCAATCGACGAGATGAATCCGCAGCTTTCTTCCCTCAAGGGTAAGGCTCTCCACTATGCAAAAAAGAGCATGCTCCCTGAATTCGGCAAAGTCGATTCCGGAAACGACGACCTGCTGAACAGGATCCTATGGTTCGCGGAAAAAGGAAACCAGCCCTACCCTTCAAAATACGCCGGTGCCAGGAGGTCTGAAAGCGAAGCTGATGATGAGTCCGAAGATTAGTCTTAATAAAAAAATATTCCCGATATGTCAAATCCGTTGATGGAGCACTGGGATACCCCCTGGGAAACTCCTCCTTTTCACCTGATTCAAATCCCTCATTACAAGCCTGCAATAGAAGAAGCAATAAAGATTGCCCTGGATGAAATTGAAATGATCACTGCTAATCCCGATCCTCCGACATTCGAAAACACAGTTGCTGCACTTGACAGGTGCGGCCAGAAACTGGGAAGGATCTCAGCCATCCTTTTCAATCTTAACAGCGCTGAGACATCAAAGGAGCTCCAGGCGGCCGCTCAGGAAATATCGCCTATCCTTACCAGGTTCTCGAACGACATCTCAATGAACGAAGCGCTTTTCTCCCGGATAAAGACGGTTCGGAACTCCGCTGATTCTGCCGGTCTTGTGATGGAACAGAAGATGCTTCTTGAAAAAAAATACCGCGGTTTTATGCTTGGAGGTGCTGAATTGAATGAGCACGACAAGCAGAGATTCAGGGAAATATCGGAGGAGCTGGCAAAGCTGGCATTGAAGTTTGAGGAAAATGTCCTTGATGAAACCAATTCCTTCGAACTTCATCTTGAGGACCAGGGTGATCTTGCAGGCCTTCCTCCCGGTATTGTTGAAATGGCGGCAATGGAGGCGAAAAAACGGAACACGACAGGCTGGGTCTTCACCCTGAATTACCCCAGCTACATACCTTTCATGCAGTATTCTGAGAAGAGAAATCTTCGGGAAAAGATGCTCCGTGCCTATGCCTCCAGATCGTTCCGGAACAATGAAAAAGATAACAGGGCCCTGGTGGCGCGGATAGTTAATCTCCGGCTCGAAACAGCGCGATTGCTTGGATTCGCGAACTTTGCTGAAATGGCTCTCGCCGATCGCATGGCCGAAACGCCCCGGAAGGTAGAGTCATTCCTCGACGATCTCTATTCCGCGTCTCATGAAGCAGCAGAAAGGGATTACCGGAATATTGCCAATTTCGCAACCGGGATGGGTCACAATGGCAGGATTGAACGCTGGGACCTGGCATTCTGGTCGGAAAAACTCAAGAAGGAAAAGCACAAAATAGACGATGAAATCCTGAAACCATATTTCCCTCTTGACAGGGTCACTGATGCAATCTTCTCGCTTTGCAACCGGCTGTTCGGACTGAGGTTTGAACGAAGCAATTCGATCCCTGTCTACCATGAAGAGGTGATTGTGTACGAGGTCTTCGACAGGGATGATTCCCTTTTGTCAATACTCTATACCGATTTCCATCCCAGGCCGGGAAAGAACGGAGGAGCTTGGATGACAAGCTACAGGGACCAGTGGAGAGACGGCGGGCGCAGGATAATACCGCTGGTATCAATAGTGGCTAATTTTTCGAGACCCACACTGTCGGATCCTTCGCTTCTCTCTTTCGGCGAACTCACGACATTTCTTCACGAATTCGGACATGCGCTTCACGGAATGTTGTCGGACTGCAGCTACGAAGGCCTTTCAGGGACAAATGTTGCGCGTGACTTCGTGGAACTTCCTTCCCAATTCATGGAGAACTGGGCCTTCGAACAGGAATGGCTCGACACCTGGGCAATACATCACAGGACCGGAGAAAAGATTCCGGCTGAGCTTATAGAAAGAATCAGGGATGCAGCAACCTTCAACGAAGGATACGCCTGCAGCCGTCAGCTCGGATTTGCACTGCTTGATATGGCATGGCACACGATCACCGAACCTTTCACCGGCGACATAAAGGAATTTGAAGTCAGGGCCATGAACAGGACTGAAATATTTCCCGTCGACAGAACCCTGAATATGAGCTGTTCATTCACCCATCTTTTCAGCGGCGGATATGCAGCAGGTTATTATGGCTACAAATGGGCAGAGGTGCTCGACGCCGATGCCTTCAGACACTTCAGTGAATCAGGTTTGTTCAATCCCGAAGTGGCGGATTCCTTCAGAAAGAATATCCTTGAAAAGGGAGAATCTGAAAGACCTATGGATCTTTATGTCAGATTCAGGGGCAGGGAACCTTCAATGGATGCATTCCTGGAAAGAAGCGGACTTAAAAAGCCTGTAAAGTAACAGGAAACAGTTGATGAAATGGCTTCTTTCATTCAACGCGGGCATGAGGTTTCAACAATAAGGAATTAAAACGTTAACTTTGGCTTTACTTTGCCGGACTTCTATGTCAGCTACATACTATTAAAATTCAATTATTTAACACAATCAAATGATTGCATTCTTCGAAAACAGGTCAGGAAATATAATTGCCGCCGGAACAACAAGCGATTTAAAAAAAGATGATGTTGAAAAGCTGGTCTGGCTCTTCGGTGAAGCCCGGTTGCTTCGTAAAAGCAGGCTTGAAGGAAGGTTTGTGGGGCCGAGAAAGGAAATGATCACTCCGTGGAGCACCAACGCCGTTGAGATAACCCAGAACATGGGAATCGGGGGAATCACAAGGATTGAAGAATTTTTCCCGGTCAAAACGGACAATCCCGGATTCGATCCCATGCTTCAGGCGCTTTATGTTAATCCCGGCCAGGAACTTTTCACAATTGACCGGGTGCCGGATGAGATTGTCAGGATTAATGACATCAGCGCTTACAACGAAAAGGAAGGACTGGCTCTTAACGAAGATGAAATTGCATATCTTGAAGGACTTGCCAGGTTTCTCGACAGGCCTCTTACCGACAGCGAGGTATTTGGATTCTCCCAGGTCAATTCAGAGCATTGCAGGCATAAAATATTCAACGGAATATTTGTGATTGACGGTGAAGAAAAAGATTCGACTCTTTTCCAGCTTATAAAAAACACCACCCATTTCAACAGAAATAAGGTAGTTTCCGCTTATAAGGACAATTGTGCATTCCTTCAGGGACCTGTTGCAGAACAGTTTGCTCCGGCAACACAGGACAAATCCGATTATTTCGCAGTAAAAGATTTTGAGTCGGTGCTTTCACTAAAGGCCGAGACACATAATTTTCCGACCACAGTCGAACCTTTCAACGGTGCCTCTACCGGTACCGGAGGAGAAATCCGGGACAGGATGGCAGGGGGAAAGGGTTCATTCCCGATAGCCGGGACTGCAGTCTATATGACCGCTTACCCCAGACACGACGGAGCAAGACCATGGGAAAAGGCAATTCCCGCGAGGCCCTGGCTTTACCGCACTCCGGCTGACATCCTTATTAAGGCATCAAACGGAGCAAGCGATTTCGGAAACAAATTCGGACAACCGCTCATTTGCGGATCCGTTCTCACATTTGAACATTTCGAAAAACTTAAGAAATACGGTTACGACAAGGTGGTGATGCTTGCAGGAGGCATCGGGATAGGGAAAAAGAAAGACTCCGAAAAAGACGTTCCTCAAAAAGGTGACCTGGTAGTCCTTCTCGGAGGCGACAACTACAGGATAGGAATGGGCGGCGGTGCAGTCTCCTCAGTTGAGACCGGGAAGTACGACAGCTCAATCGAGCTCAATGCAGTTCAACGGGCCAACCCCGAAATGCAGAAAAGAGTATTTAACGCCATAAGGGCATTGGGGGAATCGGAGTCAAACCCGATAGTATCGATTCATGACCATGGAGCCGGAGGACATCTGAATTGCCTTTCGGAACTTGTCGATGCCACAGGCGGCAAGATAGATATCAGCAAGCTTCCGGTAGGCGACCCCACTCTTTCGGCCAGGGAACTTATAGGTAACGAGTCACAGGAACGAATGGGTCTTGTTATGAGATCCGTGGATGTCGAAGAGCTTTTCAGGATCGCGGAAAGGGAAAGGGCTCCGATTTATATTATCGGGGAGATTACCGGCGACCACCGGTTCACCTTCTACAATGGAAAAACCGGGGAAAAACCAGTCGATCTTGAGCTTGAATCCTTGTTCGGCAATCCGCCCAGAACGGTAATATCCGATGAAACTGAAGAAACAGAATTCAGCAGTCCCGAATACAATGTCCGGGATATTCCGGAATACATAGAAAATGTACTGCAACTTGAGGAAGTTGCATGCAAGGACTGGCTGACTAATAAGGTTGACCGGTCGGTTACAGGAAGAGTCGCCAAACAACAATGCGCCGGACCGCTTCAGCTTCCCCTTAACAACCTCGGTGCCATAGCGCTCGATTACAGGGGTGTCAGGGGGATGGCTGTGGCCATCGGACATGCTCCCGCTGCAGGGCTCCTCGATCCCGCGGCAGGTTCGGTCCTGTCGATTGCCGAAGCCCTGACCAACATTATCTGGGCACCGCTTGCCGACGGGCTTAAAAGCGTATCACTATCAGCCAACTGGACCTGGCCCTGCAAAAACAAGGGGGAAGACGCAAGGCTTTATAAGGCGGTTCAGGCGGCCGGAAAATTTACCATCGATCTCGGGATCAACATCCCCACAGGCAAGGACAGCCTTTCCATGACACAGAAATATCCTGATCAGTCGGTTCTTTCACCCGGAACAGTTATAATCTCTGCTGCTGCCGAGATCAGCAACATCAGAAAGATTGCCGAGCCCGTCATGGTGAATGACCCATATACCAGCCTGATCTATATCGACATGAGCAGGGACGGATTCAAGACGGGCGGAAGCTGTTTTTCACAGGTGATGAACAGTATAGGCGGCGAAACCCCCACTGTTGCTGATCCGGCTTATTTTGCTGAAGCCTTCAACACGGTCCAGTATCTTATAAATAACGGTAAGATCCTGGCAGGACATGATATATCGGCCGGAGGCATGCTGACCACTCTTCTCGAAATGTGTTTTTCAAATACGGAAGGAGCCGCTGCAATCGACCTTTCAGCCCTTGACGAAAACGATTCGGTTAAAATCCTTTTCAGCCAGAATCCGGGAATCATAATTCAGGTGAAGGACATAAACGAAATAGCTGAGATACTGCTCGAACATGGCATCTCCTACCTGGCAATCGGGCACCCTGTCAATGGAAGGACGCTGAAAGTAACAAGCAATGACGAAACCTGGTCCTTCGACATCGACCGCCTCAGGGATCTGTGGTTCCATACTTCCTATCTCTTTGACCGCCTTCAGAGTGGCAGCGAATCAGCCAGGGAGAGATTTGAAAATTACGGGAAGAATCCTCTCAGGATCGACCCGGGAAGTAGCCTGGGCACCTTCAAGGCGCTCGGAATATCTCCCGACCGCAGAAAAAAATGGGGCACCAGGGCAGCCATAATCCGTGAAAAAGGAGTCAATGGCGACAGGGAAATGGCATACGCATTATGGCTGGCCGGATTTGATGTTAAGGATGTTCACATGACTGACCTCATAAGCGGCAGGGAGACTCTCGACGATCTGAATATGATTGTGTTCGTCGGTGGTTTTTCCAACTCCGACGTCCTTGGTTCTGCAAAGGGCTGGGCCGGAGCATTCAAATACAATGAAAAGGCGCGGAAGGCTCTGCTGAATTTCTATTCGAGGCCCGACACCCTTTCGCTTGGAGTATGCAACGGCTGCCAGCTTATGGCTGAGCTCGACCTTATCTATCCCGCGCATAAGAAGAAGGTGAAGCTTCTTCACAACAAATCAGGAAAATTCGAATCCGCATTTCTTGGAGTGAAAATACCTTCCAACAATTCGGTAATGCTCGGGAACCTGGCGGGAATGGAGCTGGGTATCTGGGTGGCACACGGCGAAGGTCAGTTCAGCCTGCCTAATCCTGAAGAAAAATACAATGTTGTGCTTAAATACAGTAAAAGTACTTACCCGGCAAATCCGAATGGTTCAGCTTATGATGTGGCCGGGCTTTGCTCTGACGACGGGCGCCATCTTGTAATGATGCCCCACCTCGAAAGATCATTCTTCCCGTGGCAATGCGGATACTATCCTTCAGACAGAAGGCAGGATGAAGTCACGCCCTGGATAAGAGCCTTTGTAAATGCAAGGCTTTGGATTGAGGCAAAAATCAGCGGGTCATCGGAGTGAGTATCACCGAAACCAGTTTGGTGTCGATACTTTCCTCCTTGCTGCTGTTCATTGCTTCCTTCGGCAGTATTTTTTCACTGATCACCTGGATGCTGTATTCCCCGGCTTCCGAAAAATAGAACGATCCGGCATAGGAATCAGCCCTGAAATAGGGAAATGATACTTCCTTGGAATCAAGCACCACCCTGTCGATGACCGGATCGACTTCTATAAGCTTGTCGGGAAGACTTATCCTTACAGAGTTGACGTAGCTGAGATCAGTAGTATCCCTGGTCGCACTTGAAAGCCATACCTTGTAGGTTCCCGGTTCCGACACAACAACCTTCCATTCAGCAGTATTGCTTGCAGGATTGTCAGCGTCACTGTAGCATGCGGCGTCGTCGAGGCTAAGCGCAAAGGTGCCGTCTGATTCCTGGACAACAGCATTTTCCGATACTTTTACA
Organism: Bacteroidales bacterium; assembly: GCA_049294075.1. Lineage (GTDB taxonomy): Bacteria > Bacteroidota > Bacteroidia > Bacteroidales > VadinHA17 > LD21. Next base: position 22,773 of record JBAQCK010000138.1, on the reverse strand, counting down.
TTCGGAGAATCGCTCCCGCACGACCAGACCAACAGCATAACCAGACTACAAAGGGTAAAGATTTTTCCTTTCATATATTTGTATTTTTTGACTAACAACTTTATTATAACGGAATATTAACATTCAGAGTATTCATTCAGTTCGGAAAAAGTGCAAATATAATACCATTCCTTTTCACACAAACGAATAAGTTATTAACAATTTAAGTGAAATGGTGATCATAAGGATGCCGCCGACTCTCTTACAACCTTTTTTTTATGACGTGAGGGATTTTTTTTTAGCTCAGGTGCATCTGCTAATGCTTCTGCTGCCAGTTCCGCAATATCCACCACCCTGGAACTGGTTGCCTGAGCCAGGGTCTTTTTGCACAGGGGGCAGGCAGTAACAAGCGAATCAGGGTTATTTACAGTCAGCCTGGCCGTTACATCCTCAGCTATTCCGCGCCTCTTCTCATGGCTGAGCATGATGTTGCCCAGGCTGCCTCCGCAGCATAATGAATTCTCATCATCATAACCGGTTGGCTCCAGCGTTGCCACATGCCTGATGACCTCTTTTGGCTCTTCATACACTCCTGAACGTCGCCCGAGTTCGCACGGAGTATGGTAGGTGACCCGCTTATGAAGGAAATTCATATTGACAAGTCCTTCATCGATAAGGTTCTTTATAAACTGGGAATGATGAAGAACTTCGACATCAAGGTAATAGCTCTCCCTGAACACCTTATAGCATATGGGGCACGATGTTACCAGGGTATGGGCGCCAGATTTCCAGATTAGCTGAGAGTTAAAGTTTATAAGTTCCCTGGCTTCCCTGTCATTTCCTGCCAGCATCAGGGGTCTGCCGCAACATACTCCTCCATCCTCGTCAATGAACGACCAGTTAAGTCCTGATGCATCCAGAATCTTCACCATGGCTTTTTTGATTGACGGAGTAAGATGAGTCATGCACCCGGCAAAATAAAGCACATCTGCCTTCCTGGATACCGGCTCGGGAAGAAAGTCATACGATGGCTTGTTATCCTGCTTCGGGGCTGGCACATTCAGCCTGTTCCTGAAATATCCATTCCAACTGTTCTCGTACACACGCTCGTTTCCTTCGATTCGCCTGACTATCATCCTTATGGGTGATATCTCAATGCCGACCGGGCATATCTGGTCACACCTGCCGCACATCAGGCAGTTGTGGGCAATGTCATGAATGTAATCACTGTTCCTGATTCCCCTCATCAGATATGTCGCCTGAATAGTGTTAATACCTGCTGAGAAACCAAGCTGGCAAACATCGATGCACATTCCGCAGGAAGAACAGGAGTGAACTTCCACCTCGGAGAAGCTTCCCGGCTTGTCGCCTGTCCTGATTCCCGAGTTTCTCATAAATATCAGGAACAGCTCGGTAGGTATGTGAAGGTATCTGGTAAGCGGAAGCAAAACGAAAAATGTACCAAGCGACAGCGAATACAGCCACCAGAAAGGATATGCAAGCTCATTAGCAGGAAGAAATGATGCCAGGGCAGCGCCCAGGTTCCCTGTCAGAAAGCTGCCAGTACCATAGGCACCGCTGGTCAGACTCTCTGCAAGAAGGCGGCTTGGAAATATAAGCCACAGGGAAGTCAGGGCAACCTTGTCAAGCGGCTTGAGCTTTGTTGTCTTTTTCATCCCGACAACCCTTGAAGAAAAACGCTTTATCACTGCCAGAACCAGACCCGAAAGGATAAAAGCCAGGATAAGGTCCATCAAAAATGCATAGGAGGCCTCAAAGAAGGTCTTCCCGTGGTCGGGACTGAAAAACTTGAAGAAGATAGCCTTGTAGGGCGGGTTAAGATGCTGTTCCCCGAAGATATCAGCCTCTATGGTTCCGAAAAGTATCAGAAGAAACCATCCGAAGGCAAGGCTCATATGCATGTAACCCAGGCGGGGATTAGACTTCATTATCTTTCTGTGGATAAGGCTTTCGAGAAAAATCTCCTTCAGACTCTGGCCAAAAGCTTTCCCGAAGAATCCCCTCTGAAGCCTCAGCTTGTCGGGCCTCGATAGCTCCCTGAACCAAATAACGCTCCTGGCTACGGCATAGATTAATATGAAGTACAGCCCGATATTGAACGGTATGATGAATGGATCAAAATTCATAGCCTTCATTTTTTGTGAACGCCTGTTTTGCCAGGAATACTACATTTCTCGTGTTTACTCCTCTCGGGCAGACCAGAATGCATTTTCCGCAAAGCATGCACTTCCTTATCTTCTGCCTTACATGCTCATTCTCTCCCCTCTTTAAAAGTATATGGATCTCCCGAAGACTGAATCCGGTGAAATTCCCGGCAGTGCAGGCAGCCGAACAACATCCGCACTCGATACAGAGATTAAGGCTTGGCTCTCTTTCGAGAATGTAAGAGACAATGCTGCGATCGTTGGCATCATAGTCGATTACGCGGGCTTTCGACAGGGAAAATCCAAATTTCTCCATATTACTTTCTTCCTGTGTTCAGATAATTGACAATCTCAGTAACTGCGCTTCGGGCATGGGAAATAGTTTCTGTTATATTCAGCGGAGCAGTGCAGGCTCCTGCATAAAACACTCCTTTCACATTACCCATATTGGTTCCGAAGTGATGGTCGGCCGGCTGGAAAAACCTGTTTTCTCCCATTTGGAGATTTGCCTCCTTCGCAAGCATGATACCATCTTCCGCCATTTCTATCCCTGCCATCAGTACAAGCATGTCGAGCTCCATTTTCAGGGGCCTTCCCACGAGGGTATCCTCGACTTTCGCAACCAGCCGGTTGTTGATGTTTACAGCTACTTCCGACACTTTCCCGCGGATGAAACCAACGGAATACTTCTCCTGAGCTTCCTTGTAAAGTTCTTCATACAAAGCTCCCCCCATCCTCATATCCATATAAAAACAAAATACCTTGCTGGCCGGAAAGATCTTCCTTATCTCTATGGCCTGCTTTACAGCAGTGACGCAGCAAAGCTTCGAACAGTATATATTGCCGACTTTCTCATCCCTCGAACCCACGCAATGAATAAATCCAATCCTTTCAGGATTTTTGCCGCTGGTCAGTTTAACCTCTTTATTCCTGAACATGGCTTCAAGGTCGGCGGAACTAATGACATTGTCATAAATGCCATATCCGTACTCTTCCTTCCTTTCGCTTTTGAACAGGTCAAAACCGGTTGCCAGCAACAGGGCATCACCGTTTATGGTTTCTCCATTTCCGGTACTTACCATGAATTCGTTACCCTTATGGTTAAATCCTGTTACCTGTTGTCCGGTAAGCAACTTTATATTCTTATGGGAGACCTGACCTTTGAGATATTCGAGGACTTCATCGCTGCTGCGCCGGTCCGGAAAAAGATGGTACCAGTCCCTGAGATGCCCTCCCAGATCCTTTCCCTTCTCAATTAGAGTCACCGACAGTCCTGCCCTCGCAAGACGACCGGCCGCTTCCATACCTGCCGTTCCCCCTCCTATCACGATAACATGCTGATTCATCTCAGGAGTTTATCAGATTTTCGGGAATGGGCATCTGCCTTCCGTCCTTGGTTTTGAATTTATCACCGGGATCAAATTCGATACCCAACTTCCTGAGAAGTGGTTCCGACTGAACCATGTGAAACTGAAGTCCGAGGTCCCAGGGGTTGTATCCCATAACGAGGCCTGCAAGTTCTTCATAGGTAAGAACAGGGATCGACTCCCCTTCTTCCCCGAATGTTAATCCCTCCATTTCCTTTATTGTGTACTGCCACTTGTCCATGAACATATTGCAGCCCGGACAGTTGGTAATCACCATGTCAGGTTTGTATGGCTTCATCGATGAAAACTTCTTGACAGTATTTGACAATGAATACCCCCTGTTCGCCTGAACCAGGTATTGTCTGAATCCGAAACCGCAGCAATGCCTTCTTTCCGGATAATCAACAACCTGACCTCCCCACGACTCAACCATTCCGCTCAGAACCTGAGGGAATTCAGCTCCGCCCACTCCATATTTAGGGAAAATCTTGGAATAGTGGCATCCGATATGTTCTACAACTCTTAAAGGTTCTCCCGTAAATTTGTTAACAAGGGGAAACTTAGCTCTGGCGGCTATTTCGTCGCGGAATTTGTATATGATATCACTTGTATGAGCAACATTCTCAGGCAGATCAAATTCCCTCCCTGTAGCCTTGTACAAGTATTCCCTGGTTTTCTCAAGCTCTTCGGGAAAATGCTTCCAGGTCTCCAGTATCTCCGTGTAGATGCCGAAGGAAGTTACGCAGGAGACTGCAACATTTTTGTATCCGGCTTCCTTCATCAGGGCATAATGACGGGCAACGACGGTCTGGATTGTCGAAAAAGGCACCACATCACCATGGTAGCCTATTCCGGTGCAGGTAGTATGCGACGGATTCTCATACACATCCTTCCCCAGAACATCACGCAGGAGATGCAGGAAGAACTGTTCCGATGCCGGAAAAAAACTCTGCCTTATACACGACCTCACATAAAAGAAATGATCATCTGCAATTTCTTTCTGGTAATCGCGCCATACCTTGCTGTTCTCTTCTATTTTCTTCATTTGTGCAGTAGGTCAAAATGTATGTTTCTTGTTACACGCAGTGTATGTTTCAATGAAGTATTCATTATCGATTCCTTCCTCATCGAACTGAAGACCCATTTCAGCGGCCTTTTTCCTTGAGTGGGTCTCAATGGTCTCATATAATTCTGTCCCTCCGGTTACCTCAAAGATCTTCTTAAGCTCTTCCTTTGCGTCTTCCGGGATTCTTCTCAGAGGTCCTGCACCCAGTTCGTTAATCTGACCTCCGAGACGTTCGTATACGTCATAAGTGTTTTCAAGGATATACTTCCAGATCGGGCCCTGTTCAGGATGCATGTCGGGCCTGACAGCATAAGAGGCGACGCAGTATCCGTATTTGAAAATGTTCTCGCCGACCGTCCGTTTTATTACAAACTGCTGCCTTCCCTTTTCCGACTCCGTGAAGAATCCCAGGTTCTGGGAAAGGGTTCGGAGCGCCATCACCACCAGAGCCGGAGTGTTGCCTCTCGGACATCTCGTCTTGCACGACATGCACTCTCCGCAATACCAGATGGTCTCTGACTTGAGGAGTTTTTCAATTTCCTCATCGTCACCCCTTTGTACAGTATCAACCAGCTTTCGCGGGTCATAGTCGTAGAATTCAGCTGCCGGACAAATTGCGGTGCAGATACCGCAATTCATGCATGCCTTGAGGCCTTCCACAAACCTTATGTCCTGCTTCAGAAGTTCCAGGTAATTTTCCATTGAGGATATCATTAAATAAAATCAGGCTCTGTTATTTTATTAACAACAAAATTACCCTTTTGAACTCAGTCATGTAAGAGGGTTAAAGCCTATTTTACAGTGAGTATAAATACGTACTGCCAGACAGTGACCCGGCAAGAATAATAAATAAATTTAACCAGCAACCCTCTTTCGCTAAAGCTTCAGAGGGCAAAGCTGGCAACTTGAGTTAATTATTGTATTTTTGAAATATGATACTCATAGCTGAAAGCGGCGGAACCAAAACAAACTGGTGCGCCGTATCCGGTTCGGAAGAGACCGGGATCGTTCCAACCATCGGGCTCAATCCCAATTTTGTATCGAAGGAGACTATCCGCGAGGTTGTGTCGCTGGAAGTTCTTCCGGCAATGAATAATCCGACTGTCGATGTGGTCTGGTTCTACGGTGCCGGCTGTGCGGGAGAGGCTATGCTGCATAAGGTGGGGGAAGCAATCAATTCAGCTCTGCCAGGTGTTAAGGTAAATGTTCATTCCGACCTGACAGGAGCAGCCAGAGGTTTGCTCGGAAACAGGGCCGGCTACGTCTGCATGATAGGTACCGGATCAAACTCAGGGTATTACGACGGTAAAAATATCACAGCCAATGTTCCTCCCCTCGGCTTTATCCTGGGTGATGAAGGAAGCGGAGCCGCCCTGGGCAAAAAGCTGATAGCCGATTTCCTCAGGGGAATTATGCCAAAAGGGCTTGCAGATGAATTCAGAGTCATTTACGGGGCCGAAAAGGATGAAATTGTATCCAACGTATACAGAGGTGTGTTTCCCAGCCGGTATATCGGAGGTTTTGTAAAATTCCTCAAGGATCATATCGGCGAGTCCTACTGCAGGGAGCTTGTTGAAACTTCTTTCGGGGAGTTCGTGCACAGAAACCTTAAGCTTTATCTTTCCCCGCCTGATACGGGAATAGCAGTTACCGGTTCAGTGGCCTGGCACTTCAGGGACATTCTGGAGGAAGTCTTCAAAAAGAACGGCTTTGTTGTCTCTTCTGTCAGCCAGGGCCCGATTGAAGGACTTATCCGGTATCACAAGGAAAATTTATGAGCTTCAAAACACCCATCCCGAAACGGGTGTGCAATGAGCTTAATCTCTAATAAGCATTTATATATGTCAAGCGTGACAGAATCCGAATCTTATTACCGCGATCTCGAGAAGATGCCGGTTACGGAATTGCTCGAATCCATAAACGCGGAAGACCAGAAAGTCCCCGCTGTTGTAAGAAAGTCAATACCTGAAATCGCCCGGCTGGTCGAGGCCATAGTTGCAAGGATGAAGAAGGGAGGCAGGCTTTTTTACATCGGCGCGGGAACCAGCGGACGCCTTGGCATTGTGGATGCATCCGAAATACCTCCCACCTTTGGACTCGATCACGGTTATGTTATAGGATTGATTGCTGGCGGCGACAAAGCAATCAGAAAAGCTGTGGAAATGGCTGAAGATAACGAAGAACTGGGCTGGAACGACATACTGGCGTTCAATCCCACCCCCGCCGATGTGGTCGTGGGAATCGCTGCTTCGGGAACAACCCCCTATGTCGTCGGTGCTTTGAAAAGTGCCCGCCAGAATGGGATATTCACCGGCGCCATTACCTGTAACCCCGGAACCGCCGTCGCTGAGAATGCCGATGTGGCAATCGAGGTGGTCACCGGACCCGAATTCGTTACCGGAAGCACCAGGATGAAAGCTGGAACAGCCCAGAAACTGGTGCTCAACATGATCACCACTTCAACCATGATAAGGCTGGGAAGAGTTAAGGGTAATAAAATGGTAAACATGCAGCTCACCAACCAGAAACTAATCCGGAGGGGAACCAAAATGATATCCGACGAACTTGGACTCGATCCGGAAACATCAAGAAAGCTTCTGCTTCTTCACGGATCGGTTAAAAAAGCTATCGATGCTTACACGGAAAACAACAATTCAACCGCTCAGACGCAGCACTATGAGTAAGACGATCAGTCATCTGGATATTCTTTGCCGGAGGCATCCCGCCCTGTCCGGACTGAAAGGCAGTATCGCCGAAGCTTCAAAAATGATTATCAAATGTTATTCAGGCGGAGGTAAACTGCTTGTCTGCGGAAACGGAGGAAGCAGCGCCGATGCCGAACATTTTACCGCCGAGCTTATGAAAAGCTTTGAGAAGGAAAGGCCTCTCGATCAATCACTCATGGACAGACTTTGCGAAATATCTCCCTCAAGAGGCAGGTTCCTTGGCGAAAAATTAAATCATGCACTGCCTGCGATATCCCTTCCTTCAAACACTGCTCTATCAACTGCAATAAGCAACGACACAGGGCCCTCGCTTGTTTTTGCCCAGCAGGTAATAGGCTATGGTAATGAGGGAGATATTCTGATTGGTCTGAGCACTTCAGGTAACTCCGGGAATGTAATCGATGCCTGTATCACAGCCAAAGCCCTGAACGTGAACGTGATCGGGATCACAGGACAGACTGGCGGCAAAATGAAGCAGTATTGCGACTTGCTTATAAATGTTCCGGAGACAAGAACTGCCTGGGTTCAGGAACTTTACCTGCCCGCCATGCACACAATTTGCCTCATTGTGGAAGACTATTTCTACGGCAAATGAAACGATAATAAAATGACACCTGAATTTCTTAAGGAAGTACTATTGGAGAGGAAGAACAGAACCGCATCGATTTCGGAAATTTCAATATCCTTTCAGAGGAGACTTACGACCGGATCATCGACCGCCTTAGGATTGAACTGCACGAAGTCGACCTGGTAATTATAAATCAGCAGGTCACGTCAGGGATCCACACTCCTTATTTCAGACAGAAAATCACAGATGTAATCAGTCAGTTCCCCGACAGGATATTCATGACCGACAGCAGGCATTATTCCGACCAGTGCCGGACTTGTCAGAGAATTTGGGTTTGTAGAGGAAGGCGATATCCTTGATGCCCACGGTTACAAGGAGATTTATAATGAAGATCTCCTTGAAATGGTAAGAAGACGCGAAGAAAAACTCAGGCGGGGAGAAATAACAATCGATGACCTGACGATCAAAAATGCCATCCCCTTTTTAAAGCTTCTTTATGACAAAGGAATCAAACTCTGGCTTACAAGCGGGACAGATACTGCAGATGTTAAGCACGAAGCGGCCCTTCTGGGTCACGACTACCTTTTTGAAGGAAGGATCTACGGTGGAACAGGCAATATAAATGCCGAGGCAAAGAAGATGGTGCTCGATTCAATTCTCGATTCGATTGGAAATGAAGAAGCATCATCAATTATCACTTTCGGCGACGGACCGGTCGAAATCAGGGAGACACACAAGCGCGGAGGGATTACTGCAGGAGTTGCCAGCAACGAAGCAGCTATTGGCAGAACTGCACTGAGAGACTTTCTGAGTTATGCAGACAGTGTTAGTGACATCGATGGAGGAGTCTGTTTTTCGGTCGGATCAGCAGTCATGTCGCCGATGATCTTTGAAAAATCACTGTCAATGGCTCAGAATGTTGAGATCCGGAACGGGAAACACATCGGCGGCCATTTAATTGTTGTTGTTGATCTTGCAGAAAATGAATGGGACTGGAACAAACAGGGATTTCCTTTGCGGACTTTACAACATACTGTCCGCCACCGGTTCCGCCTGAGTAATTACCTGTGATTCTTCATGTTTCACTTCTTCCAGGCTTTCCATCATGGATGTCACGCTTCCGTATCGCCATGTTTTGAAAAACAGCCTCATAATCAGGAGAATTTGTGTTACTATAAGCATCAGAAAAACACCTCCTCCGGTCGAGGGTCTCCATGCCGGTAATATCAGAAAAACAACAAACAACAGCAGCATCTGGACCAGAATCAGGATTACCATCAGCAGATATGACCTCCGGAAATTCCTGAATGTGCGCGTGAGTCCGTAGCCAAGGGCAGCAAAACATGAACCCTCATCACGCGATGCCCTCCATGCCCTTGAATAATCGGCAACAAGAAGAAGCACGGGAATTACGAGGAATAGCAGTGCAGCAATTGTCATTGGAATGAAAGGTTTGGGTCCGCCGTTCATATTATCTGACATGCCTGAAATTCCAATGGGGACAAATATCATTATCATAAAAATAAAGCCCGCGATAACTGTAAGTACAAATGTTATCCCCAGAAAGGGAAGGAAATTTCCTGCAGCACTTCTGAAAAACTCCCTTGCCGAAAATTTGCCGTTAGCTTTCCCCAATATGCCGAACAGTCCTCCGGTCAGAAAAGCATTTAAAATGAATGCAACAAGGAAAGTCAGGATTACCCCGTTAGCCAGGAATGAAACCAGAATTTTCCCCGCGTTACCCAGATCAGAAAAGACCTCTATATCAAATCCGTCAGCCAGCCTTTCCGTGATCATGCTGCTGCCGAAGGCGCTGCCAAGGGAAGCCCTCAGGGGATAAACAGGCAGGATGCTGAGCAGGAAAAAGGACAGCCACGTCAAAAGGACAGCCGTCCTAATCCCGAATGCACGTTTCAACCCTGATTTTAATGAATTTATAATCTTCATCACCGAATATTTTATAGCAGCATCAGGCTAAAATAGAACTGAAAGAATGCAAGCAGTTTGTTTGCAATACGGCGTACCGGAGTACGGAAGGGGTTCTCTGACATTGAATTATTTACCATATTCACATCCATAGCGATCTTGTAACCCGGGTCGATCTTCACCCATTCGATCTGGCGGAAACCGGTATAGGTGAAATCTTTGTACCTCTCCCTTCCATCCCATACCTCAAGAACTTCATCTCCGTTGGTGAAATGTACAAGTACCTCGACAGGAAGCATTACCTCTCCGACCCTGTCGACCATAGCAACAGCCGTGTAAAGCGAATCTGCACCGGTTTCTTCAACCTCAGTCTCCCCGGTGTAATCCATCTTTCCCTCCGGCTTCCTGTATTTCCTGTTATCTATCTGAGAAACCTTGTAATCGCATATTCCGTTCCCGTAAAGGGTCTGGTCAAAAAACCAGTTCATGTCAGGTCCGAATTTGTCGCCATGCTCTTTTCTGACCACCTCACTGACAACATTAATGAAGTCTTTGCCGGTGGGATGCCTGAAAGCCCATTTGCTGTAATACTCCCGGAAAGCATTGTTCATAGTCTCTTCCCCGATTATGCCGGAAAGAGTATGCAGCACGGTGGCTGCCTTCTGGTACGACAGCATATAGTATGATCCGCGTGGGTAATTCCACGAATACTCCCTGTTGGTTACTATCTGCCTGGCCGGTGACATTATGTAAGGCAGTCTCCCGACTGACTTGTCGGAAACCTTGAAAAAGCGGTGATCAATCATCCCTGCGTCAGGGCCGTAGAAATGGTCCAGAATTCTGGCTTCCCAGTAGGTATTCACTCCCTCGTCGAGCCAGGGTTCTTCAAATTCGTTGCTCGCAAGTATACCCATGAAATATGCATGGCCAAATTCATGTATCGTAACCATTTCAGGCAGATTCACGAATTCAGGCATTACATCGGATGATTGTGATGTGAAAAGCGTGGTGTACTCCATGCCTGAGGCTCCTGATCCTGAAAACGGAGGATCAACGATTGTCATATAATCCCACGGATAAGGTCCTACATTACTGGTAAGATATTCCAGGGCGTTTTTCACTGCTGTGAAATGCCTGTCAACCTGCTCCAGCCTCGATTCCGGAACCAGCAGGGTAATATCAACATGATTCCATTTATCTTTGTGAACCGTGTAACCCGGCCAGGCCGTCCAGGCAAAATCAACAATATCCTCTGCACGGAATAACTGGGTTTTCAGCTCACCATCCACTTTCTCCGAGATCAGCTTTCCGCATGAACCGGTTACATGGTCAGCAGGCAGCGTTATTTTAACATCATAAACGCTGTGATTGGAATAAAACTCGGATTGCGCATGGAACTGATGACAATTCCATGCTCCCCTGCCCTTTTCCCCCGCCCTTGCAGCTTCATAAACACCAAATTTTGGAAACCATTGGGCAACAAAATAGAAATCACCTGTAAATCCGGTCCTGATGATATTGGAGGGGAGCTTTGTCTCGAAATCAATCATCACTGCAACTGTATCGCCAGGAAGTGTAGGTTTGGGAAGCATTATCCTGATAACTGTCTTATCATCGCTGTTTCCGTCATCCGGACTTATGAATTCCATGACAGGAAGCAGGTCGCTTCCATCATCCGTGATGAAGGATTTTATTTCAATCCAGCCCGGATCCTTATCCCTTGATCCGGGAGAGCCTCCGGATTCCCTGTAAAATGTGGTTTTGCTGTTTCTGAACGCATTCATATAGAGATGCATTCTGACGTCAGGAACAGTGTCGGAGGTATTATTAACCCAGAATGCCTCCATGGTTCCGGAAACTGTTTTTGCTTCAGTATCAAGTTTCACATCTATCCCGTAACCGGTAATTCTCTCGCTGAGCGGCTTTTGATCCGCCGGCCGGGACTGAAGGGGAAAAGCGAAAAAGGCTAAAAAGAAGAATGCGGCCGGTTTAGTCTTCATATAATCTCCATTCAGAGGCAGATTTGCCTATTGGGCGGCTTCCTGTTTTGTGAGCGTCAGGGGGATCTCTCCTTCAAAATACACAGCCTTTCCTGTCATCTTTTTATCAGTGTCGGACTTGATATAAACAACAACCTCCTGGCCTTCAATATATAAAGTGAAAGAAAGAGTATCCTTTTCAACCTTTGCCTTCTCTCCTGCCAGCGTGTAACCGCTTGTTGGGAAAGAGATTGTAGTTGAATACTTATCTTCAGCAAATTTCACGTCAATGGTCCCCGCGTTGAATCCCTCAGGCGCATAGGGAGCTTCAAATTTCCATTTACCGGTATGTGTGGCATTCTTTGAATTAGTCTGGCCTGTTGCTGTAAATATTGCACTAAAAGCTAAGAGTAATAGAGTAAAAATTCCTTTTTTCATTTTTATTTTTTTTGGTTGTCTCAAATATAGAAATCTTCAGGCGGATTTTTAGCTGATCGCTTCGGAAAATCCATATTCATGGCAAATTCTTCAGGAAAATCTTCAGCTTCCGACAAATCAACATAAATAGAATTTTCAAGAAGTTTGCTGATTCGGGTTTCAATTTCATCCGATCTGAGGTACTGCAGGGCTCCTATTCCGGCACTGTTGCCAACGGCAAAGATACGGTTCTCAAGCTCTTCGGGCAGAAGACCCAGGTCGACAGCTGACCTGATGTTTATGTAATTGCCAAATCCACCTGCAAGATACAGAGCTTCAATATCCCCGAAACCGATGCCGGCCCGTTTCATAATTATTCTGATCCCTGAAAATATGGCAGATTTTGCCAGCTGGATCTCCCGGATATCCTGCCGGGTCACTTTGATGTCATTTGCATCATGGATAACAAATGAATTCTTCATAAATCCTGTTTCATCAACGATCCCTTTACGTACCAGGTAAGCAACTATGTCGACGATCCCCGATCCGCAAATGCCAGCCGGTTCGGCATTCCCGATAACCTGGATGTCTCCGTCATCAGAGAAACCTGAAACAGCGCCTGTTACCGCTGCCATGCCGCATGAGATACTGGAACCTTCAAAAGCCGGCCCGGCAGCAGCTGAGCATGCATAGACCTTACTTCCTGTCACCAGAGCTATCTCGCCGTTTGTGCCAATATCGACAAACAGATAGTTAAGGTACAAGGGTTTCAGCACAGCCAGGCCGGCAATTATATCGGCTCCGACGTATGCCGACAGACATGGCAGAGTTATCAATTGACCTTCCGGATTGATGCTTATCTTTGAAGAACCGCCCTTTTTAATCTGTTTTGCCGTAAACTTCGGAGTAAACGGCGCCAGTGCAATTGGTACGGGATCCTCGCCCAGCAGGAGGTGAAGCATTGTGGTGTTGCCTGCAACAATTATCTTTTCGATACTGAAGGCTCCAAGACCTCTCCCGGTCAGAAAAGAGTCTGTTTCAAAGTTTATGCGTTCCGATATTGAGTTCTGAAGCTCCTGAATCCCTGTCTCATTCTCCTGGCAATAAGTGATCCTGCTTATTACATCAGCGCCGAATCTCATCTGAGGATTCAGAAAGGAGGCTATCTTTTCGATTGCTCCGTCAATAAGGTTCAAAAAATAAAGGACGACAGTTGTTGTACCCAGATCAATCGCCACTCCAATCGGAGATTTGCTCAACCCCGGAGATATTTCAGGTTTGAATTGAAAATCCTCAAGGAATTCGGTTTGCCTGACAAGAATTCTGGCTTCATTTTCGCCCGGCAGGATAACTTCGGTGTCACCGGCCGGCTTATATCGGCAGGAAATAACCTTGCCAACTCCTGAAACCCAGACTGTGCACTTTCCGCAGCAGCCCCTTCCGCCGCAGGGTGAATAAATATCATAACCGTTTCTCCTCAGAAGAGTCTGAAGGGATATCCCCTCCTCTGCATCAAACTCCCTGACGCCATCGCGGCTTATGCACCTTATCCTGATCATACCAGAAGCGCTTTGCCCGGCCTGAAAATTCTGTATGCCGCCGGCCAGATCCGCATTAGATACTTGTCCTGCTCCTGTCTGACAATAACTGCAAATTCATCAAGTGCAGGGTTGTTTGCATCCGTCTGGTATTTGTAGTTCAGCGTACCAAGCAGCACTGCATAATCATTGTATTTGCCAAGATCCTGGGCAAGCTGATCCAGTCTGCTTTCGAGACTCCTTACTGCTTTGGGATTCAGATGCCTGAAAAAGAATAATTGGTAGAGCAAATCCTTCGTTTTCTTCCTGAACTCGTGAATATTGACATCCTTCGGATTATGCCGGGCATTCAGATAACAATCAGAAACCAGAGTGAACGATCGTTCCAGTTCTTCCAGTAGAAGGCGCTGATCAGGAACTTTCATATTCAGAAACCTGAGCCTTGACAACGAACGGTGGAGTATATCCTTGATCTTCAGAAGATCTTCCCTGATCTTATCAACGGAAGATGCTGGATCATCATGGGTTTCAAGCAGCTGCCTGATTACCTCTTCATCCTTCACTCGCGTAAATAATGCCGGATGCCTCTTTCTGAAGTCCATGAGCAGTTTCCGGTGCACAGCCGATTCACGCCATGTACTCATTATCCTGCCTGTTTCCCGGAATGCACCGTATTCTCTTCTGAAAGAGTCCTCATCCATGATGCTCCTGAGGAGCTTAATTGCAGCCCTCGCCTTTTTCATCAGCACCCTGACATCATGAACACCTCTCTGGCCCGGGAGCCTTCCAGGTTGAATCATCGATTGGGCATCGATGATATAGCCGCAAAGGACAGGTTTGAAATCGGTTGTTGCAGTATGACCGGCAGGTGATGGAATCATAATGAGCATATAAGCCGGTTAAAGTTATGTAATTCGCACAATAAAGCCAATTATCGGATTGCCAATAACCATGTTAACTGATCATTTTGTGGCGCCGTCACGCAAAAAGAATTAAATTTGTTGTTTGTAATTTTTTCATATGGGTAAAATAAGCAACGGACAAAAGATCGGGATACTGACCGCGGGAGGCGATTGTCCCGGCCTGAACGCTGCCATACGCGGGGTAGGGAAAACAGCTATAGTAAAATACGACATGAGGGTTATAGGTATCAGTGATGGCTATACCGGACTTATAAACAAGGAATACAGGGAGCTGACTGAAAAGGACCTTTCCGGTATACTGACTCTGGGAGGCACAATACTGGGAACCTCCAGGGAAAAGCCTTTCAAGAGCGATGGCAAAAACAAAAGCGATTTAAGGAAGCCGGATTTGATAAAAGAGCATTATGAACAGATGGGACTTGACTGCCTGGTTTGCATTGGCGGCAACGGTACTCTCAAAACAGCCAACCTGCTATCCCAGGAAGGTCTGAATATTATCGGAATTCCAAAAACCATCGATAATGATGTCTTCGGCACTGATCAGTCTTTTGGATTCGACTCGGCTGTCAACATTGCAACTGAAGCCCTCGACAGGCTCCATTCCACCGCCAATTCCCACAAGAGAATAATGATAATCGAGGTTATGGGTCATAATGCAGGCTGGATAGCCCTTTATTCGGGAATTGCCGGCGGAGGCGATGTGATTCTGATACCCGAGGTGAAGTATGATGAAGAGAAGATTGCTGAATACCTGATGAACAGGTTCAGGGATAACAAACCATACTCGATTATAGTGGTGGCCGAAGGGATAAAGATCCCGGTGAAGGAGGAATCAGCTGCACATTATCTGAGCAGAAGGATATTCGAACTGACCGGACTTGAAACCAGGGAGACGGTGCTTGGCTATGTCCAGAGAGGCGGCAGTCCCTCACCGATGGACCGTGTTCTTGCAACACGATACGGATCAGCCGCCGCGGACCTGATTGCAAAACGCGAATACGGAAGAATGGTTGCCCTGAGAAAAAATGACATCACTTCAGTTCCCCTTCCAGAGATCGCAGGTAAAATAAACCTGGTGAATCCTGAAAACGGAATGGTTGTAAAGGCAAAAAACATGGGAACCAGCTTCGGAGACTGACTCATAAGAAAAGTTTCTGAACTTTAAACACAACCTCTATGAAGAGAATGATTTTTGTCCGCCATGGTAAGGCTGAAGAACATGCAGGATCAAATGATGATTACCTGAGATCCCTGACCGAAAAAGGGAAGATGGTTTCAGAAAAAATGGCCCGTGTTCTGAAAAAGAAGGAGAAAAATCCAGCCGTATTGGTCTCAAGCCCTGCTTTCAGGGCTTACGAGACAGCCGTGATCTTCGCAAAGGTTCTTGGATATGATCCGGAAAAAATAATTCTTAAGGAAAGTCTTTATTCTCCTGCTTCCTTAAAATCATTTTCCCGGATTACCGGAAAACTTGATGAAAAAACAGATACAGTTATATTCTTCGGGCACAATCCTTCGTTTACTGAAATTCCCAACCTGCTATCGGTGACCGGCTGCGATGTCCTCCCAAAGAGCGGTATTGTATGCCTGTCATTCAAAACCGATACATGGAAGGATATTTTCCGCGGGAAGGGATCTGTCGAGTATTTTCTGAAACCTGATGCAATTATATGAACAAAACATACATCCCAAAAGAAATAAGCTGGCTCTCCTTCAACGAAAGGGTGCTTCAGGAAGCAGAGAACAAGGATGTGCCTTTGCTCGAAAGATTCAGGTTCCTCGGAATTTATTCAAATAACCTTGACGAGTATTTCAGGGTCAGGGTAGCTACATTACGAAGACTGGCCCAGCTTGGGTCCAAATCACTTAATGTTCTGGGATACAGCCCTATATCCACTCTCAAAAAAGTAAATGAAATAGTGCTTGAACAGAACGCACGATTTGAAAAAGCTTACACGGGCCTGCTCCAGGAACTTGCCAGGAATAATATCCACATTATAAACGAGAAGGAACTCAACCCCGAACAGTCCGATTTTGTTAAGAATTTCTTTCTGAAGGAAGTCCGGAACAGGCTGATGCCCTTTTTGTTCGATAAGGACAGCGTTTTGCCCAACCTGACCGACGATGCAATATACCTGGCTATATCACTGTCGAAGAAAAATGTTGAAAAGAAGAAATTTGCACTTCTTGAAATTCCTACCAACGTACTGCCAAGGCTGGTAGTCCTGCCGGAAAAGGATGAAAACAGGTACATTATATTCCTTGAGGATATCATCCGGTTTGGCCTGAAAGACATATTCTTCATATTTGATTTTGATGAGATCAGGGCTTACACAATCAAACTGACACGCGATGCGGAACTTGAACTGACTGACGATATCTCTGAAAGCTATATTGATAAGATATCCAGAAGCATTCAGCAAAGGAAGCACGGAAGCCCCGTAAGGTTCATATACGACAGGGAGATGCCCAAAGATATGCTTAAGATGCTCACCAGACTGCTGAATTTCGGGGTTGACGATGCGCTGATTCCGGGCGACAGGTATCATAACTTCAAGGATTTCATGAGATTCCCCCAGTTCGGCAAGAAAAAGTTCTACTACGAACCATTCAGGCACATCCACCATAAGGACATAATTCCCGGGAAAAGCATCCTTTCAGCCATCAACAAAAAGGATATCATGCTTTTCTTCCCCTATCATCCCTTTGAACACTTTATCGATCTGCTGAGGGAGGCATCCATCGATCCGTATGTAACCACCATTCAGATAACTCTCTACAGGCTGGCAAGGAATTCAAGCGTGATCAATGCCCTGCTCAATGCCGCCAGAAACGGTAAGAAAGTCACAACAATAGTGGAACTGCAGGCCAGATTTGATGAGGAGGCCAACCTTCTCTGGGGAAACAAGCTCATGGAAGAAGGAGTTAAAGTGATTTACGGGGTACCCGGACTGAAGGTCCATGCAAAACTCTGCCTTATCACCCGGTCAAAGGATGACATTCTTCACAGGTACGCGGCTATCGGAACCGGCAATTTCAACGAAGACACTGCAAGGGTCTATACCGATCACCTGCTTCTTACAACCGACAAGAAAATCACAAACGATGTCTTTAAGGCATTCAATTTTTTTAACGTCAATTACAGGAAAGACAATTATTACCATATAATCCTGTCGCCTTTCTTCCTTAGAAACCGGATGTCGCAGCTGATTGAAAATGAAATTAAGAATGCAGCAGCAGGAAAGAAAGCCTATATTTACCTAAAACTGAATAACCTGACTGATCCTGAGATCATTAACCAGCTCTACGAAGCAAACCGGGCGGGTGTCACAGTCAGGCTGATTGTAAGAGGTATGTTTTCAATGGTAACCGGCGTACGAAACCTGAGTGACAAAATCAAGGCGATTGGCATCGTCGACCGCCTGCTTGAACACACCCGCTTCATGATTTTTTGTAACGATGGCAATGAGGAGTGCTTTATCTCCTCGGCCGACCTGATGACAAGGAATATAGAGCACAGGATCGAGGTGACCTGTCCCGTGTACGACAAGACTCTCAAAAATGAGCTCAAGGAGATTTTCGAGATCCAGTGGTCTGACAATGTAAAGGCCAGGAAACTGGATCCGGCGCTTTCAAATAAGCTGGTAAAACCCGGCAGCAAACCAATAATTCGCTCCCAGGTGGAGGTTTACAGCTATGTGATGAAAACCAGCGGTAAATGTCCCGAAAAATAATCTGACCAGTGAATGTTCCGGCATTTATCTCAGGCACATTAGTAATAATTATCTTTTCGTGGTTCTATTCCATCAGACAGAAACGACATCACGGGATCCCGCGTTTCTTTTCCTTTGAATCCATCTTAATACTTCTGCTCCTGAACATATTGTACTGGTTCCATGACCCTTTTTCGTGGAACCAGCTGATCTCATGGATTCTTATTATTCTTTCAGCCTGGGCAGGACTGGCCGGCTATTTTACCCTTAAGGGAAAAGGCAAGGCGGTCGGGAATTTCGAGAATACAACAGTACTTGTAAAATCAGGAGTTTTTGGACTAATAAGGCATCCTCTTTATTTTTCCCTTCTTCTTCTCGGCACCGGTATAATGATGAAAAATCTGTCACTGCCCTCCATCGCGGCAGGTGTGGTAAACCTTGTTGCACTCTGGTTCACCGCCAGAACCGAAGAAAAGGAAATGATTGATAAATTCGGCCAGCAATACAGGGATTATATAAGGGAAACAAAAATGTTCATCCCCTTCGTGCTTTAACTCTTCTCCTGCACTTTCTACAACTAAACTATTACCAGTCATATTCTGGTGTTTTGGTTAAACATTCATCCCGATCGGTTGTTTATTGCGAAACAAATTCAAATAGGCACTCCCATGGCAAGAGGAGACTTAGCCCTTGTGGCGTGTGGTATGCGGGAAAAAGCCGCAACAGTTTAAGCTGATGCGGCTTTTAAATAAACCCAATCAAAAAATAAAAATCGCTTATCTTGACGAGAGCCATTTAGCGGACTTCTCCGACTCCGGCTTTTCCTTGGAATACATGACATCAACCAGTTTCCCATTCTCGTCAATAAGGTACTTCTGAAAATTCCACTTCACTTCCGAATCCATCACACCGTTCTTCTCCTTCTCAGTCAGCCACTGATAAAGCGGATGCATATCCTTGCCCTTTACTGATATTTTCTCCATCAGCGGGAAGGTCACGCCATAGTTCTGACTGCAGAACTGCCTTATCTCTGATGCCGATCCGGGTTCCTGGTTCATGAAATTGTTGGCAGGAAATCCGATGATTACAAGCTCTCCCTCATATTTTTTATACATCTCTTCAAGATCCTTGTACTGAGGTGTGAAGCCGCATTTCGAAGCAACATTGACAACCATGACTTTTTTCCCCTTCAGGGAAGAAAGATCAAAGTCATCCCCTTCAAGCGTCTTCACCTTGAAATCGTAAAAGCTTCCGGTCTGGGATAAAAGTGTCATTGAAATCAATAATAATAAAGTTGAAAGTAAACCTGTCTTCTTCATGTCTTAATATTTAAACAATAAACACATTTAAAACTTAATTGTTCAAATCTGGCAATTTCCTTCTCAATTTATTTTAGTTGCATCCTTGATCTGTATCGTTATGGGCATGGTCATACCCATTGATGCAATATCGAGGTCGCCGGTAACTTTCATTGAAGATGTCTGACTGACAAGGTGACCTTCCTTTACAGCAACCAGACATTCCGAAGTTCTGGTGAAGGGTCCCCCTATGTTAATGTCCATCCCCTGGGCCTGAAGACTCATGACAAACGTTCCGGTTCCCTCCTTGAGGATTTTGGCACATTCAACTCCATCGATGGTTTCAATTCCTTCAAGTTTGTTAATGGTGTTGGTGATCGTGGTTTGAGTCATAGTCGCGGTCTTCAGCGTTGATGAGTCGGTAGTGTTCCAGTTGTCTCCTGGTTTTACCGGTTTTTCAGGCATCTTCGGGAAAAAATCATAGAGCGTCTGGCTCAGGTCTGATTCGGCTCCCTCACCCTGAACAAACTTTATTGCAACTGCTTCTGAAAGATCAATGACTTTACCTTCGGGGGAAAGGACAATTTTACATGATTTGCCTTTTATATCCGCTACAGAGACTCCCCCTCCACCCATCGGTGAGTTGGTTGTCTGTCCGAGTGTATCCGCTGTAATTTCAAGCACAAGATTGCTTCCCTGCATTCCTGCTGATTTCACGCTGCATCCAAAAGCTGAAATGACATCGGTTTGCATGGTCTGGCCCTGCATATCCATTATCTGAGCCACGGCACTGGTATAAAGATAGCTGACCGGCTTGCCGCCGGAATAATTATACGCCAGGTTTATCTCCTGCGAACTTAGGGAAACTGATATACCGGAAAACAGCAGAAGAAGTCCGGCTGAACAGATTGATTTTCTGAATTGGTTTTTCATTGATTGTTGATTTAAAGACCAAGTCTTTATAATTAAAATAATTTGAAAATTCAGGCATATTTAGCCACATAACTCTAATGAACAGGGAAATATGATCAAAAGAGAGAGGGGTGAAACAGACGGCCCCGGAATTAAGGGCTCCCGGAAGGTCATCACCTTTTATTTAAGTTTGATCTTGAGGACGCCATTTGCTCCCATCGAGCCGTAGAGAGCTGTTCCTACATCATCGATGAACTCAATCGACTGGATATACTCAGTGCCAATGAAGGAGATATCAGATACTATCTTGTCGTCAACCACCAAAAGCACCTCCGGGGTTCTGTCAAATGACCTTAGCTTTGTGTTCACAATCATGTTACCGTTTACCCTGACATTGTATATCTCACCTGCAATAGCTTCATAAACTGATTTATATTTAGAATAATCCTTTACTTGTGTTCCCGTACCCGATGTTAAGGCATCCCTCAAAACGCGTTCAGAGATATGTCCGTTGTTTACGGCTTCGTTAAAATTGGCAGGGTCATCCCTGTAAACAAGATCAATCTTGTAAACAGACACTCCCTTTATCTTCTGCTTCCTGGGGATAAACCCCGATGCGGAAACCCTGAGAACGTCCTTTTTCATGCACTGAACCGAAAAAATGCCTGCGGAATCGGTTGTCGCCGTGTCACCGGTCCTGGAGGAAAGTATGGACACATTCCGGAGAGGAATTGTTTTGAACGATGTTACAACTCCTGTAACACGTATCTTTTCCTGTGAGTATATGATACCAGATGAAAAGACAATAATTAATAGAATAAGAACCGATCTTGTTTTCATATCTATCTTATAATGTAATAACAAATATAGTAAGAAATCAGTACTATCGTTGAAATGGCATGACTTTGGTTGTTTCACCTCTCTTCCCGACTGGTTGTAATTTTCCTTATAATCATTTAAAATAAATTTGACCTTGATCAGACTCCGTTGCAACTTTAGAATGATTCTAAAAGAATCCTGATTTTTGCTTTATGAGGAAATTGGGCCTATCTTGCGCCTTCAAAAAAATAACAGGCTATGAAACCAGTTGAACAGAAAGAACTTTATGATTACAGATTAACTGACTTTTGAACGGTCTATAATGCACTATACCAAACAGGGGGAGCTTTATAGCTCCCTTTTTTTTAACAAATAATTCTAAACAAAAATTTTGAAATGAAAACAATCAGAGCAAACGCAGAAAAGATTTTAACAGACAACATGAATCACGTAAACGCGCAGATCGACGTCCAGGCCAGCGCAAATAATGGTAAAAATATTAATCAGGTGCAGGCGGTGAAAAGACCTGTCCGGACAAAAGCTAATTAAAATGAAGAAGATCACATTAAGCCGTGTGGATCACGCAAGGATCCTTAAGAGAATAGAAAAGGCAAAGTTTTCTGGTACTATCAATCCAGCCGAAGCCGGGAAACTGCTCAATGAATTGGGGAATGCAAGTATTGTGGAACCCATGGAGATGCCGGCTGATGTTGTGACCATGAACTCCGAGGTGAAGATAAGCTTTGCAAATACAAAAAAGACGGTTGTCTTTAAAATCGTCTATCCCGACCAGGCTAACATAAAGGAAAATAAAATATCTATTTTTTCTCCCATTGCAACTGCTCTCATCGGCTACAGGGTGTCAGATGAAATTGAGTGGGTAGTTCCTGCCGGACTGACAAGGATCAGGATAGAGGAAATTCTTTACCAGCCTGAGGCGGCCGGGGATTATGACCAGTGAGATTTCAGGAATGGCAGATTTCAGGTTTTAGCTGCTTTGGCTGGTGTGTTATTCTGAAGTTAATTCAGGATTAATTTTCAATTTTACCGGGATTGTGAGAATCAATCCCCCTGATAAATGAGCCTCTTCCATAATCTCTGTCAGAGACATTTCCTCCCCAGGCAGTCATAAAATTGGCTAAAACACCAATGTTTTCCGCGGCGGCAAATGCTGACTGAAGCTCAATGCACTTAGATTCATCCCATCAGCCAAAAAATCCGGAAACCTGCAAATCATTTTTCTCATGAAGCATGGGTACGTTCTGAACATTCGCCACATATTATTAGTGAGTACAGCTGAATTGAACTACCGCGACGAGAAGTGAAAGAATCAGGATTATTTCATGATCCTGAAGATTTACATTTGGTTCGATGAAG